>DASVCT010000119.1:0-5761 GCA_036381475.1 Cyclobacteriaceae bacterium
TGTATCCCCCGCCATTGAAATTGACTTCCCATTGGTATGTGGCTGGGTTTCCGGAGCAGAACCTGGCAGGACTCAAACTCGTAAACGCAACGGGGTCCGCGGGGTCATTGCAAATGACCTGATCACCACTCACCTCCCCTGCATAGTCACCACCGGCAACAACGTCGAAATCAAAGTTGATCTGAGGTGATCCCGTATTGTGAACATATTCTAGAACCAACTCATATATGCCGCCGGTCAGGTGTACCGTAGCATTATCAGATCCCGAGGAAATATTAACCAGGAATGAGTTACCCCCGTCGATACTCAGACGGGCGATGTTATTTGAGGTGACCGTGAAGGTATACAGACCGCACGCAAAAGTCTGCCTGTTCTTGAAGCGTACAGAAAAGGACTCCAGCGCAAAAGCACAACCGCCCTCGGTTTCGCCTGAAGCAAACGTCTCGTTGAATTCCGTAGCCTCATTCTTCGTGCCCAGAAAATTGGCAGAACTGAAGTCGTTTAGCCCGTCATAAACATACCCGTTCCAGGTGTCTGTACCATACAAGGACTCATTCACTCCGGTTTCCGGGCACTGGGCACCGGACCGGAATCCAACGCCGACGAGTATCCAAAACAACGCAAGGAAACGAAGCAGGGCCGGTCGCATCAGTTCTCTCGGGTCAAACGTGCAAATATATCAGGGATAACGCCGCAGGAAAACAGCCCGCCGGGTGGTGACGCTCTCCTCGCAATTCCCTGAAAAATACTAATTGTTGGGTCGCGGTGCACCCGTAAATACCGCGACCGATTGCCCAGGTAAGCCATCATAACGTAATATTTTTTCCGATCTGTCAAGAAATTTCACTCTGACCCCCCTTTCCGCGTCAAAAACGAGGGTGGGGAACACCCTCCACACGTAATAAATGCTGACATTACGTAGCATGTGGTCGCACACGACCAACTGCCCAATGTCAATTCCCGGGGGACTGCCTCAAAACAAGCCCTTTTGCCTATTTTGCCCCTTTAACGCGACGAAACCCATGCTCAATCGTGCCATTCTACTAATTATCTCTGCTGCCACCCTCGCCTCGTGTGCTGAAAAGAGCAAGCAGGTTACCCCCGCCCTCTCTGCCGAGCGGCTCGAACAGCGGATCATCAAGCTTTCGTCTGACGAATTCATGGGACGCAAACCCTTTACAGAAGGCGAAAACCGCACACTGGACTACCTCCAGAAGGAATTTGCCGCGGCCGGACTGGAACCCGGCAACGGCACGAGCTACCTGCAGGAGGTCCCGATGGTTGAGATCACCACTACTGCCGAACCCACGATGCAGCTGCGGACGAAAGACAAAAGCTTCGAACTCAAGGGGTACGATGAGTATGTGGTTTGGAGCCGAAACCCCGCCGGGACCTCCCTCGACAACACCGAACTCGTCTTCGCAGGTTACGGCATTGTGGCGCCCGAATACAATTGGAACGACTATGAAGGGCTGGATGTCAAGGACAAAGTTGTGCTGGTCATGGTGAACGACCCCGGCTTCGGTTCGGATGACTCCACTTTTTTCAAGGGAAGCACAATGACGTATTATGGCCGCTGGACCTATAAATTTGAGGAAGCTGCCAGGCAGGGGGCCAAAGGATGCCTGGTAATCCATGAAGACGCACCTGCCAGCTACCCTTTCGGAGTGCTGCAAAACAGCTGGAATACAGCGAAACTCTACCTCGAATCCGGTCAGGCCGTATGCCCTGTGGAAGGGTGGATCTCATTTCCGGCTACCAAAAAACTGTTTGAATCGGTCGGCCTCGACCTTTCCAAACAGCTCGCTGCGGCCAGAAAGCCTGGGTACAAAGGCCGCGCGCTGGGCATCCAGGCCACGATCGCCCTTCCGGCAGAAGCCCGGAAAAACAACTCCTTCAACGTCATCGGGAAAATCACCGGAACGACACGACCCGAGGAGACTATCATCTACACGGCACATTGGGATCACCTGGGAATCGGCATGCCCGACGCGTCGGGCGACTCCATATATAATGGAGCGCGGGACAACGCCAGCGGCACGGCCGGCATCCTGGAAATTGCGGAAGCCTTCCATGCCCTTAACCCGAAACCCGAGCGCACCGTCGTCTTCCTGGCGGTCACGGCCGAAGAGGAAGGCCTGCTGGGATCGGCTTATTACGTCAACCACCCCCTCTATCCGCCAGCGCGTACCGTAGCCGACATCAACATCGACGTGCTCAATACGTTTGGTCCGATGAAAAACCTCGTCATCGTGGGCTATGGTCAATCCGACCTCGATGACTATGTGAAAGCGATATGCCGGGAAAAGGGCCGTTATGTGTCCCCAGACCCACACCCCGAAGCGGGATTCTATTTCCGTTCCGACCACTTCAACTTTGCCAAAGCAGGAATTCCTTCGCTCTACATTGATCCGGGGAATGACCATGTGACCGGCGGTGTCGAATATGGAGAAAAAATGGCAGCCGATTACACGGCAAATCGTTATCATCAGGCTGCTGATGAATACGATGCCACAACATGGCACCTCGACGGCGCACTGGAAGATCTTGAAGTGCTGTTTGAAGTCGGGCGACGGCTTGCCTTTGAATCTTCCTGGCCGCAATGGAAGGAGGGTTCGGAATTCAAGGCAATACGTGAGGCTTCCCGCGCAAAGCAGTAGTGCAATCCGCGTGGCTTTCCGTCCTGCCTTCAATTCCGTACTTTTGACGGATACGAAACGCAGTATTCGTTCATGAGTTCATCCTCATCACGCCTTGCGGGCCACAAAGCTCCCGATCCATATAGACCAAAGCATAAGATTCGCGTAGTTACCGCCGCCAGTCTTTTCGACGGCCATGATGCAGCCATCAACATTATGCGCAGAATTCTTCAGGCGACGGGCTGTGAGGTCATTCACCTTGGTCACGACCGCAGCGTCGGAGAGGTGGTAAATGCTGCTATACAGGAAGACGTTCAGGCAATCGCGATAACGAGCTACCAGGGAGGGCATAGCGAATACTTCCGATACATGTACGATCTGCTTTCGGAAAAGGGCGCCTCCCATATCAAGATTTTCGGTGGTGGCGGCGGAGTGATACTCCCCGAGGAAATCCACTCACTGATGGAGTATGGCATCGCGCGCATTTATTCGCCGGATGACGGACGCGCTATGGGACTTCAGGGAATGATCAACGACGTCGTACAGCAAAGCGACTGGCCGACGGGAAAGAATATTCCGAAAACAATTCTTGATCACCTCACTCCCTCCAACACACTTGGTATTGCACAACTCATATCCGCAGCAGAAAACTTTTATAGTGATCATACCGCGGTGTTCGAGGAGGTCAGCCGCCGTGCTGAATCCTCGACAACCCCTGTGCTTGGCATAACGGGCACCGGCGGCGCCGGCAAATCCACCATCGTTGATGAACTGGTTCGGCGATTCCTTCATGACTTTCGCGACAAGACTGTCGGTATCATTTCCGTTGACCCGTCCAAACGCAAGACCGGCGGGGCACTGCTGGGCGACCGTATCCGGATGAATTCTATCAACGATCCGCGGGTATATATGCGATCGCTTGCAACGCGACAAAGTAACCTGGCGATATCCGCTCACGTGAAGGAATCGTTGCAGGTTCTCAAAGCGGCAAGCTTCGATCTGATCATCCTCGAAACGTCGGGCATCGGGCAAGGCGACACGGAAATTCTTGATTATAGTGACGTGTCACTGTATGTCATGACCCCAGAGTACGGGGCAGCGACCCAACTGGAAAAGATCGACATGCTGGACTACGCAGACATCGTGGTCCTCAACAAATTCGACAAACGCGGCGCACAAGACGCGTTGCGCGACGTAAAAAAACAATATCAGCGTGGCCACCAGCGCTTTCAGGAAAGCCCGGACGACATGCCCGTCTTCGGAACCATTGCCTCACAGTTTAATGATCCGGGAACAAATGGACTCTACCGCCATGTGATCACGACGCTCAACGAAAAGACAAAAGCGGACTTGCGGTCATCGTATGCACCCGACGAAGAACAATCTGAAAAAGTATACATCATTCCCCCGGGCCGCACACGCTACCTAAGCGAAATTGCGGAAGTCAGCCGACACTACGACACCTGGGTCGCGGAACAGTCAGCACTTGCCCGGCAAATACAGTCGGTACAACAAACCCTTGAACATATAAGCAGTAAAGGCGATCATGAACTGGCTACCCGCCTCGAACCGATATTGAACGAGCTAAAGGCGCATCTCGCACCCGGACTTCTTGAGATGCTGGAACGTTGGCCCGAAAAGGCTGCGCGCTATCGTGAACCTGTGTTCACCTTCGTAGTGCGCGGCAGGGAACTAAGCATTCAGACCTATTCCACATCGCTGTCGCAAACGCAGGTTCCCAAGATTGCAGTGCCCCGTTATGACGGATGGGGTGATCTCCTCAAATGGTTACTTCGCGAGAATGTTCCTGGTGAATTTCCTTACACAGCGGGCATCTATCCGTTTAAGCGTGAGACGGAAGATCCCACGCGTATGTTCGCCGGCGAAGGAGGACCCGAACGAACCAACCGAAGGTTTCATTACGTCAGCAAGGATATGCCCGCGAGGCGGTTGTCTACCGCCTTCGATTCAGTCACGTTGTATGGCCACGACCCCGACTACCGGCCGGATATCTACGGAAAGATCGGTAACTCGGGTGTTTCGGTTTGCTGTCTAGACGATGCAAAGCGACTGTACAGCGGCTTCAATCTGGCTGACCCGGCCACGTCTGTTTCCATGACCATCAACGGCCCTGCTCCCATGCTGCTGGGCTTCTTTTTCAATACAGCTATCGACCAGCAGTGTGAATTGTACATCCGGCAGGCCGGCAAGGAGGCCGCCGTACGCAAAAAAATTGAGGACGTGTACAAGGCCAGGGGTCTTGAGCCACCCTCCTACCGGGGAAACCTGCCTGAAGGTAACGATGGCCTGGGGCTCCTGCTACTCGGGGTGACTGGCGACGAAGTGCTGGACCGCGACGTGTATGAAAAGATCAAGGCAGATACACTGTCGAAGGTGCGCGGCACCGTTCAGGCCGACATCCTCAAGGAAGATCAGGCGCAGAACACTTGCATTTTTTCCACGGAGTTTGCGCTCCGACTCATGGGCGACGTGCAACAATACTTCATCGACCGCAATGTGCGCAATTTTTATTCCGTGTCCATCTCGGGCTATCACATCGCCGAAGCGGGCGCAAATCCTATCACCCAGCTCGCGTTCACTCTTGCAAACGGCTTTACCTACGTAGAATATTACCTGAGCCGGGGCATGCACATTGACTCCTTTGCACCCAACCTCTCCTTCTTCTTCAGCAACGGCATCGATCCCGAATACGCAGTCATTGGTCGTGTGGCTCGAAGGATCTGGGCCAAGGCCATCCGCGAAAAGTATCATGGCAATGCCCGATCGCAAATGCTAAAGTACCATATTCAAACTTCGGGCCGTTCGCTGCACGCGCAGGAAATCGACTTTAACGACATCCGGACCACGTTGCAGGCACTGTATGCGATATACGACAACTGCAATTCCCTGCATACTAATGCATATGATGAGGCCATCACGACGCCTACCGAAGAATCTGTAAGGCGGGCTATGGCAATTCAACTCATTATCAATCGCGAACTGGGCCTTGCAAAAAATGAAAATCCGCTACAAGGTTCATTTATAATCGAAGAACTCACTGACCTTGTCGAGGAAGCGGTGCTCAGCGAATTCGACCGCATCACCGAGCGGGGTGGTGTACT
>DASVCT010000120.1:0-19012 GCA_036381475.1 Cyclobacteriaceae bacterium
ATTCAGGAAAGCCGACGGACTGCCTTGAACGGGGGGTAAGGTTGCAGCAACAGCTAAAGCACCTCCGAAGAAGGTCAGTGCCTTACCTGCCATTGTGAGCCGACCGCCCAATTCCGGTTCGGCAATGAGCGTCAACACTTGCCGTACAAACGCCCAGGCGAACACCACCAGGCCGAGGAGGATCAATCCTCTTCGGCCACCTTTTTCCAGTAGGACTGTCATCCCGACAACCACGAGCATTGCCGCGGATCCGTAGGCCCATACCAGGCGGCCCGGCACCGCTTCCGGCCACGCGGGGGCCCGGCCGAAAAGGAAGTCGCCATATCTGAGGTGAAGTGCCGCCCAGCCCAGGGTCGCCACGGCGAACATGAATCTACCAACTCTTTCGATGTAGGCGGAGTCTCCTACCAGTGTAGCGGGAAGGGTTGACATAAATCCGGGGGTTTCATTAAAGTCTAATCTATATGACGGGACGTGTTTACTGTCTCCAAAAGCCCGTCAATTTCCGATCATTTTGCTAGCTTGTCGCCCTACCACGCATTCCATGAACAAGACCATTCATCGTGCTCCGGACACTACACGGATATTTGACGATCGTACTCTTGAATCGGATTATGCAACGCTGGTACCCATCCTCAAGCCCGGGTTGCGCGTACTCGATGTCGGCTGTGGCACGGGCGCGATTTCAGCCGGCATCGCAAGGCGTGTCGGTCAATCGGGTCGCGTTACCGGCATCGACAATACAGAGCATTTCATATTAAGTGGCAGGGAGACGTACAACGCTGTCAGCAATCTGAACTTGGTTCACGCCGATCTTTTCGAATTCACTGTGGAGGAGAAATTCGACCTCATTGTGGCGGCGCGTGTGCTGCAGTGGCTGAGTAATCCAAAGGATGCTCTTACGAAAATTAAGGCACTGTTGAAGCCGGGAGGGACCGTCTCGGTACTGGACTACGATCACACAGCACTTGAATTGGAACCTCAGCCGCCCCCGAGTATGCTGAGTTTTTATGACGCATTCCTCCGGTGGAGGGAACATGCCGGGATGAACAACCGGATAGCAAAGGATCTCGCCGATTATTTCAGTGTGGCAGGTTTTCATTCCATCGAGGTTTTCAATGCTGATGAAGTATATAGTAAAGGCAAGGCGAATTTTGCAGCGAGGGCGGGAATATGGTCCAGGGTTGCGGGGATGAAACAAATTTCGGAGGAGGGATGGATTGACGACACCGAGCGGTTGCGCGCTATTGAGGACTATGACCGGTGGGTGGAAACAGAAGCGCGATCGATGACCATGAAGCTAAATGAAGTGCGTGGTAGGGTTTGATGGGATGAAGAAATGAAGGAAGAAAAAATAGAGAACAAATCTTGACACCATGAAACAGATGTGCTTGCTGTTGTTGTTAGTGCCGGTCAGTCTGTTGGCGCAGGGACAACCGGAGAAAAATCTTAAGAAGGCAGGCATTGTGCTTCCGTCGCCCGCCCGGCCCGTCGCCAACTACATTACCTCAGTCCGCGTTGGCAACCAGCTCTATCTTTCCGGGCATGGCTTCTGCGGCGATCCGCAGCCCTATGATGTCGGCAAGCTGGGAAAGGACCTGACTGTGGAACAGGGTTATCAGGCTGCGAGAAACGTGGGATTGTGCATGCTTGCTACATTAAATGATGCTTTAGGCGATCTGAGCAAAGTGAAGCGCGTTGTACGCGTGCTTGGAATGGTGAATTGCACGGACGACTTTGCCGACCATCCCAAGGTCATGAATGGATTCTCCGACTTAATGGTCGAAGTATTTGGCGAAAGGGGAAAACACGTCCGTTCCTCCGTGGGCATGAGTTCGCTTCCCGATAATATTGCGGTCGAGATCGAAATGATGGTGGAAGTGGAATGATGTGTTGGAGTGTTGATGTGTTGGAGTGTTGAAGTGGGCGTCGTGTAACATTGAACACTTCGGTGTTGCAAGATTGCGGGGAAGGAATTCACTATCAACTGAATACTTCGCTGTATCTGTGGACAACTTCAACACTTTAACATTCCAACACTTCAACACTTTCTCAAGACCCACCTGTAATACAGTCGCGACCCGTCTTTTAGTGTTTGGTGAAACCGCGAGCCTTCCACGCCGGCGAATTCCGAGAAGAGTTTTTGCCAGCGTGCCGGTATGAGGGTGCGAATACGTTCGGTTTTTGCCGGGTTGCTCGCTTCGATGGAACGTACCACATTGTCGCTTATATTTTCTTCGACGACGGTTTCCATCCCGGTTTCCTTCAATTGGTCTTGAAGAATCGCCATGTTCTTTGAACTGCGAAAATCTGCCATGAGAAAATAACCGCCCGGCTTCAGCACACGTTTCACTTCGCCGAAGAATTTGCACACGGATCCGTAGGCGTGGCACGATTCCACGTTGATCACCACATCGACGCTGCTATCGGCCAGCGGAATGTGTTCGGCGCTTCCCTGGATGAATTTGAGGTTGGGCAACGCATGCATTTTATTGGCGAGGTCGACTGCGCTGTGTGCGATATCCATTCCGGTGTAGGAGGCAGGTTTCAGTACTTCGGCGATGTGCCGCGCGCCCCCGCCGCGTCCGCTGCCGACTTCCAGCAAGTGCTTTCCTTCCATGTCCGTTTTGGTGGCGAGATAATGGTACATCTGAAGGGCGTATTGCTCCTCGCATACGCGTCCGAGGCGCAGACATTGTTCCCGGGGATGGGGAACGTAACCATAGTTCATGAAATGCCAGTTATCGGCCGGAATTTTCTTTGCGAGGATTTCATAGGTGAATTTTGCATTCAGCCGCTTGAACCAGGCAAAACGCTTGAAGACGAAGATGATATATCTGATCATAGGTGTTGGTTGGCTTGGCGAAGCAGGGCCCGATCAGAGTAATTTCAGAGCAGCGCCGAGGGCGCGTAATCCCAGAGAGGCAAATTAGTCTGCGTTCCGACCGTGAAACGCCAGGTTAATGAGGACTTTAGTCCTTTCAAGATGAGGAATCCCGGGCAAATATCATACCCCATGTACTTTAGGAGACTGAGTTACAGGATTTGTGTATGAACGTCAACATCGTCATGATTCCTATACCCGCTGGTCCTTAAGAATTTCATTCACTTAATTTCTTACTAAATAGTAGAACAAATAAACGACCTTTTCGTATATTACATCTACAATCTAGTAACAAATACTATGAAGGAAACGCGTCTTGGCGAATTCGAAGAGGTGATCCTGCTCCTGGTAGGCATTCTCGGGGAGGAAGCTTATGCTTTCAGGGTCGCTGAAGAATTTGAATCGCAGACAAGCAGGGCTGTCTCGATCGGCGCTGTGCATTCCACCCTGAATCGTTTGGAAGGTAAAGGGTTCCTCACCTCCGAAATGGGAAAAGCCACTGCGGAAAGAGGAGGTAGGAGGAAGAGGATCTATACGATCACGGCATACGGTCGCAGGGTATTGGAAGAGGCCCGCGATTTCAGAGTATCCCTCTGGAGACAATACCCGGATTTCGCTAATAAACGTGATGCAATAAACCCATGAACATCAAACCACCCAAATACGCCGAACGATTGTTACTGTGGTTCCTTCGTATGGACCTGGCGGAGGAGGTGTCGGGCGATCCGTACGAGAAATTTCTTTCGACCCTCAAGAGTAAATCGCGGTTCCGCGCGCAACTGAACTACTGGTACCAGGTCTTTCATTATATCCGCCCTTTTGCAATGAGAAAAATGAATCAGCAAATAATTTCCTCTGCTATGCTTCGGAGTAATTTCAAAATCGGGTGGCGTCACCTGTTGAAAAACAAAGGATACTCATTTATTAACATCGGTGGCCTGGCCAGCGGTATGGCCGTAGCGATCCTTATCGGTTTGTGGATTGTTGACGAGTTGTCGTTCGACAGGTATCATGCAAATCACAGCCGAATTGCAGTGGTGCTTCGGAATGGCACGCTTACAGGACAAACGTATACCACCGCCTACCTTCCTTATGCGCTGGGCGATGAGCTGAAAACCAAGTATGGCGAGAATTTCAAGCATGTGGTTATGGCCTGGCCTGAAAGTGATCACATTCTGTCCGTTGGCGAAAAAAGTCTGACTTCCAATGGACAGTTTATTGAACCAGCCGCGCCGGAGATGTTTTCCTTAAGAATGGTTCATGGCAGCGTCGAAGGTTTGCTGGAACAAAATTCTATCATGCTGTCCGCCTCATTTGCCAAAGCGCTTTTTGGCGATACCGATCCCGTCGGAAAAGACCTGCGCATTGACAACCGGATGGATGTGACCGTAACCGGCGTGTATGAGAACCTGCCACATAACTCCCATCTTCACAGCATAGAATTCTTTGCACCATGGGACCTCTGGGTCAGCTTCAATCAATGGATGCTGACTCAGGGTTTTACCAACAACTTCCTCATCGATTTTGTTGTATGCGGTAGCGTCAATCAGCGTCCATCAACCATCAACTCAAATCCGTCATTGATCAATTCACCCAGACTCGCGAACTCCTCACACTCTATATTCCCTGGCAATTTCGCTGATCTGTGCCAGACCCCTCCAGATATATTGCGATCCTCATACTACTGCTTTGTGCCACCCAGGCAACAGCCCAGAACCTGGAGAGCATTGGTAAAGCGAAGCCCTTTTCTATTTCAGGTGGCGTTTCCAGCAGGTTTGTGTTTTATAATTCCTCGGGTGTTCCCGAACGCCGTGACCCCTTCGGTTATGTCTTTAGCGGCAATGTAAGCATCGGCATCTACGAACTTCGCCTACCGTTTTCATTTACCTACTCGGATCAAGGCACGTCGTATAGTCAGCCGTTCAACCAGTTTGGGGTAAGCCCGACGTACAAATGGGCGACCCTTCACCTGGGTTACCAGAATATTACACATTCGTCATTCACGCTGGCAGGTCACCAAATGCTGGGCGCCGGATTTGACCTCAATCCCGGAAAATGGCGTGTTGGGTTCATGTATGGCCGTCTCCGGCGGGCCACCCGATTTATTCCGCCACCTGACAGCCTTTCGCTGGACACTTTGCTTCAAACGCAACCCATCCCTACGGCCGAAGATCCTGTGTACAAGCGGACCGGGTGGAGCGCCAGGGTGGGGTATGGAGACCATGCCAACTTCATCGACCTTATTCTATTTAAGGCTGCGGATGATCCCGCGTCCATAACTGACGATTCGATCAAACAAATTGTGCGTCCAGCCGAAAATGCTGTCATCGGCATCAACGCACGTAAGATGCTATTCAAAAAACTTTCGCTTTATTTTGAAGGAGCGATCAGCGCGTATACACGCGACAGGGAGTTTCAGGATGAAAGTTCTGCCGGCGATTCGGTCAACCTGTCGAAATTTTTCAAGCCGTTTATTCCAATCAACAGTACGACCTACTATTACCGTGCCCTGAAAACGGGCTTGAATTATACGCATACGAAGTTCAACGTTCAGGCGGAATACCAACGGATTGACCCTGACTACAAGTCGATGGGTGCGTATTTCTTTAACAACGATATCGAGTCGATCAGTATTACCCCGGTGTTCTACCTCATGCAGAATAAGGTCATCGCAACAACCGGCCTGATCTATCAACGAGACAATCTGAACAATAAAAAGTACGCGACTACAAAGCGTACCATACCCCGACTCAACCTTTCCATCAACCCCAGCTATCGGTATGGGTTTGATATCGGATACCAGGACATGAAGACCAGTCAGACTTCCGGACTGATCGAATTGACAGACAGTACACGCATGAACACAAGTAATCCCGGTATGACGTTGGGGGGACGCTACAACATTGTGGACTCGCTTCGCACACACACATTCATGTTGATGTTTAACCGATTTGAACTTAAGGACAAGAACCTTTCGACGCAGCTCTACAGTCAGTATTCAGCGTCCATTATCAACTTCAGCTACAGTTTCTACCTTCTGAAGAAGACCCTCGGTCTGAATGCATCCTTCACTTCGAATAAGTTGGATAGCTACAGCGGCGTCAATGAATCTTTCGGTTTCGCGTTTGGGGGTACAAAGGGATTTGAGGAAAGCAAGTATACGCTCAACGTTACCTGGAGTGCGAATTTCTCGGATTTTGGAGACTCTCAAAGTCTCAATGCCGGACTTGGATTTATGCCAGGAGGCAGATTCTCGGCAAGCCTCAACCTGACTTACCTGACCGTCAAGTATCCAGGGTCTGAATTCAACGAGTTCACCGGCTTTGTCGAAGGCCGATACAATTTTGGAAAAAAAGGAAAGCCATGAAGAATCAACGTCGGATTATGCGATGGGCTACAGCAGTCATTTTGACTATTGCTATCCCTTTCCGTGCAGCGATTGCGCAGGACATAGTCGAGGTCACCACGCAAGTCATTCCACCTTTTGAGGCTGGCTTTTCAAATTTTCACAGCAAAGTGCTTGTAACACTGAGGAACACCACTTCACGTCTCATCGAATGCCGCCTTTCGGGAACGCTGACATCAGGCAGCATAACGATCACGTTGGCCGAGAGCGGCGTACCGCCTATCATCCTGACGGCCAACCAGGTGGTGCAACTTACCGGGCCGCAACTCGCGCCTTACTTTCAGGAGGCTAACGTGACGGTATCGGGAATCACAAAGCAGGAGTTATATCATGGAAACGGCCTGCCGGGCGGTACCTATCAACTGTGTCTCAGGGCTGTCAACATTTTCAATGGCGAGTTCCTTTCGTCGCCGGCTCCCTCTGGTTGCTTTCCGTTTACCATTCAACAATCAATTCCGGAGGATGCCGTGCGCCTGACGACACAGGTTATTCCGCCGTACTCTACTTATCTCGAAGACTACATCAACCAGAATAGGCTGATCGTTGTGCTTCAAAACCGTTCGGGTACGCCCCAGGAATTACGTCTGACGGGATCAATAAAGGGAAATAATGGCGTGACGATTACTATCCCGCCATCATTCGTTCCATCAAAACCCATTTTGCTTTCGCCCAGACAGGTACTCCAATTGATTGGCAATGACCTTCGTGAATACTTCAGCGAAGATGTTTTGCAGTACGCTGGGATTAGCAGGGAGGATGTCGCAAGAGGAAATGGATTGCCGGAAGGTAACTATCAGCTTTGCCTGCAAGCGCTGGATTACAATTCGGGTGAACCGCGCTCGCCCGGAAGTCCGTTGGGCTGCGCGATATTCGACCTGCGCCAATTCGAGCCACCGTTCATAATCCAACCGGCGTGTAACACTACGGTGAATACGACCCAACCGCAAAACATCCTGTTTACCTGGAGCATTCCTGCGGGGGCGCGGCCGGACCTCGTGGAGTATGTTCTGAAGATCGTTGAGATGTATCCCCAGAATATGGATCCCAACCAGGCCATGCAGGCCGCGAACATACCACCGCTTTTTGAAAAGGTTGTTCGAACGAACAGTTATATATACTCGCTGGCGGATCCGAAGCTGGAGCCCGGAAAAACATATGCTTTTCGCGTCACGGCGCGGATGAACACGACATCAAGACAGGCAAGACGCTCAGCGCCGCTGAACTTCAGGAACAACGGCAACAGTCAGGTGTGCACATTTACCTTCGGGGCAGCTCCTGCCAATGAGATTGCTGTAGAGGAAATCACCCTCGTCCACGAAGGATTTCAGCGAACAAGGGTCAATGTAGATCCATCCGACGTGCTAACAGTTCCGGCCGCGCAATCCAGCATGGCGCCTGATCCCGAGGACAGCCAGGCGTGTGCCGCAGACTGCAGCTTGGCGGCGCCGGCCAACACCTCATCCAAAAGTATTGTTCCAGGCGATGAGGTTAAGGTGGGCAAGTTTACTATGACGGTAGCATCAGGGAACACAACTGCAGGTACCGGAACAATTGCGGTTAACTTTCTGAACACGCCGATTAACGTTCATTGGAATAATATCCAGGTGAACACGGATAACGAGGTGTTTGGAAATGCCAGTAAGATTACCGCAGTCATGGACATTGCGGCGTTAGCGGGAAACGCAGTAACTACCCAGCCGACTCCTAACCCTAACATTGGGCAGATTGGAACGCTGATGCAAACGGCGCAGCAAGCCAGCCGGAAAGTCAGCATGTTTCCGGCCAGCAACAGCCAGGCGATCGGATTGCCTGTTGCCCTGGACCACGGAAATTTTGACCTCATTATTGTCGGGCTCATCTTCACCCCAACCGGGGCAACGATGAACGCGATTACCGGCGTAGAGCTGACTAACAGTACTTCTGCTGATGATTTTCTGATCCTGGCATCCAGCAACTGTATTCGCCCCAATGGCTTCGGCGACGACACTGAGCTTGTGTTGACTGAAAACAAGACTATTCCGCTCTCGAACCACGTATCGATGATCCTGCAGGAGGATGTGACGCGGGCTTCGTTTGATTGCCAGGGTATTGAATCCCTCGAAGTTAGTGGTACCCTCCGGTTTGATCGTGATCTCGTACTTCCGGTCAACGGTTCCGGTGAAGTAGTCGGGGGTGGTACGCGCTTATCGGCTTCCTTTACGTCCACAATTACAGATTACAACAACTGGACCGCAAGCATCGGTAGCCTGAGCCATGCTTTTACCATTCCCGAATTGATAGGGTTCAAGTTCGAAGCAACGAATCTCACACTTGATCACTCGTTCAGTTCGAACCCCGCGGGCGCCAACAATGCGTTTCCGCAAAATTATCCGGGTGGTAATGCATGGACAGGGATTTATATCGGAGGCGTTAATGTGGCTCTTCCTGCTTCTCTGAAAAGCGGCAATTCGACAATTAGTTTTAACGCCAGCCACGTATTGCTGGATAAGAATGGGTTTACAGGTGATATCAATCCGCCGGCAGGCATTCTGGCTAATGGGAAGCTTGGAGGATGGAATTTCAGTATCAATAACGTCTCTCTGGAGATCGTAAGCTCTACGCTCGCAGGTGCTGGTATGGGAGGTACCCTGCAACTACCCATATCGATTGACAACCTCGAGTATGAAGTGGCATTTGAGACGTCCACATCCGAGACGGACGAAGTCGAATTCCATTTTCAGGTGAGCAAACCCCAAACCGTTGATGTTGACATGTGGTTTGCCGAGCTCGATTTGGATGCCGCATCGACGATTGGTATTGGGAAGGAAGGGATGGTATATCGGCCAGAGGCTATCCTGCATGGCGAGATGACCGTCGCCTGGAATACCAACTCGGCTTCCAAGCCGCAGGCCGGTACAAGTGCCGTTTCCAACATCAATATTCCTGATCTGCGGTTTGAGAATTTACGGATTACAGGTGGCACAAGTCCTTCAATTTCCCTCAGCGGGATTGATCTCGACAATTACGATAACGCTCAGGCCGGGCTGGCCAATTTTCCACTTGTGCTCAATTCTGTGAACCTGGACGGACTCGATCAGTCGAACATCAAATTGCAGTTCGACATGGATCTGTCGCTTAATGCCGAGGGCAACGGCATATCCGGTGGTACACTATTCAGTATAGTAGGCGAGTTTACTGACGGTCATTACAACTATGATCACACCGAGTTGAATGAGGTGTCAATCGATGTGGACGTAGGTGTCGCCTATCTTCTCGGCAGCATCCAGATTTTTAACAACGACGCCGTTTACGGAGATGGATTCAGAGGGTCGATCAATGCGCATATCAACGCCATAAATCTGGGCATGGACGCGGCGCTGCAGATCGGCAGGACTACGGGAGCTAACAGTTACCGATACTGGTATTTCGACTTGATGCTGCATGCAGGTACCGGGGGAATTCCAATTCCAGGCACAGCTGCGGCAATATACGGACTTGGCGGAGGTGCCTACCATAACATGACGCGGAACGTAATGGAAGAAATGGCGTTTAGCTCATTTAACAACAATCCTTCCTATAACGACACGCCTGGCTCCAGCGTTTACGGGTCTACCTTCACACCCAGCGAGGGAAGTTTCGGATTCAATGCAGCTGTCGCTTTCGGATTGGCGGGTACCCCCGCGGCGTTTAACGGCGACGTCAAGTTCAGCATGGAACTGGATCAGGATGGCTCGTTCGACAACGTTGTAATTGAAGGCGGCGGTTATGTGATGCAGGATCTCACAGGCGACAGGGATGATGCATTCATCAAAGGCTCGGTGAAGGTCGTCATTGTACCTCACGATGAAGCCAAACCTTTTCCAACACCGGTATTTCATCTCGAGACGGAGGATCCTTTTTCAATAAATATCGCTTCGATCGTAACGGGTCAAATTCCGCTTGCGATGCACTTTGATCCTGAAGTTTGGCATGTGAAGCTCGGCGAGTGGGAAAATTACAATGAGCCTTGGGAGGATACGGAGAAGAGAATAATGCTGGGGGTAGATCTCAAAGTCTTTTCCCTCGATTTCTATGGTTACTTCATGATGGGAAACGATATCCCGGAAATTCCCCCTATGCCAGCTGTGGTGCGCGACGTGTTTGGGATGAGTGAAACCACCACACCGAGAAGTGATGTGCTCGGTACAAACAATTCTGGTGGCATTGCCTTTGGCTCGGGCTACCATTTTCAGACAGATCCCAGATTAAAATTCCTGATCTTCTACGCAGACGTTTTTTTCGCCACAGGGTTCGATGTTACGTTGAAGCATTATCAGGGCGACATGGGTTGCGGAGACGGATTTGGCATCCATGGATGGTATGCCAAAGGGCAGATGTACTCATATCTCGATCTGGACGTTGGACTCGAGGTGAAGGTGTGGTTTACCGACGGCAAGCTGAAATTGAGTTTGCTGCAGGCAACGGCCGCCGCGGCGCTCCAGGCGCAGCTTCCTAATCCCACGTGGGTAAAGGGTCAGTTTGCGATAAGCGGAAGTGTTTTGAACGGCCTGATCAAGGTGAATACAAGCTTCAAGTTCGAGCTGGGTGAGAAATGCCTCCCGGACTCCGGAAACCCCTTTGACGAAATGCCCATCATATCGGAAGTCAATCCCGGTAATGGCGACACCAAGGTCAGCGTGTTTACGAATCCCGAGATCGCGTTCAACTTTCCAAATGAAGAATTCTCGGTCGAAGAGATCAAGGATGACGGATCGACAGTAGTTCGCACTTTCTATTACACTTTCGAATCCTTCGTTCTCAAATACAAGGATGACGAAGGCAACAACAAGACCATGGACATAACGAATTGGAAAAACTATCGCCAGGATGGGAACTCGGCAGTATTTGTTTCTTCTGAAATTCTTCCGCCGGATCGGCCCATTAGCTATGAAATACGGGTGAGGGGATGGGAGAAAGTCTACGGACCGAACAAGTTGCTGGTTACTGAGAAAAAGGAAGGGACTTTCACGACGGATAAATTTCCTGACCATATCCTCTTCAGCCACATTAAGAGTTCTACTCCAGGGTATCGCCAGCGTTACTTTCTAAAAGACGAATACCAGAAAGGCGAGGTGAACCTGATGTATAACTACTCGGAACACTTTGACCCTGAATTCTGGTATGAGGACGTATGGGAGCTTGGAAACTATGTGAATAGCGCTGTTTCAGGGTCATTTTCCTGGAAAGCACGGTTCAGGGAACTGGCCACAGGGAACGTGTACGAATCAACTGCAACGATTAATGGAGACGGCACCAGGATCAGATTTGATATTCCGAATGGCTTGAAAAATAGCGCCATTTACAAAGCAGATATCGTTGTAGTGTACAATCCACCTGTCACCGATCTTGCTGCTCCCGGTGTGGCAACGAACACGTATGCTTCGTACAAGAATGTGATCATTTCCGGGTCAGGAGGTGGTGGAGGCAGCGGTACAATCGGAGGTATAGTTGCCGCCAACCAGGGTGTGGGTGGTGGAGCAGGTGATCCCGGTGTGCAGTTCGCGGGATCTCAGTCGATGGCAGCGGCTTCCTCGGGCGGCCAGCAAATGGTAGCCGCCAACTATCAACTCGCCCAACAAGTAAATCCCGGCGGCATGCAGGATCTTATCCAGCAGTACGACCAACCCAATGGCATGTACCAGGTCTCGCTGAACAAGGGCATGCTGATTGCACCGACCGGGCCAGGACAAGCGACAGGCGGTGTGTCGATCCAGCGAATGAATCGCAGGCTGCTGGCGAGCGATGAATCTTCGAAAACTGCCGAACACAATCTCTTCAAATTCTTCTTTGCGTTCAAAACCAGCATGTACAACACTAAGAAACAAAAGATAGAGTCCATAGAGGTGCTGGAGATCCCGGTTAATAAGGTGCCCGTGACGAATTACGCCACCTTCTATCCGGGTACCGCAGTGTCAACCGATGTGCCTGTGGCGTTGCTGGGGATCGTGGAGAACTTTGACGCTTACGAACTGTATGGGAAAAAATGGGGGAATAGCGATTATGGGGGATTTGTGGAACCAGCTTTCAAAATATCATACGACCCGCACGTGGACAACTGGTTGGAAGACTTCAGCAGGGATCTCTATGATATGCCGGACGATGAGGAATGGGAACAGATGGTGATCAAGGATGAATTTGGAGTTCCCATTGAGTGGACGGTTGACAGACCGACGCCTGATTGGGAGGACTACATACCCTCGGTGGATGATTGGGATCCCCATCGCCATAAAAACAAATGGTACCCCTTTGGTAAGCGCGAATTCCCTACAGCGTTTCAGATATGGAACGAATCCTATGGCGAACCCACGCTTGAATTCTATAAAGGGTCTATTGCCCACGGCTCTATCGATTGGAAAGGCGAAAACGTTGTCTTGCCTGATGGCCCCCTTTCCGCCGAAGAAGTCCTCGATGCAATGGATGCCGCTCCAACACCGCCAAGCGGAAACCTCAATCAGTTTCAGATGAATACTGGCCAGACGCCTCCGTCAGCAGGGAATCCTCAGTACGCCAATCCCGCCTTACCAAAACGCATCGCGGTTATCGACTACACAGAATGGCTGACTATGCGGGACTACTATTTGTTTCGAAAACACATTCATGACAGGAATCTCGAACTATTGCCCAGCCCCTCCGATCCGGAGCACAATGAGTATCACGACTTGATATTCGTACCCATTGAATACTACCTGCAAAAGGAAATGTATTATAAGAACCGTCCAGGCGGCCAGTTCCGCTTTGAGATCGAAGGTGTCGAATTTCCTTACGACGTTCCCGAATTGAACGAGGAAGGTGGCATCAGTAGTGAGTACTAAAAACGGTTAGGACATGAGAAAATTTGTGGTGATCTCTTTATTTGGAATCCTGAGCTCCAACAGCTATGCACAAACCGAGACGGACAGTCTGCAGAAGGACGTCGTTATGATCGCCCGGTCGTACGGCGATTCCATTATCCTTCGCTGGGCACCGACGTCATACCATGTTTGGCAGCTTGGAAACAAGCATGGTTATGTCCTGGAACGGTGGCACGCGGGATTGAATCGCTACGAGAAAATTGCCGGCCCGATTCTCCCATACACGCTTGCGGAATGGAAGGCAAAGACGGACACAACCGACGTGACCGTTAGCATTGCGGCCGAGGTCTTGCATGGTGAGCGGGCGGTGGATCCTGCGGCGTCGGACGCTATGGGAAGAAAACTCATGGCTTACCAGGAACAAAACAACCGCCTCGCATTTGCATTGATGGCCGCGGATTTTTCCGCACCGGTATCACGGGCGCTGGGACTTCGCTACAGCGACAGGGATCTGAAGGGTCATAAGCGATTTATCTATCGTTTGTATATACCTTATGCGGATGAGAAGACAGACACTGCAAAACTGTACGTTGATGCGAACTATGTCCACAAACCTTCACCCGTCCGCGACGTGAGAACCGAGGGCATGGACCATTCCATCGAGATCAGTTGGAACAAACCCTTGAATGATCAGGTTTTCTCGGGATACTATATCGAAAAATCTGCAGACGGGAAAAAGTTTGTCAGACTTAACGAGCGGCCATTCCGATCGGACGAAACGGTCGCGGAGGGGCTTCTGCACTTGTACAAGGATTCGGTCGACACCAATGGCAAGACGTATTGGTATCGTGTCATCGGCCTGACCAGCTTTGGCGATGAAGGTTTGCCGTCAGACATAGTTTCGGCACAGGCTAGAGACATGACCCCGCCCGCGCCGCCCGCTGTTGTTACTTCCAGGGAAACGCCCGATCACAAGGTGATCATTGAATGGAAGACAGATGCTAGCGAACCAGACCATGCTGGTTTCTACATAATGAAAAGTAATACCGTTAATACCGATTTCGTCCAGATCGGCGAACTGAAATCCAACGGGCGGTCATTTACCGATCCTAACCCCTCGGGCTTCCGCCCCAACTACTACAAGGTGGTTGCCTTCGACCGGGACAAAAATCAAAGTGAAAGTATGACTACGATGACCCTGCTAAGGGATGATACACCGCCTGCGACGCCCGTGGGCCTTATCGGAGTGATTGATTCTCTGGGAATTGTCTCGTTGGCATGGGATCTGGGTACGGAAGAAGATCTAAAAGGATACCGGGTATATCGTGCAAATGGGAAGGACCGGGAGTTTATTCAGATCACCAGCGGGCCCATTCCTGGAAACTTTTATACGGACACGGTCAGCCTTACTACCCTTGGCAAAAAGGTGTATTACAAGATTGCTGCGTTCGACTTCAACTACAATCCCTCGGGCTACTCCGAAGTCCTTGAATTGGAGCGTCCCGACTATCATCCGCCGGTGAAGCCGGTAATGAAACAACCTGAGATAAGAAACGATACGATTCAACTGCGCTGGACGCAGAGCACCAGTAACGATGTTGAGCGGCACATCCTCTTGCGAAGCGAATCGGGGCAGATGTGGCAGCCGATTGCGACCATTACCGATACAGCCAATGTATATTTTGACACGAATATCGAGTATGATGGAAGGTATTCCTATGCGGTTGAAGCAGTGGACGTGAATGGATTGTCATCTGGCAGATCCAACCAGGTTAACGTTAGGTTCCGTAGGGCGTCCATGAAAAGTCCGGTTTCTGATCTGGCCGGAGAATTCTCCTCCGATGCAAAAGACTTTACCCTATCCTGGCACTATGAGGGCGAGGGAAAATTCAAGTTTGTGATCTTAAGAGGCGAAGGGAATGGTGATCTTATTCCGTATGGTGCTGTAGCGGGGACTGAGCGGCAATTCAAGGACCTGAAGTTTTATCTCAATGAAGGGGGATATTCCTATGCTGTGAAGGTATTGTTTGAGGATGGAACCGAATCCAGGCCCAGCGAAAGGCTTACAGTATCATTTAAGAATTAGAAATCCTGGAGATGAATTTAAACGGGGCGGAAGAGGATCATATAGAAGAAATTATAAACTATTTCGCGATTTCACTATTCGGACAAAATACTGTCGACGAAGTACTATGGGATCTGACCAGAAACTGCATTTCCAGGCTGGGCTTCGAGGACTGTGTAATCTATCTCGTTGATGAGGACCGGCAGGTGCTTGTTCAAAAAGCAGCATATGGACCGAAAAGTCCTAAGGATTTTACAATATATCAGCCGTTGGAAATTCCCATTGGAAAGGGAATCGTAGGATCGGTGGCCCGTAGCGGGATTGCGGAGATTATCAACGATACAACCAAAGATCACCGCTACATTCAGGACGACGCTTTTCGCCTGTCGGAGATCTGCGTTCCCATTGTGCTGGAAGGTGTGGTGATTGGTGTTATCGACTCGGAAAATCCACTTTCTAATTTCTTTACCGAGAAACATCTGAAAACGTTGCGGCTGATCGCTTCCCTTTGCGCAAATAAGCTGTTGCGAGCCCGTGCTGAAACCGAAAGACGGGCACACCAGGAGATGCTGTACCAGGCACAACACGAACTATCGATGCTGTCGCTGAAAGCCCTGCGTGCTCAAATGAATCCCCACTTTATATTCAACGCGCTCAATGCGATTCAGTATTTCATCACCGAGAACAGGCAGACGGAAGCGATGAAATTTCTGTCGCTGTTTAGTCGCTTTATCCGGACCACACTTGATACTTCCGATCAGTCGTTCTTGCCCATCGCCTGCGAACTCGAAATTCTGGATGCATACTTGAAGCTGGAGAGAATGCGATTCAACGAACGGTTCGACTTTATTATCGCAGTTGATCCTGCCGTTGACATATATGATACGGAAATTCCGGTGTTGCTTATCCAACCGTTTGTTGAGCGCGTGCTGACAGAGGGCGTTCTCGCATATAAGTGGCAAAGTCATCTTAGTATCCGTTTTGAAGTACATGGTCAGGAAATCATTTGTGCTATCCGGATCGAGCCACGGGGCGATGATGCGCCCTCAGCGCCGCCGCTGCGGCCCTTTTCTGATGGCGCCTGGCATGCAATACGTGAGCGAATTCACCTTATAGGCAAACTCTTTGGATTGCCCATCCACGTGGAATGGTTACCTGGGGGTGTCGATATAGCGATACCGCTGGAAGGCACAGAGTCTGAACGACACTCATCGAAAAACCGACGCTGAGGACTCGTTGTGATGTTGAATCTTACCGACAAAATTTGCATATTCCATTATCATCCCCACCCGATGGTTTGAACCGGAAAGCGCCGATATTACTGTTCGTACTCTTCTTTCACCTGACGGCAGCGGCACAAACCGCGGTGGACAGCCTCACAACATTGCTTACGCTCCCCGGACTGACAGATACCGCTAAGGTGGATGTACTGAATAAGCTGGCGTGGGAACTGAAGCATAAAACACCTACCGAAGCCCTGCAGTATGCAACCGAGGCAATCACGCTCGCCAGGGAGATGGGTTATAAAAAAGGAGAGGGGGAAGCACTCAACCAGGCGGGGATTTGCTTCACCATTATGGGAGACTACCCCAGGGGGCTGGAGTATTTCCACACCGCGTTGCCGGTACTAGAGGCAGCCGGAGAAGAACAACTCCAGGCGAATACGCTGAACAATATCGGTAATTCGCATCAGCTGCGGGGCAACACGGTGGAAGCCCGACTCTTCTTTCACCGTGCCCTGGCGCTGCGAACTAAATTGGCAGACACGACTTCGCTCTATGGATCCTTTAACAGCCTCGCCCTCTTCTTCAGGCAGCAACACCTTTACGACAGCGCGATACACTACTTCCACGCCTATAAACGCCTTGCCGAAATGCAGGACGATCTTCAAAAAATCAGTGTGGTATCGAACAATCTCGGTTTGTTATACCGCAACAGGGGCGTGTACGATAGTGCCTTGCAATTCTTTAGACGCGCGCTCGAGATCAAGCAGCGTTTGGGTGATGATCAGGGTACCGCGCTGAGTTATCGAAATATAGGTGATGTTCACAATGACAAGGGGGACTACGGCGAGGCACTGGAGTATTACAACAAGTCGCTCACGATACGGGAGGCCATAGGATACAACTTTGGCTTAACTATACTGCTGAGGGATATGGCGGAAATGCAGCGGAAGTCAGGTCGGAAGAGGGAAGCGCTGACCTACGCCGCGCGAAGCCTGGCCGTTGCGCGGGAATATAATCTTAAGCCGGAGGAGGCCGATGCCCTTAAGACGCTATCCGCGGTATATGAAGACCTCGGGGAGTATAGTCGATCCCTTAAGATTCATCAGCAGTATGTTGGGTTGAAGGATAGCCTGCTCAATGCTGAAAAGGCAAGGCAATTGAATGAATTGCAGGTGCGGTACGAAACGGAACAAAAGGAGAAGGAACTGCTTGCCAAGAGCAAGGCGATTGAGCTGCTTGAGGTCCAGGCAGCAGGAGATAAGCGGGTAAGGGTCAGTCTCATGATTGCGTTTCTTTTTATGGCCGGGATGGCCGTTGTACTTTATAAACGCTACAGACTGAAGAGACGTGCACAGGAGGAACTTGCGAAAAAGAATCAGGAAATAGCGAACAAGAACCGGGAAATAGAAGAGGTGAATAAAGAGCTCGAAAAGCGCATGCTTAGGGCACAGATGGACCCGCATTTCATTTTCAATTGTCTGAATGGTATTCAGCACTTTATAACCAGCAACGACAAGCACAATGCGCTTAGGTATCTGTCCCGGTTTTCAAAGCTGGTAAGGCAGGTCCTGGAGAACTCCGTAAATACCATTGTGCCACTTTCCGATGAATTGAGGTTGCTGGAGCTCTACATCGAGTTGGAGGCATTGCGATTTGGTCAGAGATTTGAGCACGAGATTGCCATCGATCCTGACTTGGATGTGCACAATGTTGAGGTCCCTTTCCTGCTACTCCAACCCTATGTGGAGAATGCCATTCAACATGGCCTACGGCATAGACCCTCCGGCGGCCGCCTTTCCATCAAACTGGAGCGTGCAGGTGGCAACGTGTGTTGTGTGGTGGAAGACAATGGCGTTGGGAGGAGCCAGGCAAGGCGCCTTAACGGCGCGACATCCGGGGACCATCGCCCAAGAGGAATGGCATTGGCCGAACAACGCCTAACCTTGTTGAATAAAAAGCAGAGTCGAAAGACCCTGGTGCGTGTGGAGGACCTGAACGAGAGTACACGTTCGTGTGGGACCAAAGTCACAATTACTATCCCCGACCAGTATGACGAATGAAGGAAAGGAGCGTATGCTTCGAGTCGTCATTGTGGAAGATGAACCGCATAGCCGAATGTCGCTGGAGAACCTGTTGCGTGACTATTGCCCGGATACGGTGGTGGTGGGCCGAAGCGAAAACATTGCCGACGGTGTGCACGAAATCAGTCTTAAGAAACCGGACCTGATTTTTCTCGACATTGAAATGCCTGGCGGAAACGGCTTTGAGCTGCTGGAGCAGTGTCATGAACTCGACTTCGACGTCATTTTCACAACAGCATTCGAACATTATGCTCTGAAGGCAATAAAGTTCAGCGCACTCGATTACCTGCTGAAGCCGATTGATGTCGACGAACTCAAAGATGCAGTAAGAAAAGTAAGGCAGAAAAAAGTGCGGGCCGCAGAGAACGTCAAGCTTTTTACCCTACTGCAAAACCTTGGTAAGTCGAAGCTGGATCAGACTATTGCACTCGCTACAGCCGAAGGCCTGGAATTCATCCGGGTTTCGGATATTTATTACTGTCAGGCCGAGGGTTCCTATACGCTTTTTCACTTAAAGAATAGTGGCAGATTGTTGGTTAGC
>DASVCT010000121.1:0-8194 GCA_036381475.1 Cyclobacteriaceae bacterium
GGCGACGTCGAACACTGTGGTGGAATACATTCAGCGCGTCAAAATAGAAGCCGCGAAAATGAGATTGGAGACCTCCCGTGAAAACGTCAACGAAGTGATGTACAAGGTGGGTTACACCGACACGAAAGCGTTTCGCACGACTTTTAAGAAGATCACGGGCATGTCGCCATTGCAGTATAAGGTGAAGTATAGCCATAGGGCCAATTGATGGGGGCCTACTGCCCCCTCCCGGTTTTCAGGTATCCCGACCGGACCGCCATAAACTAAAAGTCCCGCCCCCATACCGCGGGCGTTAACTTTATCCTTAAATTGTGTTAACGCCCTTACCACCCATGAAAAAGTACGCCGGCAACATTCTGATCGTCGAGGACGATGAAGACGTTGCCCTTACGTCCCGGATGATCTTAAAGCAATATTTTGACGCTATTGAAGTCCTCCCCTCCCCCAAATCTCTGGAATCAAAACTCAGACAAAACACATACGATGTTATCCTCCTTGACATGAATTTCAAGGCAGGCGTGACGTCGGGGAACGAGGGGCTGTTCTGGCTTAACCGCATCCAGGCGCTCTCTCCTCTAACTCAGGTCGTCCTGCAAACCGCCTATGGCGACATCGACCTTGCCGTAAGATCCATCAAGGAAGGAGCAGTGGATTTCCTGGCGAAGCCGTGGGACAAGGATAAGCTTGTCTTCACCATAATAAATGCCTTCCAGCAAGCACGAGCCCGACGCGAGAATCGTGAACACAAGGTCAGTCCAGACGGTCTCCAGCAATATTACAATCGCGAAGGCGGAACATTTATCGCATCAGCGCCATCCATGACAAACGTGCTAAAGACAATCGAGCAGGTGTCAGCTACCGATGCTAACGTCCTCATCCTGGGTGAAAATGGCACGGGAAAAGAACTCGTCGCGTTGGCCATCCACAACCAATCGCGACGAACAGATCAGCCCTTCGTATCGGTGGACCTGGGTGCAATTCCCCCATCGCTGTTTGAATCCGAAATGTTCGGCCACGAGAAAGGTTCCTTCACCGACGCGAAAGAAACCCGAATTGGCAAATTTGAACTAGCCAATAAAGGCACCCTATTCCTGGATGAAATTGGAAACCTCTCTCCTGAATTGCAGGTTAAACTGCTTTCGGCATTACAGACACGGAACATCTCGCGCATAGGCTCCAACGCGGTAATCCGTGCGGACGTACGGATCATATGTGCAACCAATGCACCTATCAATGATCTCGTGAGAAAGGGCACCTTCCGCAATGATCTTTATTATCGAATAAACACGGTAGAAATCCGTCTTCCTCCCCTCCGCGAACGCAAGGAAGATATTCCGTTGCTGCTCAATCACTACCTGGAGGAATACTGCAGACGTTACCACAAGACTTTCTCGGTCGATCCCGCTTTGGCACAGCAATTGACAAGGTACGACTGGCCGGGAAACGTCCGCGAGCTCCAGCACGCCATCGAACGAGCAGTGATACTTTGTTCCCGTCCGGAATTGACCCTGGAGGATTTTCAACTGTACGGACGATCCGCTAATACGGGGGACAACGGAGGGTCGTTGAACTTGTCCGAAATAGAACGAGACGCTATACGAAATGCACTGAGGAAATTCAACGGAAACCTCTCGCGGGCTGCTGAAGAACTCGGCATCGGGCGAACGACACTGTACAGGAAGATGGAAGCATACGGAATTGGGAGAACGGAAGGCGGGTGAGTGTAGAGACGCACGGCTGTGCGCCTCCGGACAACCGATCCTGATTGACTATCCAGGCAACCAATCTCGATTGACCAACCGAAACGCGTGAAGCAAATTGAACGCGAGGCAATCCATAAAGAAAATTTTGCGCCCCAAGGTTGCCGTGCGACTGCTGGGAATATGTTTCTTTGGCTGCCTTACGGGGTATCTTGTCTTTGATTCGCCTTATTGGATGGCGGGGATCTGGACAGGGCTTATTACGATCGGACTTTTTTACGAAACCGTTCGATTCGTTGACCAATCCGAACGGAAGCTCATAGCCTTTCTCCAGTCTCTGAATCAGAATGATTTTTCCGTAACCTTTTCAGAAAACGGAAAATCGAACGACTACGACCTTCACGTCGCTTTCAACCAGTTAAATCAAACTTTCAAATCGCTTCGCTCGGACCGGGAGTCACAACACCAACTGTTGCAGGCCGTTGTTGAACACGCTACCGTGCCGCTTGTATGCTTTGAGGAAGACAACGGCGCGATATTCCTCGTCAATGACGCCGCGAAGAATTTGTTCCAGCTACCCTTCATTCAGAAAATTCAATCGTTGGAACGCGTTGATGCTACGCTGCCCCGATTTCTCCGGGAAATCAAAGACGGCGATAAGGCTACGTTCAAGCTTACGATTCGCTCAAGGACAGTGTTTCTGACTGTCCTTTCGAGACACATCATATTCAAGGACAAGAAACTGAAACTGATCGCATTCCACGACGTAAGCAGCGAACTGGCGGCGAAAGAAGCTGAGACGTGGCAAAAGCTGTTGCGCGTACTTACCCATGAGATTTCCAACTCGGCCATTCCGCTGTCCACGCTGTCGGGCTACATGCGCGAAATGCTCGAAGATGCGACAAACAAGGAACGTGAACTGTCGGATGATGAACTTCAGGACCTGATGCAAAGCCTCAAGACCATCGACAGTCGCAGCCAGTCGCTCAAAGCTTTCGTTCAAAACTTCCGAACCGTCAACGCCATTCCCGAACCCCGGCTGGAACGGATCTCGCTAGCCGATCTCGTAGTGGAGGCAGCTAATTTATTCACACGGGAATTTGAAAAAAACAACATATGCCTGAAGGTGGAAGGCTTGCAAACGGTCGATCAGGTCTACGCCGACAGAAACCTGACGATGCAGGTACTCATCAATGTACTTAAGAACGCCATGGAGGCAATGAGCAATCTCAAAGAGAACAAGTTCATTGAAATCACGACTGAAAATACAGGGCAGCGTTACGTCCATCTCCACATTGCAGACACAGGAAGTGGTATCCAACCGGAAGACCTCGAACAGATTTTCATACCATTCTTCTCAACAAAGAAGGGCGGGTCAGGCGTGGGGTTGAGCGTCTCCCAACAGATCATGCAGCGTCAAAAGGGAGATATCTCGGTACGGTCAACGCCAGGGCGCGGGAGCGTGTTTACGATGACATTCTGCATTTAGCAGCGAGTGAATGGGGACGTGCGGCGAAGATGGCAAACCAGAAGTAGCTATCTCCAATGTATCACATTGAAACATTGCGATGTTTCAATGTGATACAATTGGTTACTGGTTAAGGATGCGATAATTGCCTTTGGATTGGTTCAGTGCACTGGCATAGGAATCGCCATAATGCGAGGAAACACTGTTATTTTTATTAGCGCTCTATGATTCGAAGCTTTCTCACCATCGCGTTTCGCATTTTATGGCGTAACAAGGTCACGTCCTTCGTAAACGTCTTTAGCTTAAGTCTCGGAATAACCAGTTTTATCTTCATCCTGCTGTATGTCCAGCACGAGACGTCGTACGATAAGTTTCACGAAAACTACGACAACCTCTACCGCCTGGAGGGCGACAACTACGCACGGCTCCCTCCCGTTATAGGCGATCATATAAAAGAGCGTATTCCTGAAATCACCAACGTCGTTCACCTGTCTACGCATGGGTTGTGGGACCTCACGTACCGACCAGAGGACAATCCGGAAGATATAACATATGCAAAAACTCATGTGGTGTGGGCAGACAGCACGACGTTCAACGTATTTACATTTCCCTTTATCCAGGGAGATGCAGTAACCGCCCTTCACAATCCATTCACGGCTGTCATCACCGAAGAAACAGCCAGGATGCTCTTTGGCGCCACAGACCCAATGGGTAAGACCATCGAATTCGTCAATCACCAGTTTGAAATTACCGGCATCATCAAAGATCCCGACAAATCACACCTGCAGATCGGTGCTTTCGTTTCGATGAGGTCTATGCCTTTGGTTTATCCAGACCGCAACCTTAACATCACAGGACCTAATTCATGGTTGTGGAGCGCAACGTACTTACTGACCACTAAGGGCGTCAACAGGGAAATTCTCGAATCGAAGATCAATGCCGCTCTGGCCGAAATCAATGATGGCAACTTATTCAACACGATATTTGCACACTTCAATGTCCGTCCCTTAAAGGACATCTACTTCTATGGCGCCCTTCAAAATCTCGACTATGGTTTGCATGGCAGCTTCCAGCGTGTTGTCATCCTGTCGATTATTGGGGTTTTCATGCTCGCGCTTGCGAGCATTAACTACGTGAACCTTACCACTGCCCGTTCGATAATTCGCATGAAGGAGGTTGCGGTCAAGCGATTCGTGGGCTCATCAACAGGATTGGTACGCTTTCAACTGATACTCGAATCAGTAATTGTGGCTGTAGTCTCCTTGCTCGTTGCAATAACAGTCGTTCAAATCCTTATCAATGCTTTCAACAACGTCGCGGGCGTAAGAATTGACCTCCTGCAATGGAATCGTTTGGATATCTGGCTCATCGCTATCGGTGCCGTTGTAATACTCGGCGTGGCAGCTGGTATATACCCGGCGTTGTACCTCACGGCGGTTAAGCCGGTCAGGTTGGTAAGAAGCGCCGTCGTCGTCGAGAGCACTACTTCCATCTCACCGCGAAGCATCCTGATGACGCTCCAGTTCATGCTGTCCATTATACTTATGATATGCGCCCTGGCCGGGAGCCGACAACTGCATTACCTCCGCAATGCAAACCTGGGTTTTAGCAAAGATCACATTATTCAAGTAGAGACACCGCAGAATCATGCTGACGATTATCTCGCCAGGCAAACATTCAAAGAGGAACTTCTGGCGCAACATAATATTCTGGGCGTTTCCTTTGCGCCCGGAAGTCCGGGAAGCCACATACCCACAGCGCCCCTGGATGTGAAACATGAAGAAAGAGCGATCGAATTTCTCCTCGTTGATCACGACTATTTCAAGGTAATGGATATTGAACTGGTAGAGGGAAGCGGATTTTTTCCAAGGAGCCTGGAGGACCTTACTGTATCGACCGGTAACATCAGAATTGTTGTGAATGAATGCTTTGTACGGGAACTGGATCTCACTTCTCCGGTCGGATACGTATTTCAACGGGAAGGGCCATGGGGGCCACGGAATTATGAAATCGTCGGAGTAGTAAAGGATTTTCACTTCCGGTCGTTGCATCACAAGATCAGCCCGATCATGTTCATTCAAACTCGTCCCATGTACCTGGCCAACATCAAAGTTCAGCCTACGGAACTGCCCACTACCATTGAGGTGATAGAAAAGGCATGGAAGAAAGTGTATGGTGATAAAGCTTTTACCTACACATTCCTGGATGAGACGTTTGACCAGCAATACAAAAATGACGAGCAACTTGCAACGGTAACCATCTGGTTTACGTGCCTCACGCTGGTAATCGCGTGTCTGGGCCTTTTTGCACTCTCCTCGTTCATGATCACACGGCGTACCAAGGAGATTGGCATTCGAAAGTCCCTGGGGGCATCGGTCAAGTCCATTTATGCATTGCTCTCATGGGATTTTCTGAAGTGGATCGCTCTGGCTGTTGCGGTGGCGTGTCCCATAGGTTGGTACATCACTTCCCTTTGGCTGCGCGGATTCGCGTATCACGTACAATTGGGTGCCGACATCTTCATCATCGCTTCTGCACTTGCGTTTGCTGTAGCATTGCTTACCGTAACATGGCAGTCCGTGAAAGCTGCGAGTGCGAATCCGGTCAATTCTTTACGGACTGAATGATCCCCAAAGAATAACGATCATCAAAAATTCCAAATACCAAACACCCAAACCTATGCAACAAGTACACGCCCAGGAATACAACAGGGCAAGCCTCATTGGAATCGGGATACTGATCATATTGACGTGGGGATTTTATCGAACGTACCTGATGTTTTTCCCCACATTTGAAGGGTTCCTTATCGTCCAGCATTTCCACGGGGCAATTATGGTCCTGTGGATCGCCCTTCTGATTATTCAGCCCTGGCTGATGTCGCGGAAGAAGTATGGCATCCACAGGGCAATTGGCAAGACATCATTCATTCTCGCCCCACTGGTGGTACTCTCCATCTTCCTCATAACAAAGGCAATGTATCACGCCAATCTGCAACGTCTTCCTGCGCCTTCTGATGCTGTGGCAATAACTGCGATCAGTCTGCCTCCCGCAGTGATTTTCGCCATACTCTACAGTCTGGCCATTGCGAACCGTCAACGCACGTATTATCACATGCGGTACATGATTGGTACCGGTATCCTGATGATCGGACCGGGCGTAGGGCGGCTTATCAGGCTATATCTGGAACTTCCCATGGGTATCGGAGCGGCCATCACACTTGCCACCGTTGCCCTGGCCGGTTTGGTTTTCCTGGTTCTTGACCTGGTACATAAGCGAAATTCGATACCGAACCTGATAGTGACAGGTTTGCTGGTTCTCCACTTAATAATCTGGCAAATCAGGTACACACCTCTTTGGCAAAAGCCGGCTGAGATTTTCGCGAGCGTGTTTTTTTGATTTGAACCACATAGTACATAGGACACATAGGGTTCACATAGAAATGAGGTGGCTATTCCATGTACCGTGTATCAAAGCGAAACAATGTAGTGTTTCATTTTAAGTCAGGTAAGAAGTAGGCACTCATTAAAATCGCGGAAAAACACGCCATCCTTACACTGGCACGGGAGATGCCGATTGGTCTTTGAAACACTGCTCCAATGAACACCTCCAAACCCTACCTCACCACCCTCACACCCCTGAGAGGCATCGCCGCTTTGGTTGTCGTGATTTTCCACTCCAACCTTGAAGTCATGGCCTTCCTTCCCATAAACAAGCCTCATGTAATTACATCAGGATGGTTGTGGGTTGATTTTTTCTTTGTCCTGAGTGGCTTTATTCTTTGTTATGTATACTCCGACAACTTCAAAGGGTCCATAACACGAGCAACTTACTGGAAGTATATTAAAGCCAGGTTTGCACGGGTATATCCGCTTCACTTTGTGACAATGATCTGGTGTCTTGTATGCGCCCTGATCGTGATTCGGTATGCCAATGATTTGCATCCCTTCTTCGGCGATATGTTCAGGCCGACAGCCGTCGTGCCTTCTCTCTTTCTGGCACAATCCCTCGGGTTATACATCAGCACACCACTGAACGGTCCTTCCTGGTCATTGAGTACCGAATGGTGGATGTATATGGTGTTCCCATTGCTTGTACCTGTTTTCTATCGTCTGGGAGGTTTAGGCAAGATGTTGGCGTTAGCCGCCATTGCCGGGCTTTTTCTTTTTGTAAAGTATTATCTGGGATCCGTCAACTTTACCTTCCCGGGTGGTTCCCCGTCGCTGAATGTCGTTACCGACTATGGTATCTTCCGATGCATGGCCGGCTTTCTTCTGGGGATGTTCCTGTTCACGCTGTACCGTGAGTCGGTTGGTTATGCGTTCTTCCGAAGGAGTTCGGTATTTGCGCTGTTCTTCCTGGGCACTTTAGTCGCGATGCACTTTGGAATCGAAGATATTCTTGTAATTGCCATTTTTCCGTTTGTCATTCTGTCTGCCGCATATAATACGACGACCATCAAGAAGATACTGGATCAGCCGTTCCTCCAGCGTCTTGGCGATTGGTCGTTCTCCATCTACATGGTGCATGTACCCATCATCTTCATCTTTTGGATCTACCTGACATTGCAGGCACCCGACCGGTGGGCAGCATTTCCCCCAAACTGGTCGGGTGGCAGTGTTACAACGGCTATCACCCTGTGCCTGGTGCTGGTTGTTTTGACCCTCATAGTGGCGTCCATTACATACAAGTACGTTGAAGTTCCTGCGAGAAACTATCTCAACCGGAAATTCAATCCCAGGAAACTTGAAACGGTCAAGGTGGTCAACTGAAATGTGCGTAAGTCATGTTGCTCAATTATTTCAAACTCGCCATACGCCTGCTGTTAAGGAATCCTTTTTTCACGTTCATTAACATCTTCGGGCTGTCGCTGGGATTTGCGGCGTTCATCGTATTGTGGCAATACACAACGAATGAATTAAGTACCGATCAGTTTCACGATGATTTCAAAAACAAGGCACGCCTTGCGTTCAGCTGGACGACACGGGATAACCGTGGAAACGCCAGTGAGGCCCATATCGGTCCGTTT
>DASVCT010000122.1:0-2412 GCA_036381475.1 Cyclobacteriaceae bacterium
TAGTATCGATCCGAGCGCGAGGATCATAAATGCGAAGATGATAAAGATGGTAAGCACCGTGTTCATCTGGCTTTGATGTGGGTGCTGCCCGGGCGGAGGTACCTGGATTTCATGAATGGTTATGCCATTCCGCTTCATCAAGTCGGCCACCTGTTCTGCTTTTCGCGTGATATGGGCTCTTGAGAACCGGTCCTCGCTGACCATCAGCCTCAACAAGTCAAAGTCCTGGCTTTCTCCAAGTTGGTGTAAACCTTCCAGGGTGATGTAGGGCATATCCAGATTGCTGCTGCCAGGCGGGAGCCAGGCCAGGATCGTGTACAGTTCCCATGATCTTCAGCGACTGTGCTTCACCATGAGGGGTTTGGACCACAATGTCATCGCCTTCATTCGCGCGCATTACCCCCAGGGCAGTACGTTCAACGAGCATGCCCCCGGGTGAAGGGCTCCGGGCACCTGATATCGGTAACACTTTGTTGACCTCCATCCGACTGAAATCATCGATCACAAATAGCAAGATCGGATACCAGCGGTCGTCGACTTTCATTCTGGCCTCGATCGTCGCTCGTCTTTCAGCTTTGCCTATTCCAGGAAAATCTCTGACACTGTCGAGCAATTGGTCCGGGACTTTTCCCTCGAATTCAATGGTCGCCGACGCAGGTTCCGTGCTCAGATAGTTTGCCGCCATCTCGCGGTTAATCACCGTGTAACCACCGTGGATCGAACCGATGCCAAAGACACCAACAGCTATCGCCAGAACCAGCATCAAATTTTTGGGATAGTTTGACGTGAGGTCACGAATGACCTTCATATATCTTGGATTCATTTCCAGGGGATTAAGGGTGAACAGGTTCGGCCGCGGTGATTGCGCCATCAGTGAGATGGATGGTGTTGCCGAAATACGAGGAGAATTCCCGTTCGTGGGTGACCACCAGAACAGTCTTTCCGTCACTCGCCAGCTTCGCAAACAGCTCAAAAATTGCCGCAGCGGTATAGGAATCGAGGTTACCGGTAGGCTCGTCTGCTACAATTAACGGCGGATCGTTGGCCAATGCCCTCGCGATCGCCACACGCTGCTGTTGTCCGCCGGAGAGCGTCGCAGGAAACTTGTCGGCCTGCTCTTGGATGCCGACCATCTCCAGCAACGAAAAAGCACGTTCCCTTCTATCCTTCCTGGAATACCTGTTGCAGAAATCCATGGGCAACATGACGTTCTCCACGATGGTGAGCGTGGGCAACAGCTGGAAAAATTGAAAAACAACACCAATATTTCTCCCACGCCAGGCGGCAAGCTCAGATTCAGAAAGTTTGTCGACACGAATCCCGTTTACCGTGACCGTGCCTTCCGTTGGTTTGTCAATTCCTGCGATAATATTGAGCAGGGTCGACTTACCACTTCCCGATTTGCCGGTTATGGCAACGAGCTGTTGGCTATCGATCTTGAGTGACACATCCTTTAAAGCCTGAAAGCTGCCAGAGGCAACCGGGTAGCTTTTAGACACATGGTTTAGTTCGATTAGCGCTTTGCTTTGTTCGCGGTGCATAATGTTTTTCCTACAACATTATGGCTGTGAAGCGTTGGGATCGTCCGCGGTATCCTGTTGGACGTCCGGCTAAGTGATATTTTTCTTGTACTCTGTGGGAGTGAGTCCTGTAAACCGCTTGAAAATGAGGTTGAACGTAGATTTTGACTTAAACCCGGCCTCGAGTGCGATTCCCAGGAGATTGTAATTCTGCTTTTGAGGATCGGCCATAAGGCGTTTGACTTCTTCGACGCGGTATTTGTTAATGAAGTCGTAAAAATTTTCGCCGAGTCCGGCGTTGATCAATTGGGAAAGCTGATTTCGGGTCATTCCCATTTTTTTAGCGAGCGAACTCAACGACAGTTCGGGATCAAGGTAGGGTTTTGTGTCGGTCATGAATCCCCGCAGCCTTTCGACCAACTCCTGGCTCGGCTTTTCACGGCTTTCGGCGATCGGTTCCGTAGAGGACGTCGTATAGAATATCTCTCTTTGGAGGATGCCCTTATACCCGAGGGCGAATATTGACAAGGACAGCATGATTCCCGTAGGCTCCCACAGCCACGTCGGGGTATTGAGGTGGATCACGGCAAACAGTGCAACAAGGACACAAATGCTTATGGCGAGAAATACGCCCATAAAGAAACGGACCCAGGCGATGCTTACGTCTTCTGTATTTGAAACTTCTTGCCTGAGCAGCTTTTGAAATCCCTGCCACCTCTTGCGAATAGCATACTGGTAGCCCCAGAATTGGATAGCCACCGCGGCCCAAAAAATAGTAACCCGCAAGCGTCGGTGATCATCAAGAAATTCTCTGGCCTCACTGTCGCTGAGAAACGTCCCGAGCGCAATCGACAAGAAGGCAATTGTCAGGACGGGGATAAAGTGCAGGAGC
>DASVCT010000123.1:0-8576 GCA_036381475.1 Cyclobacteriaceae bacterium
ATTATAGCCAGCCGCATAGCCCAGGAGGCGAAGATACTTTTGAAGCAAACGACCTGGAACATTTCCGAGATTGCGTACTGCCTGGGTTTTGAAGAGGTCGCTCACTTCTCCAATTTCTTTAAGAAGCACACGAAGGTATCTCCCGCCACTTTCCGGGAGATTATTTGATTCTCGCAAACATCGGATTGATTTTTACAACGGGGAGCGCCACGGTACACGCCAATTTTGTGCTCAAGTTAAACGAAACAAAAAACGATTAATGAGCACAAAGAACAAGATCGCCCTCGTCACGGGGGCCAGCCGCGGCCTGGGGAAAGACATGGCTATGAGGCTTGCAGAGAAAGAATTCGATGTTGTGATTACCTACCACAGCCGGAAGGATGACGCGAACCATGTGGTCGAGGAGATCCAGTCGCAGGGCAGGAAGGCCTATGCATTGCAATTGGATGTTTCTGATTCGGAGACTTTCGATGCGTTCGTGGAAGAGCTCCGATCGGCATTGCAATCCGTATTCGGCGCTAAAGCCATCGACGCACTCGTAAACAACGCAGGCACGGGTTTACACATACCTTTTGCCGACACCACTCCCGAACAATTTGATCGCCTGGTGAAAATTCACGTTAAGGCGCCGTATTTCCTCACGCAGAAACTGCTGCCCCTGGTTAACGATGGCGGCAGCATTGTGAACATTTCTTCCGGGCTTGCCCGATACTCCCTACCAGGCTATTCGGCTTACGCAACTATGAAGGGCGCTGTTGAAACCCTCTCGAAGTACCAGGCCCGCGAGTTGGGTGAGCGTAGGATCCGTGTCAATGTAGTGGCACCCGGCGCCATCGAAACCGACTTTAATGAAGGTCGCGTTCGCAACACCCCCGAACTGAGGAACATGCTATCCTCCCTCACCCCACTGGGGCGAGTGGGCTTGCCGGACGACGTTGGCGGGGTAGTCGCCTTTCTGTGCAGCGACGACTCCAAATGGGTGAACGCACAGAGGATTGAGATTGCTGGGGGGATTTTCGTGTGATGGTAGTCTGCGAGCTACGATTTACGATCTACGATTTTAGAAGTGGTACCCACTTCGCAGATCACAAATCGCAGATCGTAGCTCGTAGATCAAGAACTTGTATTCCAACACCCAAACACATTAAACCGGGTCCCGCCCACAACAATTAAGGCACCTTTTTTGTTTTATATAAAAGGGTATTCCTAACAAAGGAGGTGTGCCATGAAAAGGATCTTAAAATGCCTGATTGCAGCGCTTGCGGTGATGGTCCTTGCGTCGGCGTGCGGGTCGGGTAAGAGTGCCGGACCGGTGCGATATGGACAAAATATGATCCTCGACCGGGGTGACGAAGACGAGTATGAAGTGCAAATTCTGGACTCAGGATTCGACCGGTGGTTTGCGACGAATGCGCGACCGATGAGTTTTCACTCGCCGCAATACTACGAGACGATGAACCGCCAATACGTAACGGCCTGGAATGAAAAAGTGATCACCCATGGGTACCGTGCAAATTCTCCCTTCCAGCAACGGATCAACTACGACCCGACTATCGATTATGGGCTGGAGGTGAATTATAAACTGTACTACTACTTCAAATACATCGAGGACGTATACGGACGGTTTCTTTAGCGCCATCACCTCTACGGTATTTAAAGGAGGGCGACATCAGGTCGCCCTTTTTTTGCCGCTGCTCCTGACCGTCGGAATTGCCCCCCTATTTTGCCGTTATCGACCTGCCAATTGGTCGCTCGCAAGGCCAACTTCCAATCGCATTCGACGTTTGTCTGGGAAAACGTTGAATGTAAACACAAACTAAAATGAAGATTACGGTTTACCTCGCAGCATCTGCTAACGGACTAATATCCAATCAAAGAAATGTCCCCGACTGGTTGTCGCCAGACTATGGACAGGGATTCGTCGACATCACGCAACGCACAAGAGCCGTCATAATGGGAAAGACCACCTACAACATTTTAGCCCCGGATTATCTTCCCCTCACGAATGAGGGGGCTTTGATTGTGCTCACCCATCACACGACAGATAAACCCGCTCAAGCGAATGTGACATTTACCGATAGTGATCCGAAGAGTATTATCACCCTGCTGGAAAACCAGGGGTACACGGAAGCTGTTATTATTGGCGGAACAGCAACCGTGAGTGAATTTATGAAAGCAGGATTAGTGAATGAATTGATCCTGGTCGTCGAGCCCGTATTGTTCGGAGCCGGTTTGCCCTTGCTGAAAGGTATCGACTCAGAATACAGATTGGAATTGAAGGACGTGAAACAGTTGAACGATCATACGGTCCTCCTTCACTATTCGGTGGCTTAGGACGTCGCAGTTGGCGCGACATCCAAGCCATAAAATAATTCGTTGAAAAGCTGTTGGCTACGGGTTCATCTATCCTTTAAGCATCATATAAGTGAATACACCAAGGGCAAACAACAGCGCAAATAGCATAAACAGCATGGAATAATTGATCCGCTTTTTCATGACGATCTTATTTAGAATGATAGAAATGGTTTAAGCTCCGGCAACATTGCGGTGCCGGATTCAGGGAAAAGAAAGAGGCTTAAACCTTAGGCGGAGGAGATGGCAATTCGGAAGGTACCGACTTGAAACGATCGATGGTATTGGGAAAATGGATTGTTACGAAAGTATACGGACTGACAATATCCACTTCGTATAGCGGCGCTTGCCAAAGGTGGATTTCCGTTCCGGAAAACCGACCTTCCCAGTCGTCGCTGCCGGGTTCATTTGCGGCTTTGATCAGAACCTTTGCTGATGACTCGACGGTGGTCGGAATGGGTTCCTGTCGTGTGTCGACACTGTCATGCAACACCAGGGCAGCGACGAGGAGCACAACGGCCCTCATGAACAACAGGGATCTGAAAACATTCATCATGGCAAAGGTACGACAAATTGCGACATCTGATTTCGCTTTCCGATTGCGCAATTATTTCCCTAATATGCCTGCTGACATTCCGCGCGGAATCGAAAAATAGCTACAGGAAACAAAGTCGATTATGGGAAGACTGCTTGCCTTCGGGGCAGTATTGGTATTCGTATTGGTCGCTGGATACTTCATTCGGAAAGCCTGGATTGCTCACGCAGCTACCGCCCGAAGGGTCCGTCTGGCATCGCGCAATCTCGAGTTGATGCGAGAGAGGGTCGGTATCACGGTTCCCGCCCGCCCCGCGCCGGCACAGGATCCAAACAGGCCCAATCCTGCCAACTATGATGAAACAAAGGTTCCGCCGTTCAAATTGCCGGATCCCCTCCTGCTGAAAAATGGCGAACGCGTCGGCACCCCGGAAGTCTGGTGGGAACAGCGCAGGCCGGAGATCGTTAACGACTTCGAGCGTGAGGTCTATGGCCGGGTGCCCGAAACCGTTCCCTCTGTAACGTGGCGGGTAGTGTCAGAGGAAGTCATAGATACAGGCAGTGTTCGTGCGAACCAGAAAATGCTGATCGGAAGGGTTGACAATAGCGCGTTTCCGGAAGTTAGCGTGGAAATACGCCTCGCCCTGGTGACTCCGGCAGAGGTCGGGGAATCTGTGCCGGTTGTGTTAAGGTTCGGCTCGCTGCGGCGTGGGAGGGGCGACTGGAAATCCCTCCTGCTCTCCAAACGGTGGGGATATGCGATACTGGACCCATGGAGCGTCCAACCGGATGACGGGGCCAGCCTTAACCGAGGAATAATCGGCCTGACGGGTCGCGGCCAGCCGCGTCGTCCGGACGATTGGGGCGCGTTGCGCGCGTGGGCCTGGGGAGCCAGTCGGGCGTTCGATTATTTGGAAACAGATTCCGCCGTGGATTCACATCGCATCGCCATTGAAGGCCTGTCCCGCTATGGCAAAGCTGCCCTGGTGGCGATGGCGCTGGATCAGCGCTTTTCGCTCGGACTCATCGCCTCGTCTGGTGCTGGTGGCGCCAAGATCCTGCGACGCCGGTTCGCTGAACAACTCGAGAATGTCGTCGTTCGCGACAACTTCTTCTGGTTCTGCGGTAACTTTCTCAAATATGCCTCCGAACTTACGCCCGACGATCTGCCAGTTGATGCTCATGAACTGGTGGCGCTGTGCGCACCGCGGCCGGTCTTCATTAGCGCCGGCTCCCTTGATCATGGCGACCGGTGGGTCGATCCTAAAGGTATGTTCCTGGCCGCGGTTCATGCTGAGCCGGTTTACACCTTGCTCGGAAAAAGAGGGTTGGGGACGACGACGTTTCCGCCTGAAGGGACCGCTCTAATCGCCGGAGAGCTGGCGTTTCGTCAGCACCACAGCGGCCATACAGTCGAGCCAAACTGGCCCGTGTGGATCGAATGGGCAAGGCGATACTGGACGGCGAACATCGCGAATCGACATTAACTTTAAGTTTAATAATGTGATCATACCAATTTGATATTGAATGATTTATAGTACCAAACAGAATAAAATTCGGCCGGAGAAAATATTCTTCTGGCTGTCAACATGGCATCCCAAATATTATTGCGCCAGTAGCCTGGGTTAATAATTGATCTCCACGACCTTCTTGTCTTGTAGCTTTTGCATCCGGGGTGGGATGGTTTGAAGAATTCCTTCCTTCAATGCCTGAATCAGCTTGTGCTTGATGTAATCCCGATGGGTGACGATGCTCACTTCACGGGCGGGTGTAGGACTCCGAAGGCGCTTGACCAGCCGACGCTGTGATTTTCCCAACTCCATGACGGCCAGTTCGGGGAGTATCGTGATGCCATCGCTTTTGTCCACCATGCGTTTGAGCGTTTCGATATTTCCCGTTTCATAACGAAAAGAGATGTCGGTACTTTTTTGAAGTTCGCACAGGTTCAGGACCTGTGAGCGGAAGCAATGCCCCTCCTCCAGCAACCACAGTTGGCGGGGGTCGATCTCGTCGGCAAGAACGTACTTCTTGTCGACCAGCGCGTTTTTGCGAGACACGTATACAAACAATTCCTCGTAAAATAATACGTCCTCCCGGATCGAGGGATCATTCAAAGGTGTCACGACCACACCGCAATCCAGGCGGTTGTTCCTGAGGTCGCGAATTACTTCTTCTGTAATTGCTTCCCTTACAACCAGGTTCAGCCGAGGATACTTCTTTCGCATATATCGGTATAAAGGTGGCAAGAGATAGGGTGCCAGCGTGGGTATAATCCCGATCTGCAGCTCCCCACTCAAGATGCCCCTGTGTTCGTTGATGAACTGGCGGATCATCCGCGATTCGTGTAACACACGCCGCGCCTGTGCAATGATTCCGATCCCCACGTCCGTCGGGATTACAGGCTGTTTCGTGCGATCGAAAATTTTTACTCCCAGTTCTTCTTCCAGCTTCTGGATCTGCATGCTCAGCGTAGGCTGCGTCACAAAGCATTTATCGGCCGCCAGTGCAAAATGGCGCAAGTCGTCCAGTGCCACGATATACTCCAGTTGAATCAGTGTCATAGATTATGTCTATATCATCATAAATATAATCAATTTGATTTATTTAACGGGTACCTGTATTCTTGATGCTGTATAAGAACAGACAAGCCAAACACATAAAAGAACCTATGGAAAATAACGCTCCTACCGCGCAGAAGTCATTACAGGTTAATGACAGCGAAAGCAAGTGCCCGTTTCATGGCGGGTCGTTGAAGACAGCGGCCGGCGGCGGACCGCGAAACCGCGATTGGTGGCCCAACCAACTGAAGCTAAACATCCTTCGCCAGCATTCGACCCTGTCGAATCCTATGGGCAAGGACTTCGACTACAGGAAAGAGTTTTTGTCGCTCGACCTCCAGGCAGTAAAAAAAGATTTGTATGAACTGATGACGACGTCGCAAGACTGGTGGCCGGCAGACTACGGGCACTACGGACCCTTCTTCATCCGGATGGCCTGGCATAGCGCCGGTACTTACCGCGTGTCCGATGGCCGCGGCGGCGCAGGGTCAGGACAACAGCGCTTCGCTCCGCTCAACAGCTGGCCGGACAACGCAAATCTCGACAAAGCCCGCAGGCTCTTGTGGCCCATTAAACAAAAGTATGGAAAGAAGATTTCCTGGGCAGACCTCATGATCCTGGCCGGCAATTGCGCGCTGGAATCTATGGGCTTCAAGACCTTCGGTTTCGGTGGCGGACGCGAAGATGCATGGGAAGCGGCCGAAGACGTATACTGGGGCTCGGAAAGCGAATGGCTTGGCGACAAGCGATACAGTGGCGAGCGCGAACTGGAAAATCCCCTCGCTGCCGTGCAAATGGGTCTCATTTATGTCAACCCCGAAGGACCCAATGGCAAACCTGACCCTCTCGCAGCCGCGCGTGACATCCGCGAGACCTTCGGCCGGATGGCGATGAACGATGAAGAAACCGTGGCGCTTATCGCCGGGGGACACACCTTTGGCAAGACGCACGGTGCGGGTGACCCGAAGAAGTATGTCGGTCCGGAACCAGCAGGAGCTCCTCTTGAAGAAATGGGTCTCGGGTGGAAAAATACGTTCGGCACGGGCAACGGCGTATACACGATCACTAGTGGATTGGAGGGTGCCTGGACTACCACGCCGACGAAATGGACGAACAACTTTTTCTGGAACCTCTTTGGATACGAATGGGAGCTCGTCAAGAGCCCTGCCGGCGCATACCAGTGGAAACCGAAACACGGCATGGGTGCCGATACGGTGCCCGATGCGCACGATCCGTCACGGCGTCATGCGCCCACAATGCTGACTACGGACCTGGCGCTTCGATTTGATCCCATCTACGAAAAAATATCACGTCGCTTTCTTGACAACCCTGATGAGTTCGCCGATGCCTTTGCCCGCGCATGGTTCAAGCTTACACATCGCGATATGGGCCCGAAGGCGCGTTATCTCGGTCCCGAAGTGCCCGCAGAAGACCTTGTCTGGCAAGACCCGATTCCGGCGGTGACTTACAAGCTGATAGATGAAGAAGATATAACCGGCCTCAAGGCACTGATTCTTGCTTCGGGCTTAACCATTTCAGAACTGGTCTCGACGGCCTGGGCGTCCGCCTCGACGTTCCGCGGGTCCGACAAGCGAGGCGGCGCCAACGGGGCGCGCATCCGCCTGGAACCCCAACGGCATTGGGAAGTGAATAACCCCAAGCAGCTGTCGAAAGTGCTTAGCACACTGGAAGGGATACAAGCGCAATTCAATAAGGACCGGACGGATGGCAAGCAGGTTTCCATGGCTGACCTGATTGTGCTGGGGGGTTGTGCGGCCATAGAAAAGGCTGCCCGAAATGCTGGCCATGATGTGAAAGTACCCTTCGAACCGTGGCGTGCCGATGCATCGCAGGACCAAACAGATGTTGATTCCTTCGAATACATGGAGCCTGGCGCCGACGGCTTCCGCAACTATGTGAAGTCGCACCATAAGGCAGCACCTGAACATATGTTAATTGACAAGGCACAGTTGCTTAACCTCACTGCCCCTGAGATGACCGTACTTGTCGGTGGCATGCGGGTACTCAATACGAACTGGGATCTTTCCAAACACGGCGTGTTCACAAATCGTCCCGAAACACTCAGCAACGACTTCTTTACCAACCTGGTTGATATAAGTACGGTATGGTCGGCAACCCCGGAGTCGCAGAACGTGTTCGAAGGTCGTGACCGGAAGACAGGTGAAGTCAGGTGGACTGGTACGCGGGTTGACCTCGTCTTCGGCAGCAACGCCGAACTCCGGGCCATTGCGGAAGTTTACGCTTGCGCTGACGGTGAAGAGAAATTCATTCGCGACTTCATCGCGGCCTGGGACAAGGTGATGAATCTCGACCGCTTCTAATGTAGCAACAAGAAGAGTTGGCTTATGATCAATCCGGGGTACTACCCCGGATTTTTTTGTTCTCCCCTACTTGTGGGTGACAGACCTGCGCAAATTTTATGGCCGCGGCGTCACCCGCCCGCCTGATCGCATTCTATAGTCACGTTGCCCCGAAGCACGGCGACCTCGCTGCCTTTGCTTCCGTCTTGGGCCTTTTCAAATACTCCGAAATCGACTTTGCCCCCTTCAACGTCCATAGCGATAATATAGTCTGTGCCTTCTTTAGGGTAGAAGGTAATGCGTTGACCTACACTGCGGCCATATTGTGTCCGCTGGTCGGAATAGTAGCAGAAGACCATCACCGGCTTTCCCGGCACAAGTGGTCTTGTGGCGGTCCTGGTCTTCTTGTTCAGCTTCACCGTTCCGTCTCTTCGAAGTTTGCACTTGTCGTCATATTTTTCGAAGTTCAGATACGCTGTTTGCTTGTAGTTGCCTTCGTCAACCTCGGATCCGGAGAGTTGCATCAGAAGCACGCCACCCTCGGCCTGAGGCGCGTGATACGAATTCACAAAGATCGACGCCAAAAAAATTACGAAGTTGAAAACCATCGTGTGAAAATTTTATTTGCAAGGACACATTTAATAAACACCTCACCACCAACGTCGCCGAAAAGTATTTATATTTTCAAAATATCAACTGGAAAATTCTGCAAAAACAGCACATGAATGCCAGATGGTTATAATCGTCGATAACTCATCGCCATCAAAAGGTTCAATCCCTGCTCAAAACTTACGCTGCAAGCACAAATCCG
>DASVCT010000124.1:0-23109 GCA_036381475.1 Cyclobacteriaceae bacterium
CAGTAAACCTTTAAGAAAAACCTAGTAAAAGTATGCAAAAACTGCTACAAGTATCGACTTGGGCGTACATTATGAAGGTTTCTCTCGCGCAAATCCTCCTGGCAGGCCTCTTCCTTAGCTTCGCATACGCCCACGAAGGCGAGGCGCAGAGTGTCCTGGATAGTCGGATTAGCATTCAGCTGGAGAACACCACCATACGTTCGGCCCTGTCCCGAATTGAGAAACTTACGGACGCCCGGTTTCTTTACCACTCGCAACTCATTTCTTCCCGTGAGAAGATTACCCTGCACGAAGAAAACGCAACCCTGTCTGAAATACTCGATAAGATTCTGACGCCGCTTGAAATCGGATATGAGGTGTCGGGAAACCAAATTGTTCTGGTCAGGCTCAGGAGTTCCCAACTTCAGTTCGACGGACCAGCAGCCCCTGACGCCAACACGTATGCATCAGTGCTGATTGGAGTAAGTGGCCGGATCGTTGACAGCGACGGCAGCCCGTTGCCTGGTGTAAACATCATAGAGAAGGGGACTACGAACGGGACGACCTCGGACGCAGATGGTAACTACGCCATCAACGTAGCCGACGAGAACTCGGTGCTTGTGTTCAGCTTCATTGGCTATGCGCCGCAGGAAATCCGCGTAGGAAGCAGCACGACCATCAATGTTACTATGATGGACGACATCACCAACCTGAGTGAAGTCGTTGTCATCGGATACGGTGAACGTGAAAAGAAGGATGTGACCGGCGCCATCTCTTCGATGGACGCTGAGCAGATATCAAAGAGTACTTCAATGACGCCCGAGTTGGCAATGCAGGGACGCATGGCCGGCGTGTTTGTGGGAACCCCCAGCGGTAATCCTTTCGCGCGGCCAAACATCCAGATCCGCGGCGTCGCAACATGGGGATTTGCCGAACCGCTTTACGTCATCGATGGTGTTCCCATCCTTGAAGGAGCGGCCAGCAGCCCGAACGCCGGTTTTCAGGATATCCGGTCCCCGATCAACATCATGACGTCGATCAATCCCAACGATATCGAGTCAATCTCCGTCCTCAAAGACGCATCGGCGGCAGCGATCTACGGTGTGCGCGCCTCCAACGGCGTGATCCTCATCACGACCAAGCGAGGAAAGTCCGGTGCACCCAAAGTGGAGTTCAATGCGCAGCGCGGTGTGCAAAATGTCGCCAAGACGTTTGACGTGCTGAATACGGCTGACTACACCGCATTGTACCGTGAGGTATATGCGAACAACCCAACCGCAACAGCCAGCATGCCATCCGTCTTTGATCCAAGCAGCCCCGATTTTCTCGGTAATAGCCCTACATACGACTGGCAGGATGCGCTTCTTAACAAGGATGCCATTATTGAAGATTACGGCATCCGCGTTTCGGGCGGCAGCGAGTCGACAACATACTATGTCTCGGGAGGTTATGGCAAGACGGAAGGGTCGCTTGTTCAAAACTACCTCGAGCGATTTTCACTTTCGTCGAATGTTACCAGCAAAGTCTCCAGGATCCTTGAGACGGGTATGAATATCAAGCTCAGTGTGAATAAGGCATTGGACAACACGGGTGCCGACCTCGGTTACACATCCCGGACGCCGCCCTGGCAACCGATCTACGATCCGTCCGATCCAACGGGTTATGCGCCGTCGGTCAGCTGGGAATTTGAGCCGAACCCCGACTTTGACCTGAACCTCGTCAATCCGGGCGCAGCGTTCAACCCCGTAGGCGATCCGGTATACCTATACGGCCCCGCTACCTATGGTAACGTGTTTGGCTCACAGGCTACGTCGGACAGGAGATTTGACCTGTTCAGAACGATCGGAAATGTCTATCTGCAGATCGAACCTATTCCCGGTCTGAAAATCAAAGGAACCCTGAGCGGCGACTACTATTTCAACCTTCGCAAGGAGTGGTCCGAGTACTCGGGATGGCGCTTTTCGCAAACTCCGAGCAACCCCTATAACGGGCACGATGGCACAGCCAAAGGATCGTATGGGGAACGCCAGAGCCGCAACCTGAACCTCGTCAGGGAACTTACCGTCAATTACAACAGGAGTTTTGGCGATCACAATGTTGATGTGCTGCTGAGCGCTATGGACCAGGAAAGCACCTGGCGCTACACCGATGCCAGCTCCGGACAGATCAACTATACGGATCCGAACTTCCGTAACGTGGGTAACAATCCTCCGTTCAACGGAACATTTACCGGCAGGGTTCCGCAGGCGCTGCAGGGATACCTGGCACGCGTAAGTTACAAGTATCAGGACCGCTACTATTTTGACGCTACGGTTCGCCGCGACGGTGCCTCGACATTTGCACCCGGTTATCGCTGGGGAACATTCCCTTCCTTTGCCGCAGGATGGCGGATCAGCTCGGAGCCGTTCTTCCAGTCGTTGAATATTGCCTTTATCAACGACCTGAAATTCCGCGGTGGATGGGGTGAACTCGGTAACAAGGAGACTTCCCAGGGCTTTGCCTACCTGTCCGGCGTCAACGGAACGCCTGACTATTCGCTTGGCTCGGGCAACGGGAATCCGTACGGCACACAGTATGTCGGCATCCGTCTTCCCAACTTCCCTAACTTCGATCTGACGTGGGAACGTGTACGGACTACAAACGCCGGCTTTGATGCTGTGTTACTTGACAACCACGTTACACTTACTGCTGAATACTACAGCCGGTATACGGAAGGCGTCATCCAGCTCGTGCAACTCCCTCCGAGTTCCGGAATTGAAGCCGCCACCGATCTCAACATAGGGAACGTAAGGAACAATGGTGTGGAGCTTCAGCTCGGATACAACAACACCTTCGGTAAACTCGGCTTCAATGTATCGGGTAACTTCACCACCGTGCGGAACAGACTGGTAAGTATGTACCAGGGAACGCCGTTCGGCGGAGAAGGTGGACGTTACCAGGAAGGCTACCCGCTGGGGTACCTCTGGGGATGGAAGGTTGGCGGAATATTCCAGAACACTCAGGAAGTCACCGATTGGAAAGCCAGCTTTGAAGATGGCATCGGAACCAACAACCAGCAACCCGGTGACATGTACTTCCTGGATCTCTACGGTTCGCCGCAGCCGGGTGAAATCATCAATCCGGAACCCGACGGCATCGTTAACAACAACGACCGTACTTACCTCGGCAAGACGATCGCCGGCTACTATTACGGGCTGAGCCTCGGCTTCACGTACGGAGGATTCGATCTTAGCGTATTCTTCCAGGGCGTGGGTGATATTCAGAAGTACAACAGCCAACGCGCCGGTGGCGAATCCATGTCGAGTACCGGGGCAAACCAGTGGGCAACGACACGCAATCGCTGGACGGGCGAGGGCACCAGTACCACCATGCCTCGCGCTGTGTATAACGACCCGAACAGCAACAATCGGTTCTCGAGCCGTTTTGTTGAGGATGCAGGATTCCTAAGGCTGAAGAATGTTCAGCTAGGCTATACGGTACCGTCTACCCTCCTTGAGAAGACCGGTGTCATCGACAACGTACGGGTGTTCCTGAGTGGAACGAACCTGCTGACGATCACGGACTGGACCGGACCGGATCCGGAAAACGACGTTTTCCCTCCGCTTCGTCAGGTAATGTTAGGTATCAGTGCCACTTTCTAGAAAGGAGGAATGAAGATGAAAAGCAATATAACGACCAAGACACTGCTGGTGCTGTGTCTGACCTTCGTAGGACTCAATTCCTGTAATGAATCGCGCCTGGACATTGCCCCCGGTTTTCCGACGGAAGAATCATACTTTTCCGAAGAAATAGAATTCACGCGGGCAGTCTACGGCATATACGCCAAGATGAGCGACTTCTACTGGTACAATGCCAGCCAGGAAGCGTTTGTAACACCGATATGGTACCTTACCGGAGATGATATCACTACCACCGGGCAGGATGAATTCGAGATCTTCAGCAACATTCAACCCGGTAGCGGAAGGCTCAACTACTTCTTCCGCGCCCTTTACCAGATGATTGGACGCGCCAACGTGGTATTGGAAAAGAACGCTGAAGTTGCAGATGGAGTTTACGTGACGCCAGGCCTGAAAGATGCCCATCGCGGGGAAGCTTTGTTCCTCCGTGGGTTTTCGTATTTCATGCTCTGGAACGTCTGGGGAACCGCGCCGCTGATCACCGAGCGCCTCAAGAGCCTGGACAACACCAAACCGCCCAGCTCTACAGGCACCGAGCTTCTCGATCAGGCGATCACGGACTTCTCGGAAGCGGCAACCTTACTGCCAGACTCATGGCCGGATACCGACCGCGGACGGGTGTTCAAGAGCTCTGCAAACGGCATGCTGGCCAAGGCGCTTGTGTTCAGGGCTACCGTGACAGGCAACACGGCGGACTACCAGGCAGCCATCACGGCGGCTGACAAGATCACCGACCGCGTGCTCGTCCCCGCCTACGACGACAATTTCGCGGCTGACACGGAGAACAATGACGAGTCGTTGTTTGAATACCAGGCATCGCAAGCCTTTGCCGGCGACAACATCTGGTTGCCTAACGACTTCGACAACGCTATCGGATCACTGTCGGCATTCTGGGGCTTTTACAATAACGCGTTTAATATGTTCGGCAAAGCGCCGTTCATTGCAACGGAGAAGTTGCGCGACGCCTTTGAGGCTGATGATCCGCGACTCGAACTGTCGCTCGATCCGGCCACGCTGAGCTTCCGGAAGTATGTCACCCGCGATCAACTGAATCCTACCGGTGGCGCTTCCAACAACAATCCTCGCATCCTGCGCTACGCAGACGTACTCCTGCTTAAAGCAGAGGCCCTGAATGAATCGGGAGGCTCCACGACCGAGGCGATCAACCTGATCAACCAGGTGCGCGCTCGTGCACGCGGCGCTGGAACGTCTCCTGCAGACCGCGACAATAGTGTATCTGACCGTAATGTGATACGGCAATGGATCATGGATGAACGACTGATGGAACTGGCGGGAGAAGGTCAACGGTGGTTCGACATCCGCCGCTGGGCGTTGGCAGGCCAGATCACCCTCGACAACGACTTCTTTTCATCAGCTATACCTGGCGACATGGGATTCCAGTCCAAGCACTTGTACTTCCCCATTCCTACGGAGGAAACGGACGCAAATCCCAACATCACCCAAAATCCCGGGTACTGATTTTTGGTCTGGATTAATTTTGGTCACGAAAGTGCGCCCCCATTTGGGGGCGCACCTTTCTTCCTATGTGAATTGAATCAATATCCAAAGCGCTGAAGCAAGATGATGATTAAAGAATATCCGATCATTGATGAGATCAACATAGATAACCTGTCGGCAACGCCCAAATACATGCAGGTGGCAAAGGCTATCCTCAAGGCGGTATGCGAGGAACGCATCAAGAAAAATGAAACGCTTCCGTCCATTAATGAGCTTAGCTTCTCACTCGACATTTCGCGTGATACCGTCGAAAAAAGCTACCGACACCTGAAGCAGCGCGGAATCATCGACTCCGTCCCCGGTAAGGGATTCTTCGTGAAGAGCAACGAAATGGACAGACGGTACCGCGTGCTCCTGCTGCTGAACAAATTGAGCGAACACAAGAAGGTAATGTACGATGCACTCCTCGAAGCGTTCGACGGCGCCGCTGAAGTGGATATATATGTGTACAATAACGACTTTGCCAGCTTCAAGAAACTCATCCTCAACCGGCGTGAAGAATACACGCACTTCGTGGTAACCGCGCTCTTTGCCGGTCGGACCGAAGATGCCGGCCAGTTGATGAGCATCATCCCGCGTGATAAACTCATTGTTTTCGACAAATTGGTACCGGGACTGCCCGACGGATATGCTGCCGTGTATGAGAATTTTGAAAGCGACATCTACAACGCACTGACACGTTTGATTGACCGCGTAAGTTGCTACCAAAGGCTGAAAGTGATCTTCCCGGACAACAGCTATTACCCGCCCGAAATCATTCGCGGGATACGCAAGTTTGCCGCTGAACACCGCTTCGGATTGGTCGTGGCTCCTTCGCTCGATAGTACCGGCGTGAACCGGGGCGACCTGGTGATCACCGTACGCGACAAAGACCTTATGGCGCTGGTCGACTATGTCATGGACGCAGCGTTCAAGCCTGGAACGGACGTGGGGATCATCTCATACAACGAATCACCCTGCAAGAAATACATCCTGGGTGGGATCACGACGGTGTCGACAAACTTTCGCTTTATGGGAGAACAGGCGGCACGGATGATCATGGAGGGCGCACGACAACAGATAGCCGCTCCGTTTGAAATCCATCTTCGAGCGTCGCTGTAAGGTTGAGTTGGTGAGGAAATGAGAGGTAAGGGGAATAAGGAGATAGGGAAAGAGGGAAATAAGGAAATAAGGGAATAAGGGAATAAGGTATATAGGTATATAGGTATATAGGTATATAGGGGTATAGGGGGTCCACAGATTAGGATGCCGGCTACCGGTTGTCGATCACCGATTACCGGTTACCGTCTCCTGCTACTTCTGCGCTACTGCCCTCACGCGTGGTCCATATACAAAGAATTGCAACGGTCCGTTATTGTTGCTTACCAACAGGGTCTTCCGGCCGCCAGGTGACCGAAGCAACTCGGCGTAGCGTGCATTTCCGTCGGCAAGAAATCCGGATTCGAGATGGGAGAGGGGCGTCCAATTGAAGGCGCCATCGCCTATCAGGACTGTACCCAGCGACGCGTCAAACCGCCCGAAAAGGGTCTCCTGATCATAATTATTTCCAACGAGGATCAGGTCGGCGTGCCCGTCGCCATCGATGTCGTCGATGACAACGTCGTTTACCGTCGAGACCTGGGCGACGTCCGGCAGGTCAACCACCCGGAACGATTGCCCTTGCTCATTGATCAGTACTACCGATTCGAGTTTCTTCGCATCCAGAGTGAGCGCACCCTCGAGCTCCTCCGCAGTGAAGGCTTTTCCGAACGGCGTCACCGCATACTGGGTGAATGTCTCGAAGCGGCCCTTGACTTTGGGCAACTGGTCGATCAGCACCAGCCGGTTATGAACGATGAACCGCTCGCCGTCAAATTCATTGAAATATGTGATTACCGGGTCGATCGAGCCATTATTGTCAAAATCCTTTGCAACAATTTGAACAGGGTGTTCGGTTGACGAGGAGAAGAATGAGTTTCCGCCTGTGTTTCCGGCGACGATGTCTATGTAGCCGTCGCCATTCAGGTCGGCAGCCTTGATGCAATTCCACCATCCGCTTGTGTTGGTCAGCCCGTAGTTTTCTGTCACCTCGACAAATTCACTACCCGCATTCCTGAAAATGCGTATGGGCATCCATTCTCCGGCGAGGATAAGATCCGGGTTGCCATCGTTGTCCACATCGGCCCATAGTGCAGACGATACCAGTCCGGGATGGGTAAGGGCCGGATTAAGCGACTCCGTGATGTCGGTAAATTTGCCACCGTCATTCTGCAGCACATAACTTCTTGGTGCGTCGGGATACTTTCCTTCGAGCAGCCTGCCGCCAACAAAAAGATCCTTGTCCCCATCTCCATCGATGTCGGCCGCTTCGACGCACGACGCCGACGTGCGAATGTCGGGCAGTACGCCGTCCGCAAGGGCGAAGGTGCCGGCACCATCGTTCAGGTAGACGCGGTGTGGTGCTGCAGGCAACCCCCCACCGGGTGACGCGCTGGCTACATACAGGTCCGCATCACCATCGCCATCGAGGTCTGCGAATAGAGCGCCGCCGTCGTCGCTTGTCATCGCGGGAAGTGATTGTTTCAGGGAAAACGTGCCGTCTGGTAACTGGGCGTAAATCGCAGTGCTTTCTCCTTCGTCCCCACCGACGTAGAAATCGTCAAGCCCATCGGCATTGACGTCGCCGTGTGCCAGGCAGGGTCCGAAACGCGACAGCTCGTGCATCAGGGTTCGGGTAGAAAGGATGTCGGACGGGCTCTTTTCATGATGACGGTACGCCGCCAGCTCCTTTCGCTGCATGACGGCCTTAGGCGGAGCGAGGGTTCGTCGCATGGGTTGCGCGCCTTTCTTTGAATATACTATTATCGTGTCGGCGGGTATTGAAACCAGTTTGGTACAGGTGCTGTCGGGCCACACGACGAGTACCGAATCGACAACCGAATTATTGCCAAGGCCGAAGTGTGCTGCGTGCTCTACGGTCGACTGAAACCCGCGGAAAGGGGTCATTTCCACCAGCTGTCTGTTGCCGCCGGCATATACAAGAACCTTTTCATTAACGGGCACGCTTTCCGGAACGAGACGGAGAAAATGATTGCGTTGTCCCACGCGATCGGAGGTGTTTTCATAGAGAATAACCTCCTGGTCGATGTTGTTGGTAACGAGGTCAAGATCTCCGTCGTTGTCGAAGTCGGCGTATGCTGCGCCGTTGGTGAATGTCGGCAGGCTGGTTCCCCATTCCTCGGTCTTATCTTCGAAGACCAATGTGCCGTTGTTTTTGAATACCGGGTTGGGCAGCTTGACGTCCGGCAGCCTGTCGAGTTCCTGGTAAAGCTGCTTCGAGCGCGTCTCCGTTGTGCCGAAGGGACTTCCACCAAGTCCGAAAAACACAAAATCCAGGTTGGTGACGTCCTTCCGGTATCCGTTTCCAATAAAGAGGTCCTTATAGCCGTCGTTATCGAAATCGGCGAATAAGGGAGCCCAACTCCAGTCGGTTTTGGCGACGCCGGCAAGGAAGGAGATCTCAGAAAACAGGTAAGATCCATCGGGAGACGGACCGCGATTGAGTTGTAGCGTGTTGCGCATGTACTGTGGCTCGTATCCCATGTTCAGGGCCATGTGGAAGAAGTCGTAATTCTGTCCCGGCGTCATCAACTTCTGACGTTTATGGCCCGGTGGCAGCATGTCGACGGTGACGATGTCGGGAAGTTCGTCGTTGTTGAAGTCAGCTATATCAGCACCCATTCCATTATGTGCCTGATGTTTGAGGTAGGTACCGATGCGATTCACGAACGTGCCATCTCGCTGATTTATCCAGAGGAGGTCGTTTGAGAGGAAGTCATCCGACACGTACACGTCGGGCCATGAGTCGTTGTTAATGTCACAAACCACTACGCCCAACCCATATCCCTCAATCAGAATGCCTGCTTCCCTGGAAACATCGGTGAAGGTATTGTCGCCGTTGTTTCGGTACAGCTTGTCGGTGGATTCTGCCTCTCCGTGGAGGCGCCGGGGACGGAGATTATTTCTATTGAACTTCTCGAGCCAGTTGTTTAGCAAGTACATATCCGGATCGCCGTCCCTGTCGTAATCGAAAAAGGCGGCCATGGTGCTGTATGAATCGTCTGCAAGACCGTATGCCTCTCCTTCCTCCCGGAACGTCGGGATGCCGTCCTTCACACCTTGGTTCACGAACAGCAGGTTCCTTCGCGCTTCGGGCGTGCCGATGCCGCCTACACAAAGGTAGATGTCATCGAAGCCGTCGCCGTTAATGTCAATTATGGCAACTCCTGTTATCCAACGGTTGGTTGTTGTCCCCGACTTTTCCGTGACGTCTTCGAATCGCAGGTTGCCCTTGTTGAGATAGAGCTGGCTCGAAACCTGGTTGCCGCCGAAATAGATATCATAGAGGCCGTCGTTGTTGAAATCCCCCACACCTACTCCGCTGCCGTTGTAAATGTATTCGAAGCTGAGTGCATTGATGGAGTCGTCGGTCACCAGGGTATTCTGAAACGCAATGCCCAGCTCGGGGCCATGATGCGTGGTAAACAACGTTTTGGGCTCGTCTTTGCACGCCGCAGCCAAAAAAGCCGCCATCACTCCGATCCATGCCAATCTCATATCCTAAAGATACGGCGCGCGATGTCAATGAGCGACTTGCACTGTCCTGAGCCTTCCGCCGCATAAGGAAAAACCGGTGTACAGGACAGTTCGTAGCGGATTTTTTTGTTTTTTGGATATCAACTTACCAAACCAACAACCATGAAGAAGAAGACGGGTCGGCGTACGTTTATCAAGAGTATCGGGCTGGGAAGTTTGGGCGCCGTTGCGCTGCCCGGCGTCCCACTTGAGGCAAAAGATGCCGGCGAATCTGCACAGAAGTCACGGACGTCGGCACGCCGGGGTGCCCGGCAATACAACGACCATTACACGGGAAATCAGTTGGACCGCATTGCCTTTCCTATTGGCGGCATCGGTACGGGAATGTTTTGCCTTGAGGGCACGGGTGCTATTTCCCATATGTCGATCCGCCATAAGCCGGAGTTGTTTAACACGCCTACCATGTTTGCTGCACTCTCGGTGAAGGGGATTGAAAAGGGGGCCAAGATATTGGAAGGGCCGGTACCCGACTGGAAGAAGTTTGGCTATCGGGGTGCCGGTAACGGCTCTGGCGGCACGACCTACGGGTTGCCCCGCTTTAATAACGCCAGGTTCCTCGCGCGGTTTCCGTACGGCATCATCGAACTCGAAGATGACGATATGCCGGTGGCTGTAAAGATTACAGCGTGGAATCCGTTTATCCCCAATGACCCGGAAAGCTCGGGCCTTCCCACAGGTGCTATTGAGTATGAGCTGAGGAATACAGGCACAAACGCGCTTGACGCCGTTTTCTCCTATCATTCGCGGAATTTTCTCTCCGTTGAGGGGGGTACCAACAGCATTCGTGGCGCAAAGGGAGGGTTCATCCTTTCTGAGAAGGGGACGGAACAAAAGCCCCAATTGAAGGCAGACTTCTCCATCAGCGCCCTGGAGCCGAATGTGGTTGTGGACCATTGCTGGTTTCGCGGCGGATGGTGGGATCCGTTGACAATGGCCTGGAATTCCGTGAAGAATGCAGAGGTACGGTCGGTGGAACCCGTCGAGAAGAATGCTCCAGGGGCTTCTCTTTTTGTTCCGGTAAACCTGCGACCTGGTGAGGCGCGCACGATACGGGTCATTATGGCCTGGTATGTCCCTGACTCGGACATCCGTCATGGCAATCCTGCTGAACCAGAGAACTGTGACCCGAAATCGGGTTGCTGTAACTCACCTTCAGAGATTGGTCTGGATCCGTTCGACAAGGACTTCGATGGACAGTATTATAAGCCCTGGTACAGCAACCGCTTCAAAAATGTGGAGGAGGTTGCGGGCTTCTTCATCGACCATTACGCAGACCTCAACGGCCGATCAGCGCTCTTTCGCGATACTTTTTACAACACTACACTGCCCCCCGAAGTGGTAGAGGCGGTAGCGGCCAATCTTACCATACTGAAATCGCCCACCGTCATGCGGCAGTTCGATGGCCGCCTCTGGAATTACGAGGGGTGCGGCGACGATTGGGGCTGTTGTCATGGCTCCTGCACGCACGTTTGGAACTACGCGCAAGCATTGCCGCACCTGTTTCCCTCGCTGGAACGGAGCTTGCGCCACACCGAGTTTTGTGAGGATCAAAATGCGAAAGGACACCAGACGTTCCGCGCATCGCTACCCATCCGTCCCACAGACCACTCCTTTCATGCTGCGGCGGATGGTCAGCTGGGTGGGATCATGAAAATATACCGCGAATGGCGGATCAGCGGTGACACGGAGTGGCTCAAAAAGATCTTTCCTATGGTCAAGGTGAGCCTGGATTATTGCATCGCTACGTGGGATCCGCGGGAAAGGGGCGTACTCGAAGAGCCTCACCACAATACCTATGACATCGAGTTCTGGGGACCCGATGGCATGTGCACGAGCTTTTACCTCGGGTCCCTTCAGGCTGCGATAAAAATGGGCACAGCTCTGAAGGAAAACGTTTCGCGGTATCGCCGACTGCTTTCCAGGGGACGGAAGGTTATTGAGACGGACCTGTACAATGGAGAATACTTTATACAACGAATTACTGTAGACGGACTCAACGCAGCCAATCCGGTGGAAGCCTCGCAGAAGTCCATCGGAGGTCAGTATTCGCAAGAAGCGCTCGACCTGCTGCGGAAGGAGGGACCCAAGTATCAATATGGCAGTGGCTGTCTGTCGGATGGTGTGCTCGGCGCCTGGATTTCCCGCATGTGCGGGTTGGACGATCCTTTCGATTCAGAAAAGATCAAAAATCACCTCCTGGCGGTTCATAGGTATAATCTCAAACAAAACCTCAGCGACCATGCCAACCCACAACGTCCTGCCTATGCGCTTGGAGACGATGGCGGGCTGCTCCTTTGTTCGTGGCCAAAAGGCGGTAAGCTGTCGCTGCCTTTTGTGTACAGTGATGAAGTGTGGACGGGTATCGAGTACCAGGTGGCGTCTCACCTCATGTTGTTTGGCGAGGTGGAGAAAGGGCTCGAGATCGTGCGCACATGCCGTGATCGATATGACGGGACCGTTCGTAATCCGTTCAACGAATATGAATGCGGCAGCTGGTACGCACGCGCGCTGGCCAGCTACGGCCTGATCCAGGGCCTTACGGGAGTACGTTATGACGCCGTGGACAAAACGCTTCACGTCGATTCAAAGATCGGTGACTTTACGAGTTTCCTTTGCACGGCCACCGGATACGGCACCGTCACTTTGCGCGGTGAAGAAGTGACGATGAATGTCGTGTCAGGGTCGGTGCCCATCAACGAAATACGTCTCGGGGGAAAGAAGGTGGGATGAAGCGCGCATTGCAATCCGTCGTATTCCTTGTCGCGCTCATCGGCGTTTCGTGCAGTACCCGCCAGCAGACGGAAGAACCCCGGCCACCAAACGTCATATACATAATCGCCGACGACCTTGGCTATGGCGACCTGAGTTGTTATGGACAGAGGCGATTCCAAACGCCGAACATCGACGGATTGGCAGAGGAGGGCATGCGGTTCACGCAACATTACGCTGGAACCGCAGTCTGCGCGCCGTCCCGCTCCGTGTTGATGACAGGTCTTCACACGGGGCATACGCCCATCCGCGGAAACAAAGAGTGGCAACCGGAAGGGCAATGGCCGTTGCCCGATTCTGCATACACACTTGCTGAGATGTTGAAGAAAGCGGGCTACGTGACCGGCGCATTCGGAAAGTGGGGACTAGGTTTTATCGATACGGAAGGTGCTCCGCATCGTCAGGGTTTCGACAGGTTCTATGGCTACAACTGTCAGCGACTGGCGCATAACTATTACCCAGGCCACCTCTGGGACAACGATCAGAAAATCGTGCTGGAGGAGAACACAGGACGGGCGAAAGTCACCTATGCGCCCGAATTGATTCACCGCAAAGCCCTGGAATTTCTTGACGCAAACCGCGACACTACGTTCTTTCTGTTTTACCCTTTGATACTGCCGCACGCGGAACTCGCTGCTCCGGAGGCATACATGGAGCGATTCCGCGGAAAATTTTTGCCGGAGAAGGCATTCGCCGGAGTCGACGATGGCGAACGGTTCCGCGAAGGCCCATATGGCTCACAGCCTGAATCGCATGCAGCCTTTGCTGCCATGGTGACGCTGATTGACGACATGGTGGGTCAAGTGGTACAACGAGTACATGACTTGGGTCTTGATGAGAATACGATCATCATCTTTACCTCCGATAACGGTCCCCACCTTGAAGGTGGCGCCGACCCGGAGTACTTCGACAGCAATGGAGTCTTGCGGGGTTACAAACGCGATTTATACGAAGGTGGCATCCGTGTGCCCATGATCGCCCGATGGACTGGTCATATCAAGCCGGGCAGCGTGTCCGACCATGTTTCAGCATTTTGGGATGTCATGCCGACGATTGCCGATCTGCTCGATATCGAGGTCGCTACCGATGGTATCTCCTTTCTTCCGGAACTTCTTGGTGACACGGCACAGCAACGCGAACATGACGCTTTGTATTGGGAGTTCCACGAGCAGGGGGGCAGACGTGCCTTGCGGGTGGGTGACTGGAAGTTGGTACAGTACAAGGCGTGGTCTCAACCACAAGGCGCGTTCGAGCTGTACAATCTCCGGGAGGATGAAGGAGAGACAATGGACGTCGCGGACGAATACCCGGACAAAACAAAGGAGCTCATACAATTCATGGCAACGCAGCGGACGCCGTCGCCTGTTTTTGAAATCAAACCTCAGACCGTTGGGAACGTCCAGGGCGCGCGATAGCGAGGTTGGATGAATGCGTTGGCGGCTTTGTTATCACCGAAATTGCCAGCCGATTCATTCCATTTCAACTGCGTGCCTGTGCGCAGCGCGATGTTACCCATGTGGGCATAAAGAGCAACGAGTCGGCCGTTCTCGATCGGGCAATTTGGCTCTTTTCTGGAGCGAACACATTCAATGAAGTTCTGCATGTGCTCCCGGTGGTAATCGCGGCCACTCTGCGGCGGTATTCCGGGAATTTTATAAGCGCCGTCTTCGACTTCAGGAAATACTTCCCATCCATTGCGATCGATAACCAACGTGGCGAGGTTGCCGACATAGGCAATACCATAGCGCCGCCCGTAAGGGCCATTTTGTGTTCCTGCCGTGTGATCCCAGGTGATTACGTGGTCCGGCATCTGGTAGGACACACTCATCGTGTCGAACGTCTCGTGATCGTAGTCTGGGAAAGCCCAGTTACCGCCCGCGGCAGAGACAGATAGCGGTAGGGTAGTCGCGTTCGTAACCCACAAGGCCATGTCGAGCAGGTGAACACCCCAATCGGTGAGCAGGCCTCCGCCGTAGTCCCAGAACATGCGCCATGAGCTGTGAAATCGGGCGGCGTTGAACGGACGGATCGGAGCAGGTCCAAGCCACATATCGAAGTCGACACCCTCAGGTACGGGACTGTCGGGTACCTTCTTTTGACCAATCCCGTAGTTGAAGTTACCCCACACATTGATTTTCCTCAGCTGGCCGATGTTCCCTGCTCTGATGTAATCGAGGGCTTTGTGCCAGTGGTCGCCGCTTCGTTGTTGTTGTCCTACCTGCACTACGCGGTTGTATCGTCTCGCTGCCCGTACCATCACATCGCACTCGGCAATGCTGTTGGCGAGAGGTTTTTCGACGTAGACGTCCTTACCTGCCTGACAGGCATAGACAAAAGGAAGACAATGCCAATGATCCGGTGTGCCGATGATTACGGCGTCGAGGTCGCGGCTTTCCAGGAGTTTTCGAAAGTCTCCGAATTTTTTTGGTGCCTTACCCTGGATGGTCCGGACGTCTTCCGCTCTCTTGTCGAGGATGGATGCATCTACATCGCAAAGGGCAACGCACTCGACGCCGGGTTGTCGCAGTGCATTTTCCAGGTCACCAAAACCCATACTTCTGCAGCCGATGAGCGCTATGAGGACCTTATCATTGGCAGACGTAGTTGGCCTGGCTGTAGATGACAGGGGAGCTGACAAGATACCGGATAAGCCGACGCCGGCGACAAACCGCGATGTATCGGAAATGAATTGGCGGCGGGAAGGTTTGGCTTCTTTCATCATGGCAATAGTGATCGTCCGTTGATGAAAGGATCATAATGTATCGACTCGACCCTTGTCATCTTTCGGAAAGTCGCGCAATACCCGGGACGCCGTTGTTACACGCCTACAAGGCCCAGGCTTTGTCGCCCTTCTTATACTCGATGCAGCCCTCGTACCGACCCGGGACGGGCACGTACCGGAGCGCCTTCGTCGCGCCGACCTCGGAGGTAAAGTACCCCCAAAGGGTAAGCTGCTTCATCAGCGTGAAATAGTGGTTGGGATCCGACTCCGATTTGCTGTCGTTATACGCCTTTGCTTCCGCGTCGATCTCAACGAGAAGGTCATGCTTTTCGTCGGCTGACAGGTCCATGAAGTCCTTTCCGTATTTGCTGTCAGCGGCTTCCTTGAGTTTGCCGATTCCCTGCATGAAGACGTCCTGGTCCTTTTCTTCGTAACAATCCGTAACGATCACCTTCATGAACTCGCCGATCGCCGACGCCTTCGCTCCAGGCGACGAGGGCGTTGTGGGGAGGATAGTCTCGCCAACTTCATCCAGCAGGCTGATGACGTCAGGGGAGAAAGTCAGGGTTTCTGCGCTTGCTGACGTGTTGCGGCATCCCGTCAGGAAGGCTTCAGCGCCCACGATAGTTCCGCCGAAAAGCAGGGCAACCCTCGATAAAGCATCTCTTCTATTCATACGTATAGGCTTTGTTCGTTGTTTGAATTATGATCAGAGGTTCATGCGTTTCAACTCCCGCACGGCGTAATCTACGGCTCTCGCGGTGAAGGCCATGTAACCCAATGAAGGGTTCTGACATCCGGCTGAGACCATGAACGATCCGTCGGTGATGAACACATTCGGAGCGTCCCACATCTGGTTCCACTTGTTGAGCACGGAAGTCTTCGGATCCTTGCCCATGCGCGCTGTACCCATTTCGTGAATGCCACGGCCGGGCGTACCGTCACCGTCGTTACCGCCCACATCTTTGACGCCAGCCGCCTCTAGCATCTCCAACGCGTCGTTCAACATGTCCTTGCGCATCTTGAGTTCGTTTTCTTTCAGCTCACAGTCGATGGCCAGGACATTCAGTCCCCACTTGTCCGTGCGGGTCTTATCCAGCGTGACTTTATTTTCGTGGTAGGGGAGTATTTCACCAAATCCTCCCATGCCGATGGTCCACCGTCCTGGTTCGGTGAGTGCTTCCTTGTACTCTGCACCGATGCTGTATTCCGCGACCTCGCGCTTCCAGTTTTCCCTGCTGGCGGCACCCTGATAGCCGAATCCCCGGAGGTAGTCTCGCTTCTCGCCGTTTAAGTTACGGAATCTTGGAATGTAAAATCCGTTCGGCCGGCGACCGAAGTAATATTTGTCTTCATAGCCTTCTACCCAGCCACCTGCGCCGACACCCAGGTGGTGATCCATCAGGTTATGCCCGAGTTCACCGCTGCTGCTGCCAAGACCGTCGGGCCACACATCGGTAGCCGAGTTCAGGAGGATCCAGGTCGTATTCAGCGTTGACGCGTTCAGGAATACGATCTTCGACTTGAATTCGTACGTCTGGTTGGTCTGAGCGTCGAGGACCTCGACACCGGTGGCGCGCTTCTTGTCTTTATCGTACAAAACCTGCGTAACAATACTCCAGGGACGCACCGTGAGATTTCCGGTCTTCATGGCAGCGGGCAGTGTAGACGACTGCGTGCTGAAGTATCCGCCAAACGGACATCCCAGCCAGCAACGGTCGCGAAACTGACACTGTTCCCTGCCCGGGAGCGGACCGGTTACGTGCGCTGCCCGACCGATGATCATGGGGCGTTTTCCCTTGTAATGCTCCTTGAGGCGTGCCGCTACGTCCTTCTCAACGCAGTTTAGCTCCATGGCTGGCAGATACTGGCCGTCGGGAAGATGCGGTAGACCATCGCGGTTGCCACTGACACCCGCAAATTTTTCGACGTAGTCATACCAAGGCGCGATGTCTTTGTAACGCACCGGCCAGTCAATGGCGATGCCATCACGCGCGTTGGCCTCGAAGTCCAGGTCGGACAGTCGATAACTTTGACGACCCCACAACAGAGAGCGGCCTCCAACCTGGTATCCCCGGAACCAATCAAAACGCTTGACCTCCGTATAGGGGCAGTCCTTGTCGCTTGCCCACCATTCCAGGTTCATTTCATTCAGCGGATAGTCGCGCTTCAGAACCGGGTAATCTTTTATCATCTGTTGCGTACGCGTTCCCCGGTGCGGAAATTCCCATGGGCCTTTCGTGGCACTGTGATAATCCTTGATATGTTCAACATTTGGACCACGCTCCAACATGATTACTTTCAATCCTTTCTCGCACAATTCTTTTGCTGCCCATCCCCCGCTTATGCCGGAGCCGACTACGATAGCGTCAAAAACATTTTCTGCCATTCTTGTTGCGTTGGTTTTTTTCTTTCCGTTTTAAAAAACGCGTTGAAATTAAGAATTATTTATTTTTACGCACGAAAAAAAATATTCACGGTCACGAATTCGGCCTGAACAGCCGATATGAGCCTATTCGATCGAAATTTTTTTTACTCTGCGAGACAAATTCGCTTAGTACAGGTGGAAATACGCATCATTGACGACCAAAACGCCACAATGTGATCGAAATTCTTACACTGCCCCGGTCATTCCAGCGATAAATGTTTATAATTAAGTATTCTTTCCGGCCAGGGACCTGTTGGGCGTGATTTGCTGACAACCAAGTGCTGCTCCATGAGCGAGTTTTTTGTGCCCGGTGCCGAAAGGCCTGATAGCGATGATACGATTTTTTTGCATAGTTCACGAGCTCCGCACGAGGTCACGATTTTGTATATACCTATCTGTGCTGACCTGTCTGGCTGTTCTTCTGCTTCCGAAGCAGGGCCATTGTCAAATCGACTTCCGTTCCGGTTACGTCGTTGGATTAAATGGAGACACCGTGAAGGGATTCGTGGCCTATCGCAACAACAAGCTCGACTCCAGGGAGGCCGCCTTCAAGAAGGATGCAAAGAGCCCCGTCACACGGTATACCCCGGCCGAGATATCAGGGTTTGGTATCTTCGGCATCAGTACATACCGAGCCGTTGACCTGCCACCGGAAGTACCCCCAACCGGTCGTGCCTTTGCAAAGGTGCTGACCCAGGGTTATTACACCTTGTACCGGTACCACAAGATCTACCTGCTCGATGCTCACGATAGTCTGGTTGCGCTGCTTCCCCCAAAGAACGAACCTGTAGGCGGACCGGACAGCAAAGTCGTGAAGCGTGTCAGGCGATACATTGGCGTATTGAATTATGTTTTTCTCGACTGCCAGCAGAACGCGAACGAAGCGCCCTATACCGATGCCGCGCTCACTGCAGTCGTCGACCGATACAACGCATGCAAGGAGAACAGACCGTTTATCGAACAGAAGGGGCGGGGATTGAACGTTGACTTCGTAGTGTTTGGTGGTTATTCCGCGGCCAAGATGACCTATGACTACCTTCGACGGGTCACATTCGAAGGAAACAGCGCAACAGGAGGTGTCGGAATAGAACTCTCGTACCTGCGCGGTTTCGACAAGCTCCGCTGGTCGGTGGAGGCGGTGTTTATTCGAAAAACCTATCAGGGCTTCTACGATCATGACTACGCCGATGAAACGGTGCGACAGGACATCTACGCCAACATCACGAGCATACGGATCCCATTCGGCCTTCGATATAATCTCAAAGCTCCCGAGGCGACACCGTATTTCCGCGGCGGCCTGTCGTGGGAACCGAGGATCAGTTCTTCCGTCCGGACCGTCGAGGAAAGGGAACTAAATACAGGGGAGGTCCTGACCGAAGAGATAGAGGGCGGCTTTGACTACAAAAATCCGAAGGGCTTTTGGTTTGCTGCCGGCTACAACAAGCGGGTGGCTGCTGGCCGCGACTTTTTTGTTGAAGTCCGCTACACTATGACGCAGGGATATCTTGGATCTGCGCTGATCGATGATTCAAGGAACAGGAGTATTGATTTTCTGGTTGGAATTCGCTTTTGATATGAAAAAGAATTTTTTCCTGTGGGTTGCTATTGCCCTGCTCGCATGCTGTACGCGGGAGGAGATCACGCCCCGGCATTATCCTCGCGTGATGTCGCGTGGCACCTACGACGTTGACGCCAACGGGGTTCTTGTCAAAGGAGAAATCACTTATACGCCGGGAACGATCGACGACCACGGGTTTGTGTGGATCAGCGTCGGATTTCCAAAAATAGAGGATTGCGATAAGCTGTCGCTGGGACCGCGCGACAATGCCGGCGCGTTCGAGGCCCGAATAGATCGCAACCTGGGAGACGGACAGACGTATTCCATCCGTCCTTACGCAACCTACGGCGACATGGTTGTGTACGGCGAAACCATGAAGTTCGATAGCCAGGGATGCCGCGTCAGACCTGCGATAACCGGCTTTTCGCCCACCGAAGGGGCTATTGGCGATACGATCACGGTTGAAGGAACGGCCCTGAGCCGATCGGTGCCCAGCACGACCGTTATGCTCGGATCTGATGTTATGCAAATTATTGAAACGAGCGAAACGCAGATTCGCTTCAAGATACTCTACACGCAACAGTCCGGCGAACTCGACCTCACCGTTGTTTCGAATGGGTATTCCATGACACCTGGGAAGTTCACGCTTCTTTAGAAAGAGTTGAAGAGTTGAAGAGTTGAAGATTGAATAGCATCAACGCATCAACACACTAGGAAAGCCCCCTCGCCGCCTCGTCATCAACAAACCAATGAACTACCCCTTGACTCGGCTTTACCAACTGTGCCGGGAAGAGACGAGGATTGCGCGGTCCCCGGAGTACGTGATGTATCGCTTCGGCCTTGGACGCTCCGCTGACCAGGAAGACAATCGTACGCGCTGCGTTGATCAACGGCACGGTGAAGGTGATCCGCCAGGCGTTTAACTTTTCGACATAGAGCTCCTTCACCCAGGCGGTTTTCTCATCCAGCACGTCCGTGTTGGGAAAGAGCGATGCCGTATGGGCGTCGTTGCCGAGCCCAAGGAGGATGATATCCAGCACACCATCTTTGCCAACGACGTTGCGCAGCGCCTGCTCGTAAGCCGCCGCGGCCTCACGCGGGGTCAGGTTTGTATCAACAGGATAGAGGTAGGCCGGCTCGGTTTTCCGGTTGCGAAAAAGGCTCTCCTTCACCATCCTGAAATTGCTGTCCGGATGATCGTGGGGAACGTAGCGTTCGTCACCGAGAAAAAAGTGCAACTTGTCCCACTGGATGTCGGCCGAAAAAGATCGAGAGGCCAGTAATTCATACAGGCCTCTGGGAGTGCTTCCGCCTGAAAGCGCTATCGTACAATGCTCTTTTGAAGAAAGAACATCTGCAATGCTGTCGCGCAAGAATTCGGCGGTCCCCTGTAGGAGACTGGCGTTGTCGGGAAGAATGTGAAGTTCGTTACCCGGCATAGCGATTGTTGACGGGCAGCGTAAACCAATGAAAGCCGTCGCGCGCGATCAATGCCTCCGCGATTTCCGGTCCCCATGAGTCGGCGGCATAGTTGGGAAAATTCAAACTCTTCTTGCGTTCCCAGGCATGTAGGATCGGCATGAGCAGATCCCAGGCCGCTTCCACCTGGTCACCGCGCATGAAGAGCGTTTGGTCGCCCACCATGGTGTCGAGGAGCAGCGTTTCATACGCCTCGGGGCTTTGGTCTGGATACGTTCCCCGATAGTCGAAGATCATGTCCACTGGATTGAGCATCATGTCAAGGCCTGGCCGCTTCGCTTGTACCTGCAACCGGATGCTCATTTCCGGCTGGATGCTTATGATGAGACGGTTTTGTTGCCAGCTTTCCAGCGTTTCGGTCGGGAAGATGAGGTGCGGGACGTCGCGGAACTGGATCGAAATCACGGACGCCGACTGGTGCAGACGCTTGCCCGTCCTGCAGTAAAACGGAACGTCCTGCCATCGCCAGTTGTCGATGAAGAATTTAATGGCAGCAAACGTCTCCGTGTTGGATGCAGGATTTACATCCTTCTCTTCGCGATAAGCGGGAACCTCTTTGCCTTCCAGCCATCCTCTGCCATACTGCCCACGTACGGCTCCCTTCTTGATCGCTTCAGCGTCGAATTTCCGCATGGCATGGAGCACGTCTACTTTCCGGTTCCGGATCTCATCAGCCTGAAAGCTGACGGGCGGCTCCATGGCAACAAGACAGAGCAACTGCAAAAGGTGATTTTGCATCATGTCACGAAGGGCGCCTGCTTCATCGTAATATCCGCCGCGATCTTCGACGCCGAGTTGTTCGGTCACCGAGATCTGCACGTGATCGATGTAGTTCCGGTTCCATATCGGTTCCAGCACGGAGTTTGCGAAACGGAAAGCCAGAAGGTTCTGTACGGTTTCTTTGCCGAGGTAATGATCGATGCGGTAAATCTGGTTTTCGGCGAAGATGCTGCACAGCAACTCATTCAGGGCGCGTGCCGATTCCAGGTCGTGACCGAAAGGTTTTTCAACGACGATGCGCGACTTCTTTAATTCCCGCGCCAGGCCATGACGGGCCAGGTTTTGCGCGATGGTCGTGAAGAACCGCGGGGCTACCGCGAGGTAATAAATGACGATTGGATCTTCTTTCCACTCCGAGCGGTATCGCTTCAGCGTATCCGCCTGCACGGCATATGCTTCTGGGCTTGATATCTCAGACGACTGATACTCGATGTGTTGCGCGAAAGCTTTCCACTCTTCCGTATCCGCCTTACCCCTGCGTGAATATTTGTTTACCCCTTCGGCCAGTTGGTCGCGGAATTGATCATGGTCATATTGGGTTCGCCCCAAGCCGACAATAGCGAAGCGCTGTGGCATCCACCCATCGAGGTAGAGATTATATAGCGCCGGTATGAGCTTGCGCGACGTCAGGTCGCCGGTTCCGCCAAAGATAAAGATTAATGTTCCCTCGTTTACGAGCGGTGTCTTTGCCATATCCCCTTGATTTAAATTTCCCTCTCAGTCCAGTCAGTATGAAATACTCCTTCCTTGTCGACGCGCTCATAAGTATGCGCTCCGAAGTAGTCGCGTTGTGCCTGTATCAGGTTGGTTGGCATGTGTTCACTCCTGATGGTATCAAAATAACTTAGTGCCGAGGCATACGCCGGAATTGCAATGCCCGACGCAGTTGCGGTCGATACAACAGTACGCATGCTTTGTTCGCTGCCTTTAAGCAGCGAGGCTACCTTTTGGTCGAGCATGAGATGAAGCAGGGCAGGATTCTGCTGGTAGGCGCGAAATATTTCATCGAGAAACGCAGAACGGATGATACATCCGCCTCTCCAAATGAGAGCGATCTTCTCGAGCTTCAGGTTGTAGTGAAACACCTCTGACGCGCGGGACAACAGGTGCATACCCTGTGCGTAAGCGATGATGGTGGCGAAATAAAGGGCTTGTTCGAGGGCCACCAGGAACGGCTTCGTCTCGGCGCCAATGGAAGCGGGCGACGCGTAGCGCACACTCGACGCGATACGCAGGTTCTTATAGGCCGACAAATCCCTGATTGATACTGCGATATCGATGGTGGGAACAGGAACCTGTATCTCCATCGCGACCTGCGACGTCCACTTTCCCGTACCTTTCGACCTGGCTTCGTCCTTAATGTCCTCCACCAACAGGTGGAAGGTTCCGCGCTCGCGATAGGCGAGAATGTCGCGGGTTATCTCCATAAGATAAGACCGCAACCTGCCTTCGTTCCATGCGGCGAAAATGTCGTGAATCTCGTCGCCCTGAAGTCCGAGCCCCTTGTGCAGAATCTCGTACGTCTCTGCGATGACTTGCATGACGGCATATTCAATGCCGTTGT
>DASVCT010000125.1:0-36479 GCA_036381475.1 Cyclobacteriaceae bacterium
TTTGACAATATTCAGGTAAATATCTTTCTTTGCAAAGATTTTTAATCGTCTAAACCTCAAAAACATGTCCGAAATTGCACAAAAAGTAAAACAGATCATCATCGAGAAACTTGGTGTTGAAGAATCTGAGGTTACGCCTGAGGCAAGCTTCACCAACGACCTTGGTGCTGACTCCCTCGACACCGTCGAGCTGATAATGGAGTTCGAAAAGGAATTCAACATCTCCATTCCCGATGACCAGGCCGAAAACATCTCCACAGTAGGCCAGGCGATCTCTTACTTAGAGCAAAACGTTAAGAAGTAACTTGGTCCATATAAGCTCTTTATCACACCCTTTCTACCATGACTTTGAAGCGAGTAGTAGTCACTGGGCTTGGTGCACTCACGCCGATCGGGAATACAGTTCAGCAGTTCTGGGAGGGACTGAAGAACGGCACGAGCGGCGCAGCCCCTATTACTCGATTTGATGCCTCTCTCTACAAAACCAGGTTCGCCTGCGAAGTTAAAGATTTCGATATTGGAAATTTCATGGACCGCAAAGAGGCCCGGAAGATGGATCCCTTTGCGCAGTATGCCATGGTCGTCGCTGATGAAGCGATACGCGATTCCGGTTTAGACCTGAGCAAGGTTGACCCGGATCGCGCTGGTGTTATCTGGGGGTCCGGTATTGGCGGCCTCCTCACCTTTCAGGAAGAGGTCAAAGTATACGCCCGGGGAGACGGCACACCGCGATTCAATCCTTTCTTCATTCCGAAAATGATTCCCGACCTGAGTGCCGGTCATATTTCTATCCGATACGGCTTCAGGGGCCCCAACTTCGCTACGGTTTCCGCGTGTGCTTCCTCGACTAACGCAATCTATGATGCATTCACGTACCTGCGACTGGGCAAGGCCGACATCATTGTGACCGGCGGCTCGGAAGCAGCCGTATGCGAAGCAGGAGTCGGCGGTTTCAATGCACTGCGTGCTTTGTCCGAACGCAACGAGTCGCCGGAGACGGCTTCGCGCCCCTATGATAAGGACCGCGATGGATTCGTCCTGGGTGAAGGCGCCGGCGCTTTGATACTGGAAGAATATGAGCATGCCGTCAAACGAGGTGCAAAGATATATGCCGAGGTTCTTGGCGGCGGCATGTCGGCTGATGCCTACCATATCACTGCTCCTCATCCCGACGGTGCCGGCATCATCCGCGTGATGTACAACGCCCTGGAAGACGCCGCGATATCAGCCGAAGAAGTTGACTATATCAATACGCACGGTACTTCGACGCCCCTGGGGGACCTGGGAGAGATCAGAGCAATCCAACACGTGTTCGGAGAACACGCGTACGATATGAACATCAGTTCAACCAAGTCCATGACCGGCCATCTGCTCGGCGCCGCCGGCGCAATCGAAAGCATCGCCTGTCTGATGGCCATAAACCAGCACATAATACCCCCCACAATCAACCACTTCATACCAGATCCTGACCTTGACCCCCGCCTCAATTTGACCATCAATCGGGCACAGGAACGAGAAGTCAACATCGCCCTCAGCACTACATTCGGGTTCGGCGGACACAATTTTTCCATCCTCTTCAAAAAAGCGAGCTAATATCCGGTGCATTGACAGAAGTATCCCGGAATGTTTAAATTAGGGTTCAAATTGGTTCGGTTTTAGAAAGGCTGCTGCTTGGTCTGGAAAATTTTATCGATTCCGAAGGGTAAAAGGAAGAATGATCAAAAGTTGATTTCGGCTATGCAAAACATAGCCGGCATTTCACCCTCCAACATCGAGCTGTACCGGCTTGCCACGATTCACAGTTCCATTGCCCAGGAAGGCGGAAACGGATTCAAGGAATCCAACGAACGCCTGGAGTACCTGGGTGACGCTATCCTTGGCGCCGCCGTGGCAGACTACCTCTTCAAGAAATTTCCATATAAGAATGAAGGGTTCCTCACGGAAATCCGTTCACGCCTCGTGAACCGTGAATCGCTCAATATGCTCGCGCGGAAAATCGGTATTGCGAACATCGTTCAATACGACAAAAAAAATGCGCACCTGCAACAGGTCATCCTGGGCAATACCCTGGAAGCTATTGTTGGTGCCATCTATCTCGACAAGGGATACTTGCGCTGCAAGAAGTTTGTGGTAGACAAACTGATCAACCCATACCATGACCTCGATGCGCTCGTCAAGGCGAACTCGAACTACAAGAGCAAGATCATCGAATGGGCGCAACGGGAAGGAAAGGAAATACGTTTCGAAATCATCTCAATAAAAAAAGGAAAGAACCACAAGGAATTTACCGCGCAGGTAGCCGTCGACGGCGAACCCAAGGGTACCGGCTTTGGCAATAGCAAGAAGAAGGCTGAACAGGATGCGGCCTTTAAGGCGTGCAATGCGCTAGGCATCCTGAACGAAACAGAATGACATCAGGACGCGACCCTCAATGGTAAGAATTGCCGGCGGTACAGTAAATCAAATCCCACTCGACTGGACCAATAACACGCAGAATATCATTTCTGCCATTCAGGAAGCGCGCGAGCATCACGTCGACATCCTCTGCCTTCCCGAGCTCTGCATTACCGGGTATGGCTGCGAAGATCTATTTTTAAGCGAGTGGGTGCCGGCAAAAGCATGGGAACAGATTCATAGGATACGACCCCACTGTGTCGGGATGACCGTGGCTGTGGGACTACCCGTACAAATCGACGGCATCACCTACAATGGTGCATGCGTTATTCACGACACGAACATCGTCGGCATAACATGCAAGCAATATCTCGCGCTCGATGGCGTACATTATGAACCGCGGTGGTTCACACCCTGGCCGGCAGGGCGCGAGACGACGCTCGAACGGGATGGTATGTCCATCCGCATCGGCGACATCTTATACAACCTGCACGGCATCCATATCGGTTTCGAGATATGCGAGGATGCGTGGCACGGTGGCAACCGACCCGGCTATGCGCTGTCAGCGCGCGATGCCGACCTCATCCTTAACCCCAGCGCAAGCCACTTCGCGATGGGAAAGAGCCAGCTTCGGGAAGAGGTCGTAGTGATCGGAGGCTCCCAGGACTTTCAATGCGCTTACATCTTTGCCAACCTTCTCGGCAACGAGGCGGGGCGGATGATCTATGACGGCGATATCCTTATTGCATACAAAGGCCAGCTCATCGCCCAAAACCGCAGGCTGTCCTATCGTCGCTTCCAAATCCTTTGGAGTGATGTCGACTTCGACAAAGGCATTTTCCCGGACAAGCCCCAACTTAACGATGTCAAGGAACGGAACGAAGAATTGACACGCGCACTTGCCCTCGCATTGTTCGATTACCTGCGCAAGAGTGGAGCGCGTGGATTTGTACTATCGCTTAGCGGTGGCGCCGACTCGGGAAGTTGTGCCGTAGCGGTGGCGGAAATGGTGAAGCGCGCCTCATCTGAGTTGGGCTGGAAAACGTTTTGTTCCATCCTCGGTATCGACGAAAAGGTGGTAGCGGGCGACTGGCGAAAAGCTGTTGGGGAACTGCTTACATGCGTGTACCAGGCAACGAAATTCTCCTCGACGCAGACGCTGGAAGCCGCCAGGGATCTTGCCCAATCCATTGGTGCCCGGTTCCATCACTGGAACATCGATGAGGAGGTTGAGAGTTATCGCACGAAAGTCGAGACCGCGTTGGGACAGCGTCTTACCTGGCAGACAGACGACGTCGCCTTGCAGAACATTCAGGCACGGGCGCGATCGCCGGTCGTGTGGTTGCTGGCCAACGTGAAGGGCGCTATTCTGCTCACTACGTCCAATCGCAGCGAAGGTGCTGTCGGCTATGCGACAATGGACGGCGACACCAGTGGAAGTCTGGCACCTATCGCAGGATTACCCAAAATATTCTTGCTGCAGTGGTTAAAGTGGGCAGAATCCGAATTGGGGCATAGCGGACTTCGGCGCATAAATGGGCTTCAACCGACAGCGGAATTGCGGCCTCCTGAGCGCAACCAGACGGATGAAGGCGACCTTATGCCCTACACGGTACTCGCGCGGATCGAATCGCTGGCTATCCGTGAACGCAAGTCGCCTCGCGACGTTTTCGAGGCAATGAAAGGTGAGTTCGTCGATCACGATGTGCTCAAAGGTTATATTCGCAAATTTTTCAGGCTGTGGGCCGCCAACCAATGGAAGCGGGAGCGGTTCGCGCCGTCGTTCCACCTTGACGACATGAACATTGATCCGCGCACCTGGTGCAGGTTTCCGATTCTGTCCAGCGGTTTCCGGGAGGAACTCAGCGCGCTCTGAGCCGCTAACCCGCACGGACCTTGAATTATTCATACTTTTGAGTCATGACAGTACCCCTTTACCTAATCTGGAACGTTGATCCGGAGATTTTCACGATCGGACTCTTCGGTGACAGCGAGGTCACACTTCGATGGTATGGGCTGCTCTTTGCCCTGGGTTTTGTGATCAGCCAGCAGATCCTGTATTACATATACCGCAAGGAAGGAAAGCCGGAAAGCGATGTCGATCGTCTTACCGTGTATATGGTGATAGCGACAATTGTTGGAGCGCGGCTCGGCCATGTGCTGTTTTATGAACCCGACCTGTACCTGAGCGACCCGTTGCGCATCCTCCGTGTTTGGGAGGGCGGACTTGCCAGCCATGGAGCGGCCGTGGCGATTTTATTTGCGCTTTGGCTGTATGCCCGGAAAAAGAAGCCCGGACAGAGTTACCTCCAGGTTGTGGATCGTATTGTAATCCTGGTAGCCTTGACAGGCGCCCTGATCCGCGTGGGGAATTTTTTCAATTCGGAGATTATTGGGAAGCCGACACACAGCACGACAGGCGTGGTCTTCGCCCGCGACGTTACTGAGGCGCTTGAGCGATCCGGAAGAGTCGAGGATGTCGCCTACGTAGGTGTAGATTCTGCGTTGAATGAGAACGGATACGTTCCTGTAAAGATGCTGGTCGATTTCTCGGCAGGAAGCGCGGCCGATCAAAGCGGGATGAGATCGACGCTCAACCGGCTCTCGGCATACCAGATGGCCCGCGAACATATCGACCTCAGTTCCGATTTTGTTCCGAAGCTGGCCCCCAACAACGACGGCAGCCTTTCTGCTGTTGTCTTCATGTATATGATCCCGCGACATCCGACACAGCTTTACGAGGCCACAGGATACCTGCTGCTGTTTGTCGGCCTTTTTTTGGCCTGGAAACGCATGCGGGAACATACTCCGCCGGGAAGGCTTTTGGGCATTTTCCTGATTGGGTGCTTCGGACTTCGATTTGTTCTTGAGTTCCTGAAGGAACCTCAGGTGGCCTTCGAGGAAACGCTACCCATAAACATGGGACAGATACTGAGTATTCCCCTGATCGTTGCCGGGATATGGATTTTGATGCGATCCTATCGCAAGGGAAAAATTTCCGACGCGTAAATATGAGCAAATGAAATGGTTGGTGGTTGTCGGACTGTTGCTCTTGTCGTTGCACGAAGGCGTCGCGCAGGGAAGGCGTGAACTGAAACGGGCGTCTCGCCCGGACACAGTCCGCCATGAGCCCGACACGATCCTTCACGTCAACAGGATCTTTTTGGTAGGAAACCGTCTTACCCGCGATCATATCATCCTTCGCGAGCTCTCCCTCAAAGAAGGAGATACCGTGAGCCTTTCGCGTATCGACGAGGTGCTCAGCCAGGACGAACAGAAACTCTTCAACACGCACCTGTTTAATGTCGCCAGGATCCGAAAGCTGCCCATCGACAGGACGACACTCGACCTCCTGGTGGATGTCGACGAACGATGGTATACGTTCCCTTCACCGATATTCGAACTGTCGGACCGCAATTTTACCGAGTGGTGGCAGAATTACGATCATGACTTTACGCGTGTAAACTACGGTCTCAGACTGTACCAGTTCAACGTCCGGGGACGCAACGAAACACTCACGGCAACGATGCAGTTTGGATTCAACCGCGTGTTCGCCCTCCGTTATACCATTCCGTACATCGACCGGAAACAAAAGCATGGCCTCATTTTCGACTTCGAGTTTCAGGAATCGAAAAACCTGGCATACCAGACGCTTGATCACAAGCGCGTGTTCCATAGAAGCCGCCATCTGCTCAGCGAACGGCGCAGCTTCGGGCTCACCTATTCGTACAGGAATTCGTTCTATGAACGTCATTTCTTCAGCGTCGACTACGGGCTCACAAACGTAGATGACTCCATTCGCATTCTGAATCCCAATTACCTCGGGAACGACCGCCTCGAGCAGGATTTTCTGGCGATCGAGTACCAGTTTTCATCCGACCACCGTGATGTAATCGCCTACCCGCTCAACGGATATCATTTATGGCTGAGCGCGCGAAAATCAGGCTTCGGATTTGATGTCGATAAGACCGAACTTGCCGCCTCATACGCCGTTTTTCTCAACCTTAACAATAACTATTACCTCTCCAACTATTCTTACGGATACTGGAGCAGCCCGGACAGCCAACCTTATAATCAGCTGGGCGTTTTGGGATTTCGAAAAGAGATCATCAGGGGATACGAGATCTTCGTCATCGAAGGACCGCAGTATCTTCTTAACAAGACGACATTCAAGAAGCAGATATTCTCCCGCACATACCATTGGGGACAGGGGCCGATAGAGCAATTTCGCCACGTGCCCATTGCACTGTACCTGAAAACGTATACCGACCTGGGTTACGTGTGGAACTATCCCGATTACGAAGCCAACTCCCGCCTTACCAACAAGGTGCTCATTGGCGGCGGCGCCGGCCTGGACCTCGTCACCGCGTACGACGTAGTGATACGCTTCGAGTATACCTTTAATGGAGAAGGTGAAAGCGGGTTCTTCCTCAATGTGAAGAAGGAGTTCTGAGGCTCATGTTTGAATCACAGCCAGAAGACGCCCGATCACCTGTCTTTACGTACTCCCAACGATCACCGATTGCCTGATCACCTGATCACCGATTACCGATTACCTCCTAGCTCTTTACTTCTCATTAACCACCCCCTCCCTCCCACTCTAGCCCTTGGTAAAAATAAATACCCCCCTATGCGCTGGCATTTGGTTTGATTTTTTATTTTAGCAGCAAAGACGCTCTCTCATGACTTCGCAACCAGTCTGCATAGCAGCACTGTTGCTATGCATTTCATTTGCCAAAGCCCAAAGTGTATCCACGCTGATGGGTGCGCGTTCGCATGCCATGGCATATGCGTCGTCGTGTCTTGACGACGAATGGTCGCTCTTCAACAACCCCGCAGGTCTTTCCGGTGTCGATGATGCTATTGTCGCAGTAGGCTACGCCATGACGCCTGCCCTTCCGGGCAGCGACCGGATGGCAGCAGCGGGATTGGTCCGGGCTCTGCAGGGTACACTATCCGCCGGTATGTTTCGTTTCGGCGACGCCTTCTATAGCGAGCAAGCCTTGCGGTTCGGCTACGGCCACCGATTGGGTCTGGCGGCACTTGGCATTAGCATCAGCCTGATCCAATACAACGCCACAGGATTCGGAACGCTTTGGGTACCAGGCGTAACATTGGGTGGTATCGCAGAGCTCACGCCCACACTGAAAATCGGCGCCTACGTGGTCAACCCGAACCAGCCGGTCATTTCGCGCGACCAGCGTGAGCGGCTGCCCACGCGTCTGACTGCGGGTATGGCTCTCACACTGAACGAGCGTGTATTGGCCGTAGTGGAGGTCGAGAAGGACATGGAGTATGACGCATCCTGGAAGGCCGCGATAGAATACCGGCCGCTGGGTCGCTTTCAATTCCGTATGGGCTGTGGACTCATACCCCAGCATTTCTCTCTGGGTGTCGGGTTCCGTTCGCCGCGGCTCATACTGGACTATGCCCTTGACTATTCTGTCTTCATCGGCACGGCTCACCAGGTTACTGCAGGATATCCCCTCGTCCACCGATGAAAGCGCTTTGTCTTTCCATATCGATGCTGCTCGCCGTAATATGCCAAGCGCCTGCGCAACCCGAGGCACATGTGCAACAGTTGATTGACGAGATCGCTGCGTTGCCCGACATGGATATCCCGTACGAAAGCCTGTACGAAAACCTCGTTCAGGTGTTCAGCGAACCCTACGATCTCAATCGGGTGACAGCAGAAGAGCTTCACCTGCTCGGCTTTCTTTCGACGCAGCAGATCAACGCGCTTATCGAGCATCGGAAGAGCCTGGGTGACTATCTCTCGCCATACGAACTGCAGGGTGTCGAGGGTTTCGACGAGGTCACGATTGAGCGACTGCTCCCCTTCATTCGCGTCTATGAGCCAGACTCCCGGCTGGACAAATCGGTTCTTAAGCGCATCGCGCAGAATCGTAACGCTTATGTAATGCTTTCGTACGGACGCGTGCTGCAGCATAGGGCAGGCGACGACGGAACGTTTCTCGGCAGTCCCGGCCAGATGAAGGTTCGATTCCGGTCGAGCCGCCCCGGCGATTTCAGTATGGGCCTCACACTGGAAAAAGATGCCGGTGAACCATTTGTTTTTGAACCTCCACGTCGTCCGGGATTCGACCATCTCTCCTTTCACGTCCAGCTGCAAAACAAAGGCATCATCGAAAATCTTGTCGTAGGCGACTACCAGGTGCAGGCGGGCCAGGGCCTGCTGCTCGGCGGGTTATTCGGCCTGGGAAAGAGCGGCGGCGAAACGGTGAATACCGTGCGGCGCGCCAACATCGGAGGCTTGCCGTTTGCATCATCCAATGAGAACGGGGCACTCCATGGTGCGATCACAACGCTCCGGCTGGGACAACGTATGCACGTTACCGCATTCTATTCTGATGCGCCGCGCGATGCTTCCGTAGAGAGCGACACTACGGACGCCCAACTGGCTACCGCGTTGCGTACGTCCGGTCTGCACCGGACCCAAGGTGAAATAGACGGAAGGGCATCGATACGCGAGATTAACACGGGTATTATCGTCAGCCGCAGCTCGGCGCGACTCGACGCGGGCCTCGTATGGAACTCGATTATGTTCGACACCCGCGTTCAGCGAAAGCCCCGACCGTACAATCAGTTTGCATTCGCCGGTACGCAGAACCATTCCGGGTCGCTGTTCCTCAACTACAACTACCGCAACCACGCGTTCTTTTCGGAGGTTGCCGTAAACGTCGACGGAGGAACTGCCCTGATCGCGGGCGTCTTGTCCAGTCTGACGCCGCAACTGGAGGTCGCCACCGCCTACCGAAATTACAGCCGCGACTATCATACTTTTTATTCGAACGCGCTCAGCGAAGGCAGTTCCGTTCAAAACGAAACAGGAATATACTGGGGATGGAAGTACCGGTTCACCAAATACCTTACCCTTTCGGGATACTTCGACATGTTCTCGTTCCCATGGCTTCGGTACAGGGTTTATGCGCCCTCTCGCGGCTACGAATGGCTGATCAGGGTCGGGCGGAAAAGTCGTTCCGGTCCTTCCTGGGATCTCCAGTTTCGCGAAGAAAGCAAGGCACGTAACACCCAGGTTACCGCAGGCGCACTGGTAGACGCAGCACAGGGGGTGAAAAGGAACGTGCTTGTCGGCACCACAGTGGTGGCAGCACCCGGGCTCACGCTGAAAACGCGTTTGCAGTACAGTAATTACCGAATAGTCGGCAAGACCTCGGAAGGTATAGCGCTCATGCAGGATATTGTGGTGGAATTGGGCAAGCTGCGCATGGCGGCACGCTACGCATTATTTGACACGGACGACTACGACAACCGCCAATATGCCTACGAACGCGATACCTGGCTCTCGTTTTCTCTTCCGGCTTATTACGGTGTTGGAGTGAGAAGTTACGTTCTCGTGTCGTACTCGTTCAAACGCATAACGCTGTGGGCGCGGTTTGCGCACACGCGCTATTGCGATCGCGACGAAATCGGTTCAGGACCCGACAAAATTGTCGGTAATAGAAGAAATGATGTTAAATTTCAGGTCAGATATCGCTTCTAAGATTTTATGCACGCGACAAAACTCATTACACCGGATGTCCTTCTCGTTATCTGTATTGGAAGCATCATTTGTGTGCTCATATTGATGGCCATTTTCAGGAAGAACAAGTAGCCGAAAACCGAGGACGATGTAAGTTTTTCGTACTAAATACATTCTGCCATGTAGGTTTTCCGGTAAATGTGCCTATTCGTCGTTGGGTACATTTCATAATTTGAGGTTGTCGTCCGTAATTCATTCCTTAATCTACACACTGACGAAACCACTATGAAAAACAGCTTTTTCTGCATCACGGTTTTTGTGCTCGCGACGCTGAGTGCCGGTGCGCAAGTAACCAAGAAGACGCTCGAACTTCCTGAATTCACAAGTATTTATGTGAATTCGAACTATACGGTCTACGTGAAGCAGACCAACAAACAGGAAGTCGTCGTTGAGGCGCTGACGGAAATCTACGAACTCACCGACATACATGTTGAGGACGGTGTTCTTATGATTAACGTCGAACGCAAGCCCAGCAACACAAACAAGAGCATCTGGGCCAAGATCGACGATATCAAGCTCAGCCCGACGATGAAGGTGATGGTGAGCATGAAGAACATCAATGAGCTTCAGGTGAACGGCGGAGGTAAGATCATTAGTCAAAATTCGTTGGCAACGCCGAAGGTAGCCCTCAGCGTTGCGGGGAACGGTATGATGGATCTGGATCTGAAAGGCGACGTTATCAAGGCGGAAGTAAGCGGCGCAGGCAAAATCCACCTTCGCGGATATGGCAACTCCATCGAAGCATTGGTAAGTGGATCCGGCGGCATCAACGGCTTTGCCTGCGGGACCGAAACGGCGAAGGCAAAAGTGAGCGGCCCGGGATATTGCGAATTGAACGTCACCAACGAATTGTATGCCGCCGTGCAGGGTACCGGCGTTATCAAGCACAAGGGAAACACGAAAAACGTTCAGAAAAAAATATACGGTTCCGGTTCCGTCGATCGTGCCTATTAGGCAGATTTCATAGAAGGATCTCCTACAAAAACCAGAAACAGGATTCTCAGGAATCCTGTTTTTATTTCTCGCCCAAGTTATTAGTTTCGGGCTGCACACCTTTATTCGTGTAGCCATGAAGCTGTCTTTCGTCTCTTTCCTCCTATTGTTCGTAACTGCGCTGACAGGTGCCAGTGTCAGCCACGCGCAATCCAAAATATTACCCTATCCCATCCACACCCATGATATGCCAAACGGGCTTAGGGTGGTCACTGTACCCTATGAAAGCCCGGGCATTGCCGCATTTTACATTATTGTGCGCGCCGGTTCCCGCGACGAAACGGAGCCGGGCAAATCCGGTTTCGCCCATTTCTTTGAGCACATGATGTTCCGCGGCACTGAGAAATATCCCAAGGAACGGTACGAGGAAATTCTCAAGAGTATTGGCGCCTCGGCCAATGCGAATACTTCAAACGACCGGACGGTGTATCATATGACGGGTAACGCGGAGATGCTGGAGAAAATGTTCGAGCTTGAGTCGGACCGTTTTATGAACCTTAAATACTCCCTGCAGGACTTTAAGACCGAAGCGGGTGCGGTGAAGGGTGAGTACACGAAAAATTTCGCCAGTCCGTACATGCAGCTTTACGAGAAAGTGCGTGCAACGGCATTTACCAAGCATACATACGGACACACCACCATGGGATTCTTTGAGGACATCGTCGATATGCCCAATCAATATGAGTATTCGCTTCAGTTCTTCGACCGCTTCTACAGGCCAGAACACTCTGCCATTCTTGTGGTCGGCGACGTAACACCGGAAAAGGTGAACGCCCTGGCCGAAAAATACTTCGGATCCTGGAAGCGGGGTAATTATGTGACTAAGGTGACTCCCGAACCTCCACAAACCGAAACCCGGTATGTTCACATACAGGTTCCTAACTTTCCTCCATTCCTCGGCTTATCATTCAAGGGACCGGCGTTCAGTGATAAGTCGTTGGATATGCCCGGGCTCGATGTGCTGAGCATGGTCTACTTCTCAGAAAAGTCGGATTTGTACAAGAAACTGGTTTTGGAAGAACGCAAGGTGCGCTCTCTCGACGCAGGTGCAGGGGATTCGCGCGATCCCTACCTTTTCGAAATCCAGGCCTCGGTTGTCAATCCAGCTGACCTTCAGTATGTAAAGGATGAAATCATGCGTACCATCGAGCGCGCAAAAAAGGAACCCGTCGATCCGGAAGAATTGCAAAAGTCAATTTCTCATTTGAAATACTTTTTCGCAATGCGTATGGACAACCCGGACGCCATCGCCGGAGCCTTGTCGAACTACATCTGGATCACCGGCGACCCTGAATCGCTGAACCGAACGTTTAGCAATTATGAAAAGGTAACGCCGGAGGATCTCATGCGGGTCGCATCAAAATATCTCGTCAGCACCGGGCTGACCGTCTCAACCATATCACCGGAAGAAACAGGAGGTGTGAAATGAACAAGAAAAATCTTATCCTACTTCTCCTCGCTTTCACATTCTCGTTGTCGGCGACGGCAACAGACTTTGTCGAACTCCGGCTCAGCGGATCCAACAAAGTAGTGTTCAAATTCATGTTTCGAAACGGCTCGATGGCGGACCCTGTCGGTCAGGAAGGACTCACATTCCTAACGGCAAGTCTGGTGGGTGATGGGGGAACAAGTACCCTGACAAGCACGCAGGTAAAGGATCTCCTTTTTCCCATGGCGGCAGATATCTCTTACAACATCGACAAAGAGGTGGCCATCCTTACGTTCGAGGTGCACGTCGATCACCTGGAAGAGTTTTACCCCATCATGATCGATTTACTTACCCGCCCGCGTATGGATGAAGGTGACTTCAGCCGGCTGAAGTCGAACCAGGAAAACTATGTCAGTCAGGTAATCCGAACTTCTTCTGATGAAGAATACAGCAAGAAAGCGCTGGAAGACCTCCTGTTTCGGGGGACGCGCTATCAGCATATGACGGCGGGAACAGTGAAAGGCATTGCTAATCTTACACTTGCCGCGTGCAAAGAGCATTATCAAAACTATTTTCGTCAGGACAACCTGATGGTTGGAATTGCGGGGAACTACCCGGAGGACCTGCTTAACCGTCTGAAGGCCGACGTAAAAAAGCTGCCTCCCGGCGCGCCTCGGCTGCCAGAACCCGTGAGTGCACGACAGCCAGACGGCATCCAGGTGGAAATAATTGCAAAGAAAGGTGCACTGGGTTCGGCCATCTTCACCGGGGCGCCGCTTTCCATTACCCGCCGGGATGACGACTTCGCCGCGCTGATGGTTGCGAACTCATGGTTGGGAGAACACCGCAAATCGTACTCCCGCCTGTTTCAAAAAATTCGCGAAGAGCGTTCGATGAACTACGGTGATTACACCTATATCGAATGGTATCAGAACGGAGGACAATACATGCTTCCACCCCCCGGAGTGCCGCGCAATGCAAACTACTTTGCAATCTGGATACGACCTGTCCAGATTGCAAAAGGCCTGAAGCAGCAGTATCAGGAATTGTCGGACATCACTATCGGCCACGCCCACTTTGCTTTACGGATGGCTGTGCGTGAACTTGACCGGCTGATCAAGAACGGGATGACGAAAGAGGACTTCGAGCTGACGCGCACGTTCCTGCGTTCGTATATCAAGCTTTACGCTCAGACTCCCGGACAACAACTAGGCTATCTCATGGACAGCAAGTTTTATGGCCGCAAAGACTACCTTGCAGAACTGGATGCCCTCCTCGCCAAAGTGACACTCGACGATGTGAACAAGGCCATCCGAAAGTACTGGAGAAGCGATGCGATGTTTGTCACTATAGTTACCGATGAAAGCGAAGCCGGACCATTGGCGGAAAGCCTCCGGAAAAACCTCCCCTCGCCAATGAGCTATTCGAACTCGTTGAAGGAAGCATTGCCCGCGGACCTCCTCAAGGAAGACGACGAAGTCGCACGCTTCCCGCTCAACGTCAAATCAGTAACAATCGTAGATTCGGAGAAGACGTTTCAGTCTGTAGAAACCGGTCGCTGAGCTTGTCGAAACGACCCTTAACCCGTTAAGTCACCACTCACCATCAATTAAACCACGCCTCCGGCAGGTTCCGCAACTTCAACACATTAACACATCAACACATCAACACATTTACCCCATCCCCGCCATCCGCTCCAACGCCAGGGCCAGCGCACTATGATCGAGTTCCTGGTCACCCTGGGCGATAAGCGCGTCCATCTGGGCTGCCACAAGTGCGGATCCATGGAGCGGTACGGATAATTCTCTCGCGGTTTGCAGGATGATGTTCATATCCTTTCGATGCAGGCGGACGCGAAAGCCTGGTGAAAAGTTTCGGTCGATGATTCGTTGGCCGTACAGATCGAGTATCCGGCTCTGAGCCAGTCCGCCGATCAGCGCTCCCCTTACTTTCTCCACGTCCACACCTGCCTTGCGAGCCAGGGTAAGCGCTTCAGCAACAGCCTGAATCGTAAGAGCCACCGCGACCTGGTTACAGGCTTTGGTCACCTGGCCGCTGCCAGCATCTCCGATATGCACGATATTCTTTCCTAATTTCTCAAAGACAGGCAGCGCGCGCGAAAAGGCTGACGCATTACCGCCCACCATGATGGAAAGCGTGGCTTTCTCGGCTCCCACCTGTCCCCCCGAGACCGGAGCGTCCAACGCTTCCACGCCAATCGCGTTCAGTCGAGCTGCAACTCCAATACTCACCGCCGGCGCAATAGTCGACATGTCGATATACAGGGCACCTTCCTGAATGCCCTGCGCGATGCCGTCGGGGCCAAACAACACGCTCTCCACCTCCGGCGAATCCGGCACCATGGTAATAATGATGTCGCTTGATTCGGCGAGAGCCGCTGGCGTGGGTGCGGTTTCGGCGCCGGCACGCTTGAGTTCCGCGGCCCGGCCGCTCGATGCGAGGACGGTCACAGGATAGCCTGCGTTGACCAGGTGAAGGGCCATGGGTCGCCCCATGATGCCAAGTCCAATAAATCCGATACGCTCCATGCTAATGTTCTTAAACGGTATATGACAACTATTATCTTTTCACGGTCGCTTTGCTGCGGCGCGTTTCTTCAAATCATCCGACAGCGCCTGTGCACCCCTCACGACAAAAGTCGCATCAGCGCCGCTTGCAATGAAACGATAGCCCAGATCATAATAAAGATCATAATGGTCAACGTCGAGCAGCAACACACCACAGGCCTTGCCGGCTGCTTTGGCGGCTGTAGCGACTTTTTTCACTGCATCGAGGTAGTTAGGATGCGTAATCTGACCTGCGATGCCCATCGCAGTAGTGAGATCCGATGGACCAACGAAGAGCACCTCCACACCTTTCAGGCCGGCGATCGCGTCGAGCTGCTCCAGGCTTTCGAGGGTCTCGATCTGTACGATGCCGACAAGGGTTTCTTCCAGCGTCGCCTTGTATTCTTCGAAATGTTTTCCGAAGCCCGTGGCCCTGACCATTTTAGCCGTACCCCTGATCCCGACCGGTGGATAGTACATCATACTCACGGCATCCCGCGCTTCCTGTGCCGACCTGATTTGGGGGAACATGATCCCTGAAGCCCCGGAGTCGAGTATCTGTTGGACTTTTGGCCTTCTAACATCATCAATGCGAACGATCGGCGATGCCGAACTGTCGGCAAGGACCTGTAGCTGGTGGTACATGATATGAACGTCTCCCGCGCCATGCTCCAGGTCGATCAGCATCCAGTCATAGCCGGAACGTCCCACAATTTCCGCGGAAACGAGAGAACCGAGGTTGAGCCAGCATCCATGCAACACCTCGCCATCCCGCAACCGCTGTTTGAATTTTTTCATAGCGTATTCATTTCATAGGCAATACTGCTGCAAGTACCATTGACATCAGCAAACCTGCAATACCCATCACCACCAAAAGAAAACTATTGTTCCGGAAGGTTTCTCTCTCCGTCATCCCGCTCATCTTACAGATAATCCAAAATGAGCTGTCGTTCATCCAATTGAATATTTTCGAACCGCAGCCGATAACCATGGCCAGGTACACAGGATGGAAAGGAAGTGACGGCGCGAGTCCGCTGACCATACTCACCGTCGTGATCATGGCTACCGTTGCCGACCCCTGGGCCGTCCGGACCAGCGCGCTGATCAAAAAAACCAACGGCAATACGGTTACACTGTCCAGCTGAAATGCACTGCTGATTCTTGCGCTTATTCCGGTTTGCTCCATCATCGCACCGAAAGCTCCTCCGGCGCCGATGATGAGAATAATGACACCGGCATCCTGAAGTCCTTCCGATACATTGCGTTTGACCGATCCTTTGCCTTTCGCGTACACCAGCATGATCAGGGAGATGCCGGCTGCGAGGGTTAAGGCCATATTACTGTTACCTGCGACGCGAAAAAATTCCGAAACCGCAGGGGCCGGATCAAAAGCCCCAGCCGTCCGAAGCAGCTGCATAACCGTACCTCCTGATATGAGCACCACTGGCAGCAGAATGGGAAGGATGGCGAGCCATAGCGGCGGAAGGCTGGTCTCAATCGGTTCACCCCCATCAGCCTTTTCCGAAGAGGGAATTGCCAATGGGTGATGCCGGTTTGTCCAGACCGCATAAAGGTACCCTGTGGCTGCAGCGAAGGAGCCAACGAAAATACCTATAAGGATCATAAGCCCTATGTTGACGTGAAGCTCTGTTCCCATATAGAGGGGGCCCGGCGTCGGCGGTACCAACGAGTGTGACATCACACCGCCTCCGATAATTGCCATAAGTGAAAGTCCGTAATTTTTTCCCGTGCGAATAGCGAGGGTTCGCGCGAGTGGGTACATCAGGTAAAAGACCGTATCGAAAAAAACCGGTATGCCCAAAGTGAAACTTCCCACGAGAAAAGCTATCGGTGCTTTTTTTTCGCCGGTAACCCGAACCAGCGACCGGATGATTCGATCGGCACCGCCACTGCGATACAATGCGTTCGCGATAATGGAAGCCATGGCGATCAGGATGCCAACCCTTCCGACCGTGACGCCGAACGCTGTAGACACCCGCGATCCGACCGTAGTTTGAAGCAACGCTTCAGTTTCCGTGGCTGATAGTCCCCTCGACTGAGCGTACTGTCTCAGGTTTTCGTCTCCCGAGAGCATTGCGACGCAGAGGGTCCCTAAAACGAGGGCAAGAAAAGGATGAAAGCGCAGCCCGATAATACTGCCGACGACTACCAGGATACCGGCGCCAACCAGGATGAGGGGATCGGTCATCGGGGTTCATTTATCCATTTTACGCTATGGTCGCCTGTCACCGCTATCGTCTCACGTGGTGCATTCTGATGGAAGTACGACCAGGGGCCCGGGAGGAACGGGTACTTGTCGATCACCTTCTCGTTGACTTCCACACCCCATCCCGGCCCTGAAGGAACGTGCAAATAGCCATCACGTATGTCGAGGCGTTCCGCTAATATCTCGTCCGACAATGGAAACGGGTACATCCCCTTGCGGCCTGGAGCCGAGTAACAGGGATACTCAAGCCATTCCACGACGGACTCATCCCGGCATATTCCCAGGTGGGCGGCGACAAGCACTTCAAAGGTGTTGCCCCAGCTATGGAAAGCAAAGCGCAGGTTATTCTCAGCGGCAAGGTCGAACACTTTTAACCCCATTTCAAAGCCGCCCTGGCAGCATACGTCCATCTGCAGGAAGTCGACGGCCCGGGTACGCGCAAGATCATGGAAGCCTTCCAGATCCTGTTCATGTTCGCCGGATGCGAGCGGTATCTGTATTGCCCCGCGCAGCGCGCGATAGGCGTCATGGTCTTCGGGCGGCAGAGGTTCTTCCAGCCAATAGGGATTGTACTTCGAAAGTTCCGTGGCAAGGTCGGCGATGACTTCCGGTGGATAGCTCCGGTCGCCCATGCGCCACCAGGTGTGCGCATCGATCATCAGGCCCATGTCGTTGCCCGTCGCTTCACGCATCAGCTGAACAGTCCTGATATCTTCGTCGGGACCAAGCGCCGGTCGCATTTTGTAGGCCCGGAAACCCATTTCACGTATGGCAAATGCCTCTTCTGCATACGCTTCGGGTGGCATATACATTCCCGCGCTCCCATAGAGTTTGATCCGATCGCGCTTGCGCCCGCCCATCAGTTCAGATACAGCACATCCTTCGTGTCTTGCGACGAGATCCAGGAGTGCAACTTCTACGGCGTGATATGTTTTTTCCACATCCGGGCTATGACGGAAGTGTAACGATCGCCATTGAAGCGGGTCCTTGCCCAAAAGAAACGGTTTGATGAGCTCGGCAATCTCGTGGCTGGCACGCCCATGCGCAGGTCCGGGAGCCCAACCGGTAAGTCCCGTATCGGTTGTCACTTTGATCAGCATGGCGTCGCGTTTGAGAATGGTACGCCGCCCACCCCAAAATGGAAGGACGATTTCCTCCGGCATAGGATAGGACATCAGGAAGGGCTGGACGTTGGCGATGCGCATAGGTGACGGTATAATATAAGGATCAGTTTTAAATCGACAACCCTGTGGTAAAGGGGTTATCGGGCATAACATCGAACCGCGGGCTTGTGCAAGAATATTTACGGAGTAGGGAAATAGGAAGGAGTTGATGGGGAAATGCAGGCTCTCCGATTAAAAATCGCCGTTTTTTGAATTCAGACGGGGCGGCTCCGGGGATTAGTATTCTTTATTCAATTTTTATTCTACCTTTACTAACGACAACGAAAATCGCGCGCTGCTTCATAGGCGGTGTCAGGTTTGCCGTTCTCGCATAACTAACAATCACTCTTATCAAAAAAAGACTATGAACATCTATGTCGCGAACATCCCATTTAAGGCAACGAGCGATCAGTTGAAGGGATTATTTGAAGCATTCGGCGAAGTCAGTTCGGCAAAGATCATTCTTGACAAGTTCACGCAGCGCAGCCGGGGCTTTGGCTTCGTTGAAATGAATGATGACACTGCGGCGCGCCAGGCGATAGATGAACTCAACGGTTCTGATTTCATGGGAAAGAACCTGGTGGTGAACGAAGCCCGTCCGCGTACGGACGCGCCGCGCAGTGGCGGAGGAAGCCGTGGCGGTAACTTCAACCGTCGCAATTATTAGATCACGAAATCATCTGTACCCAATACCTGACGACCGGCCAAATGCCGGTCGTCTTGTTTTTCAGCAAATCAAAAAATGCAATTCTCACGGCTTTTTAGGAGACGATAATCCCGTGTTGCGACTTGCAATCGCCAAAAAAATTCCGTAAACTTTGTTGTATACAAAATTAAATGGGCCATGAGTGTTATAGGGAACGTAGAAAAATGGGGAAATTCTCACCGGCCCGGATTTCTTGACATCTTCCGGGTGGCATTAGGGATTTTTATCACGTACAAAGGCCTGTATTTCATTACGCATATGCATGACCTGGAAATGACCACTGCCGGGCTTAACGTTTATTTTGCGGGTGCGGCGCTGGCTCATTACGTTATCTTTGCGCACATTCTTGGTGGGCCGCTGATCGCGGCGGGCTTATTCACCCGCATCGTCTGTCTGATTCAGATTCCGATTCTCATCGGCGCTATTGTGTTTGTCCACTATCCCGAAGGTTTTCTCTCTGTCGGAAACTTCATGAATCTGGAAATAGCCATTTTGGTTTTGGTTGGCCTGATCCTTTTTACGGTATTTGGTGCCGGTCGCTTTTCGCTGGATGCAAGACGCCGCATGGATATTGAAGCCGCAACGCATCCATAGCCCGGCCTTTTTACCTATAACCTGAACTGGAAAAGGCACCTTAGCGGGGCCTTTTCTTTTGTGTTGCGGTGTTGACGTGTTGACGTGAGTGAGTGCGAAACGCCCATTGCGTACCACGGACTTACATCGCTACGCCAGGGGAAGTGGCACGAACCAACATCAACACATTAACACGTCAACACCTCAACACATTTCCATATTTCCCCATTTCCCCCTATCCTTACGCGGTGAACTATTTCCTCGGCATCGACATCGGCACGGGGAGCACGAAGGCCGTAGCCCTTAGTGAGTCTATGGACGAAGTGCTTTCAGTACAACAGTCGCCCTACCCGACATTCCACCCGGCACCTTTCGCCAGCGAACAGGATCCGGAACAGATTTGGGAGGCCTTTGTTCAATGCGTACGGGCAACGGTAGAGACGCTGGGTGGGCCGCCTGAGGCAATAGGCCTGAGCACCGCGATGCATTCGGTAATCGCCGTCGATCGAAACGGTCGACCCCTTCGCCACATGCTGACCTGGGCAGACAGTCGCTGTGCAGCCTCAGCCCAGGCGCTTCGCGCATCGGCGGATGCACGTGAACTGTACGAAACGACAGGTACGCCAATACATGCGATGAGCCCGCTTGTGAAGCTCATGTGGCTCCGCGATTATGAACCAGACACCTTTCGCCACGCCTCACGCTTCATCTCCATTAAGGAGTTCATCTGGCATCGCCTCTTCGGCGATTATGAGATGGACCACTCGGCGGCATCGGGTACAGGACTGATGGATATCGTTCGACGCCAATGGAATCCCAAGTCACTCGAACTGGCTGGAATCAAAGAGCACAACCTGTCCGTCCTCGTCCCCACACGCTACCGGCGAAACGACCTTCCACGCAACTTACAGGAGTTGCTTTCACTTCCACCGACCACGTGGTTTGTTGTCGGAGGTGGCGACGGGTGCCTCGCCAATCTTGGAAGTAACGCCATCACCAAAGGCATCGCCTGTCTCACCATCGGAACGAGCGGAGCCGTTCGCGTTGCCTCGCCGACTCCCCGTCACAACTTTTCATCCATGACATTCAACTATGTCCTGGACGAAGATATCTTCATATGTGGAGGACCGATAAACAACGGTGGCGTTATCTTGCAATGGTATCTTCGCGATCTGCTCGGTCATACGCCGACGTCGTTGCGCGATTACGCTTCCTACCTTTCACGTGCGGTAGCATTGCCTCCCGGTGCGGAAGGATTGATCTTCCTGCCTTACCTTATGGGCGAGCGCGCCCCGATCTGGGATAGCCGCGTAAGTGGAGCGTTCTTTGGCATTACAACAAGACACCGTCAGGAGCATTTCACTCGGGCTGTCATGGAGGGAATTTCCTTTGCGCTCTACCAGGTTGCCGGTCTCCTTCGTGAAGCGGGAGGTGACATGGAACGAATCAATGCGAGCGGCGGATTCGTCCACTCGCGTGAATGGCTGCAGATCCTCAGCGATATTTTTGGGATACCGGTTCATCGCAACAACACGGAAGACGCATCGTCAATAGGTGCTGCCCTGATGGCGGCGCGTGCTGCGCGAAACCTTCCCGCCTATCCGTCATTCCAACCTCAGCAACCTCCGGAAGCGTTCCTCCCTGACGCCGGTCGTCATGTTCTTTACAAAAGACCTTTTGAATTGTTCCAGCGACTTTTCAGTAAAACAAGGGAAGAAATGGAATTGCTGCACCAGATGCGCGGCGGAAGCTGACGTCAGGCCTTCCTGAGTTCTATGATAGTCAACTCCGGCGGCATGCCGATTCTTCCAAGGAAGCCGAGGCATCCAAAACCACGATTCACGTAGAGGTATTGTTTACCCTCACGGTACAAGTCGGCCCACTGAGCGTATGAATATTTCGCCGGACTCCACCGGAAGTCTCCGATCTCGATCCCCATCTGAAACCCATGGGTGTGTCCGGCAAACATGACGTCTATGTCGGGAAAGTCGGGCCGGACAATGGCATCCCAATGGCTGGGATCATGCGACAGCAACAGCTTTACGGGCGCCTCCTCAGTGCCCCGGTGGGCAAGATCAAGCCGGCCAAGCTTGGGAAAGCGTCCCTTTCCCCAATTTTCTACACCAAGAATAGCGATCTGTTCTCCGCCAGTTCGAAGGAAGCGGTTTTCGTTCATGAGGATGTCGAAGCCAAGTTCGTGATGCGCTCGAATAAAGTCCTGGAAATTCTTCCGCTTGGCTGTTGTCGTGGGCCATGAAATGTAGTCGCCATAGTCGTGATTGCCTGTAACGGAAAATACGCCCATGGGGGCGCGCAACAGTCGGAGCATCTCAGAATATTCGTAAAGCTCGCTCGTCCGGTAGTTCACGAGGTCGCCTGTAAAAAAAATAACATCGGGCTTTTCCTGCATAAACAATTCGATGCCGCCGCGAATCTTCGATCGGTAATATGCCGGATTACAATGGATGTCTGAGATCTGGCCGATGCGGATGCCATCGAATGCCTGCGGAAGGTTAGGAAGGTGAATCGTCCGTGTCAGCACGCGATAATCGTAGGCACCATAAGAAATACCGAATATTGAAGCACCAAATGGAAGTACAGCGGTAGTCAACGCTGCCTTTTCCAGAAAAGCGGCACGGGTGATCTTAGGATACGCATCTCCCTGCGTCGTGCGTTTCCTGCGAAGGGCCGTGATGGTGTTTGCGACAACCAGGAACGTATCCTGTACCACGGTTGTGGCCACCGGAATGGCCTTCGTGCCGTAGATCACCAGCAGGGCCGTTATGTTCCATTGATTTATTCCCTCTTCGATTCCGAGCAGGTCAGCCTCGTAGTACATCACCACGGTGGCAATCGCAAACACGGTTGTCCCGGCAACAGCGGAAAGCAGGATGATTCGCAGCCAACGATTCATGTTGGGAGTGATTCTCCGCAACATGCCCAGAAACAGTAGGTCGACCAGCAGGATCAGGGAAACGAGTATGAAAGCGAGTACGACCTTGTTCTGTAACATCGCCGCAATTTAGCAGCGGGATGGCAGTTTATTCTGATGAATCCTCGGGTTTCCGCTCTTCAGACCCGACATCGCCGCGAGGCCGGCACCACTTTTCCCTCATTCTCTGCTTCAGGGCCTCCCTTTCCTCCGCCGACAGGCGCGAAAATTTTTCATGAGCTCGCATCTTCCAGGAATGCGGCCCCCTGTGGCCTCCCTTGGCCAGCCCGCCCAGCAATATTTTTGACAGCACCAAAAGGCCCAGTGCCTGCCAGAACGTGATGACCGGACCGCCGAAAAGGTCAGGTACCAGCCAGTTCCAAAGTTGTTGGGTCAGGAAGGTGAATACTGTCAGGATCAAAAGGCCCAACAGGATCCACAACAAAATTCTTCCACCTCTTTTCATGGCTCGTATGATTTCATAGACCGCGATGCACGTTGCTGCTCACGGTATTTGCTTTTTCATTTTTTTATAACTCGTCGTACAGCTTCTGCAACCGCTTTCTCAGTGCGAGGATCGCATATCGCTTTCGCGAAAGCAGCGTGTTGATCGAAACTCCCTGTTCCGCAGCAAGTTCCCGGAAGCTGACGTCTTCAATTTCATTCCGGACAAACACTTCCCGCTGTTCAGGCGGCAGCTCTTCCAGCGCCTCCATGATCGCGTCCCAGATCATCTCCCGCAGGTACGAGTCTTCTGGTGTGTTTCCAAGATCCGGCAACAGGTCCTGAATCGTGAGGGGCACGTCGTCATCCGGCCCAGTCGGCTGCGATAGATTCGTCCTCCGTGGACGAACTGAATCTCTCCGGTACCGGTCGATAATCTTGTTTCGAGCCACGGAAAACAGCCAAGACGTGACGCGGTCCAGCGATTCGATGGAATCATAGCCCGCAATGAACTGGTAGAACACATCCTGCAGGATGTCTTCAGCTTCTTCAAGACTGGATACCCGGTTGCGGATAAAGTTGAGCAACCTTCCTCTTTCCCGAAGAAATGTCTGTTCTTTAAGCTGCATTGCCAGTTCCACGGCGCCTCACTAGAATGGACCAGTTAAGAGGTAAGACGGCTGTGCCTTCAAATTATTTTAACTCAAATTTGCCAATTTTGGATCAGACGCCGACAAACCCGGCAGCAAAGTAATGGATGCATATAGCGAACGAAGCATTGGGCTACCGGACAGCACCATTTTCTACTACGTTGCCGGCTCAGGCAATCTGCCACTGATCGCCTTCCATGGCTTCGGGCAAACCCACAAGGCATTTCATCCCTGGCTGGACACAGTGGGGTCCAGATTCCGGCTCATCCTCGTCGACGTGTACTTCCACGGAAAAAGTACCTGGGAGAATCCGGATTCACCGCTGGAAAAAGATATATGGAAGGAGACGATGGCCACCCTCCTTGCCCGGGAAGACATCTCAACATTTTCTGTCGCCGGATTTAGCCTGGGCGGTAAGTTTGCACTGGCTACTTACGAGGCGTTTCCCGGGCAGGTCCAAACACTATACCTCATCGCCGGCGATGGCATTCGTCCCTCCTTCTGGTATAATCTGGCGACATGGCCTTCGCCTATCCGCGCGCTGTTCAGGAGCACCATCAATCATGAAAAGCGTTTCACCCGCCTCACGCAACTGGCAAGAGCATTGGGTCTGGTAGACAGAAAAGTGCTTCGGTTCGCAGAAAACCAGATGGACACGCCCGCAAAGCGCGCCCGGGTGTACAATACCTGGGTCGTTCTCAGGCATCTTAAATTTGATATGAAAGAACTGCTTCGCATGATGGAAGCGCACGGCACACGGGTGGTCGTCGTAACTGGTCGCTACGACCGCATCATTCCGCCGCAGCGGCTGAAACCAGTTTTCAAACGGTTGAGTAATATTACCTTTCACGTTCTGGAAACGGGGCACAACAAGCTGTTGCCGGCAGCGGCTTCGGTCATTATGGAATAGCCCAATTCGTTTCTAATTTTGCCTGAAATCCCGCCGAAGCGTGTTACTTTTGCGCTTCGCCAAACGTTTTCCTTTTCCATGATCGCATTCTTCCGTTCAGACACCAACACGATCTTCGCGGTTGGGACGGCGCAGCCTTTCTCAAAATCCGACATCGACAAACTGGTATGGCTTTTTGCTGGAGCCCGGCCCGAGACCGACACAAGCGTCGCCGGACCGTTCAAGGGACCGCGGAGGGAAATGATCACACCCTGGAGTACAAACGCCGTCGAAATCGCCCAAAACATGGGCATCACGGGCATCACACGAATCGAAATGTTCACGCCGTCGGTAACCGACGATCCGTTCGACCCCATGCTCGAAGAACGGTATCCTATTCTGGATCAGGACCTTTACACGATCCGCGCAATACCTCAAGCTATCAGGGAGGTCGACTCTATTTCGGCGTATAACGAATCCGAGGGCCTCGCCCTCAGCGACGAAGAAATACAATATCTCGAAACGGTCAGCCGTGAGTTGGGTCGCAAGCTGACCGACAGCGAGGTGTTCGGCTTTTCACAAGTAAACTCGGAGCACTGCCGCCACAAGATCTTCAACGGAACGTTTATCATCGACGGAAAGCAAAAAGAACACAGTCTCTTTCAACTCATACGCAAGACATCTTCTGCCAATCCCAATAAATTGGTTTCCGCGTACCGCGACAACGTTGCCTTTATCGCGGGGCCTGTAGTAGAACAATTCGCACCGCTGCGGCAGGACGTTCCAGCATTTTTTGCTGTCCGGGATATCAACGCGGTAATTTCCCTTAAGGCAGAGACGCATAATTTTCCAACAACGGTAGAACCATTTAATGGTGCGGCCACAGGATCCGGTGGTGAAATTCGCGACCGCCTCGCCGGAGGCAAGGGATCACTCCCGCTGGCAGGTACCGCAGTTTACATCACCTCTTACCCGCGTCTTGAAGGAGGAAGGCCCTGGGAAAACAGGATCAGACCGCGGAAGTGGTTGTACCACGCACCTGCGGAAATTCTGATCAAGGCTTCCGATGGCGCCTCCGATTTCGGCAACAAGTTCGGACAACCCCTGATATGCGGCAGCTTGCTGACCTTTGAGCACGAAGACGGCGAGCGGACGTACGGTTACGACAAGGTTATCATGCTGGCAGGAGGAGTCGGATTTGCAAGAAAGGAAGACAGCGCCAAGGGCAAACTGTCGGCAGGCGACCGGATCGTCATGCTGGGCGGTGACAATTATCGCATTGGCATGGGTGGAGGTGCAGTCTCGTCCGTCGCCACGGGCGAATACGCCAATACCATTGAGTTGAACGCAGTTCAACGATCGAACCCCGAGATGCAGAAACGGGTAATGAACGCGATCCGTGCGATGGTCGAGGCGGATGATAATCCCATCATCACCATCCACGACCACGGCGCAGGTGGTCACCTGAATTGCTTCTCCGAATTGCTTGAAGAAACCGGGGGCAAGATATACATCGACAAACTTCCCGTCGGTGATCCAACTTTATCCGAAAGAGAAATCATCAGCAACGAGTCGCAGGAACGCATGGGTCTCGGCCTTCACGAGAAGGACCTGGAGCAACTTCGCGTGGTGTCCGAACGGGAGCGTGCTCCCTTTTATGTTGTGGGTGAAGCCACCGGCGATCGGCGGCTCGTGTTCGAAAAGGCAAGTACGAACCAGAAGCCTGTCGACATCCTGGTACGCCACCTTTTCGGGTCGGCTCCCACAACCATAATGGAAGACAAGACGGTGCAGGCAACGCATCAGCCGGTTACCTACGATCCAAAAAAATTCGATGAGTACGTCCAACAAGTGGTTCAACTCGAAGCCGTAGCCTGCAAAGACTGGCTTACCAATAAGGTCGATCGTTCCGTTACGGGAAAGGTCGCCATGCAACAGACTTGCGGTCAAATCCAGCTTCCGCTCAACAACGTAGGCATAATGACGCTCGACTACTCCGGGCGCAACGGCGTCGCTACGGCCATCGGTCACGCGCCGCAGGCATCGCTTATCGATCCCGCTATTGGCGGAAAGCTTGCTATCGCGGAAGCTTTAACGAACCTGGTATGGGCGCCCTTGACGTATGGTCTCACGGGTGTGTCACTCAGCGCCAACTGGATGTGGCCGGCGAAGAACAGCGGCGAAGATGCAAGGTTATATCGCGCGGTCGAAGCTGTGAGCGATTTTGCGATCCGCCTTGGCATTAACATTCCCACGGGAAAGGATTCCCTTTCAATGACGCAGAAATATCCCGACGGCCAGGTTGTGTATTCGCCCGGCACAGTCATCATCTCTGCGGTGGCAGAAGTATCGGACGTGCGGAAGGCCGTCAGCCCTGCGTTGCTCGACGAACCGGGCAGCGCAATCCTTTACATCGATTTTTCTTCAGGACCTGCAGCACTGGGAGGAACTGCCTTCGCGCAGGTTGTGGGCCAACTGGGCGATGAGATACCCGACGTCGCTGATGAGGCGCTGTTTCAGAACGGGTTCGCGGCGGTGCAGCAGCTGATTCGGGAAGAACGGATTCTTTCCGGGCACGATATTTCTGCGGGGGGTATAATCACCGCATTGCTGGAGATGTGCTTCCCCACACCTGGTGTCGGGATGGACGTAAGCCTGCCGGAGTCAGGCGAAGACCTGATCCGGTTTCTGTTCAGCGAAAAGCCCGGCGTTCTGATCCAGGTGAAAGATCCGGATTACGTGACCACGCTGTTCAGCGGGCGCGGGATTCCTGTCCACAGCCTCGCGAAGGTTACCGAGGAGCGTGTGCTGAAGGTAGGCGGGCACCAATTGGATATCGACCGCCTCAGGGCCGCGTGGTTTAGCACATCCCACAAACTGGACAGGCTGCAACGCCCAATCGCTCATGCCGACCTGCGCAGCAGGAACTACGGTCGGCAACCTCTCGCTTATGCATTTCCCACGGGGTTTGACGGACGCCTGGAGACGCTGGGTATTAGTCGCAAGAGGACAACCGGCTCAGGCATTACGGCTGCCATTATCCGTGAGAAAGGTGTGAACGGCGACCGTGAACTTGCCTACGCGCTCTATCTGGCGGGCTTCGACGTTCGGGATGTACACATGACCGACCTCGTGTCGGGGCGGGAAGACCTTGACGACGTGAAGCTCATCGCTTTCCCCGGCGGGTTTGCAAATTCCGACGTACTCGGTTCGGCAAAGGGATGGGCGGGGGCGTTCCTGTACAACGGCCGGGCGCGCAAGGCCTTGAATGATTTTTATGAACGGCCGGATACTTTGTCAATCGGCGTGTGCAACGGTTGTCAGCTCGTGATGGAACTTGGCCTGTTGTACCGCGACTTGAATGATCATCCGAAAATGCATCACAACGGCTCCGGCAAATTCGAATCGGCCTTCGTGAACCTGACCATTCCCGAGAGTAATTCCGTAATGCTGGGCGGTCTGGCAGGGACGCAGCTGGGTTGCTGGATTGCGCATGGCGAAGGGCGCTTTCGCTTGCCTGACGGGGCTTCACGCTACCAGGTTGCAGCGCGATACACCTATACGGAATACCCGGGCAATCCAAACGATTCGGATGGGGCGGTCGCAGCGCTGTGTTCGCACGATGGCAGGCACCTGGCCATTATGCCGCACCTGGAGCGGTCACTGTTTCCGTGGAATTGGGGCTACTATCCGGCCGAGCGCAGGAGCGACGAGATTTCTCCATGGATCCTGGCTTTCATAAATGCAAAAAGCTGGATACTAGCGCAATCCTGAGTTTTTGGTAAACGATTGCCTGTTTGTGTTGGTAAGGTATTGATTTTGATATATATTCAACGTGAAATACGGATTGCCGCACTTTAACTGGTTGGTTTTATGAACAAAGTTTACCTTGCGTCACTCGCTATCCTCTTTACTTCTTGCCTCGGATATAAAGAACTCCCCGTCGAATACGACTACAGCTATAAGGGAAATTTCAAGAAGTACAGGACCTTTGATATCATGCGTCCCGCCGCTCCGACGGATTCGACGATGACGAATGAGATGATTGAAAAGTCGATCATCGCACGCATGAAATTTCTCGGTTACCGGCAAACCTCGAACAGGCCGCACCTGATCATTGGGTTCAAGATGTTCAACGACAGCCTTCGATTTCATGGCTACAACCAACCTGATATCGAAGAATGGATCAGGACGCAAAATGAAAATCTCAATTACGACGCGAAGGATTTCAACCTGAGGACCGGAACGTTGCTCATTCAGTTTTACGACAGAAGGCAGAACCGTTCCATCTGGCAGGGATATGCAACCACACAGTACGGCTCGATCGATTTCAACAACAACCGCCACTTGCGAAACGCCGTGATCTCTATACTTGACAAGTACAGGTTCTGGGCGGAAGGCTTCCTGGAAGGCGCAACGGCCCAGGAAAACGACCTCTAAAAATCCCCTGTCAGCCTTACTTTTTGAAAAATAATTCTACCTTTGCAATCCCAATTTGGGGACTTACATCACTTTGCCCGATGGTGTAACTGGCAACACGCCTGATTTTGATTCAGGAAAGTCCAGGTTCGAGCCCTGGTCGGGCAACGAGAGGATCCCGCCTGGAGACGGGATTTTTGTATTCAAAGGGGTACCGGGCCCGGCGGGGACCTGACGATCATGGCAGTAAAAATTCTAAGCGGAAGCGCAACAATCTACCTGGCTCAGCGAATAGCCCATGCCTATGGAGAACCGTTGACCAAGGTTCAATACCAGCGCTTCAGCGATGGCGAAATGTCGCCCTTCATTGGCGAGTCCGTACGCGGTCATGAGGTATTTATCATCCAATCGACCTTCGCCCCCGCCGACAACCTTCTTGAGCTGCTCCTTATGGTCGACGCGGCACGAAGGGCCAGTGCCTCCAGCGTGAACGTGCTCATTCCCTATTTCGGATATGCCCGGCAGGATCGAAAGGATAAACCACGCGTTTCTATTGCAGCCAAACTGATTGCCAATCTTATCTCTGCGGCCGGCGCCACACGCATCATGGCATGCGACCTCCACGCCGACCAGATCCAGGGCTTCTTCGATATTCCGGTCGACCACCTTGACGGCGCGTATATTTTCGTGCCCTACCTGAAGTCGCTCGGGCTTTCCGACATTATGTTCGCATCGCCCGATGTTGGCGGCATCAAGCGGGCGCGGAGCTTCGCGAAATATTTCGACGCCGAACTTGCCGTCTGCGACAAGTACCGCAAGGAAGCCAACAAGGTCAGCTCTATGAGACTCATCGGAGAAGTGGAAGGCAAAGACGTGGTATTGGTAGACGACCTCGTAGACACGGGCGGCACCATCTGCCGCGCAGCAGCCCTGATCATGGAAAATGGCGCCAAGTCGGTAAGGGCGGTGTGTACCCACGCTGTCCTCTCGGGGAACGCTTACGAGAATGTTCACGAATCGGTCCTTGAGGAACTTGTAGTCACCGACACGATACCTCTGAAAAAAAATCTTTCAAAGATCAAGGTGCTCACAGTCTCGGATCTGTTCGCGAAAGCGATCCGGAAGATTCATGATCACGAATCCATCAGCTCCTTGTTCATCCAGTTGTAAACATTCACAAATCAAAATACATCATGAAAACAGTTGAGATTATAGGGTTTAAAAGAGCAAATCTCGGCAAGAGCGACGCGCAGCATTTAAGAGAAGAAGGTAACGTCCCCTGCGTTCTTTACGGTGGGGGTACACAGATACATTTCTACGCTCCGATGATCCTTTTCCGGGACCTGGTCTACACCAACGAAGCCCACTTCGTCCACGTCAACATCGAGGGAGAAGAATGCCAGGCCATCCTGCAGGATGTGCAGTTCCATCCTGTCAGTGAAATCATCATGCACGCCGACTTTCTCCGCATTTCTGAAGACCGAAAGATCAGAATGAAAATCCCTACACGACTTGTCGGTCAGTCGCCCGGCGTCATGAAGGGCGGAACCCTGGTGAGAAAGAAAGACTCACTCATAGTTATCGCTTATCCCAAGGATATGCCCGACCACATCGACGTCGATGTGTCTCACCTCGACTTTCACCATGCGGTGAAAGTCTCGGACGTCGTTCGCCCGGGTCTTGAGTTTGCCGACTCCCGCAATGCGCCTATCGCCGTCGTTGAAGTGCCTCGCGCAGCTAAGTTGGAAGTGGCTACAGCTGAAGCCGCACCCGCTGAAGGTGCTGCTGCCGCCGCTGCACCCGGCGCCGAACCAAAGAAAGAGGAACCCAAGAAATAAGGGTGTTTGTCATTACTTATTGAGAGTCCCGGCGTGTGTCCGGGACTCTTTTTATTTTTGGGCGCTAGATACCCTTCGCTACATTTAGCCACTGCGATATGAAATACCTTATTTCGGGACTGGGAAACATCGGAGCGGAATACGAATTGACGCGGCACAACATCGGTTTTCTCGTGCTGGACCAACTCGCCGACAAACTTGATGCGACATTCTCCACCCAGCGCCTGGCAGATAAGGCAGAAGGCCGTTACAAAGGCAGGACGCTCCACATGATCAAACCCAGTACGTACATGAACCTGAGTGGAAAGGCCGTTCTGTACTGGATGAACACCTTGAAGATTGCAAAAGAAAACCTGCTTGTCGTCGTCGACGACGTAGCCCTCCCCTTCGGAAGCCTTCGTATGAGAGGGAGGGGCAGCACCGCCGGACACAACGGACTTGGAAGCATAGAAACCGAGTTAGGCGGCCCGGACTACGCACGCCTCAGATTCGGCATCGGCGACAACTTTCCCCGCGGCCGCCAGGTTGATTATGTTCTGAGCCGCTTTACCGCCGAGGAATTTGAGGCGCTGCCAAAGTATATCGACAAGGCGGTGGAGATGATCCTGTCGTTCTGCACACAGGGACTCGACCGCACAATGAGCCAGTATAATGATTGATGCGTCTTTTTAAAAGGACCCTATTATGAAATACAATATTCATCTTGCTCTTCAGATCGTCCCCCTGACGACGAGCGACCGGGCGTATCCGCTCATCGATAAAGCCATCGATGCTATTGCAGCAAGCGGCTTGCGCTACCAGGTTGGCGCCATGGAAACGGTAATCGAAGGACCTTACGATGAGGCCATGCAAGCCGTTCGCCTGGCCCAGCAAGCGTGCCTTGAGGCGGGCGCGGAAGAACTCGTCGTGAATATCAAGCTGCACGTCCGCAAAAATGGGGACGTGACCTTCGGCGAAAAGCTGGACAAGTACAGCGGATCAAGTCACGGTTGAACCGGGATTCACGGGTTTCGACGGGGTAACAAGTCGCAGCTTACCATCGCGGTCTTCTGCCATCAGGATCATACCCTGCGATTCAATACCCAGCATCTTGCGCGGTGCCAGATTGGCAATAAGTGTTACCTGCTGCCCCACAAGTTCCTCTGGCTTATAGTGACGGGCAATACCGCTGAGAATCGTTCGCCGGTCGATACCGGTGTCGACAATCAGCTTCAATAGCTTGTCGGACTTCTCGACTTTTTCAGCCTGGAGGACCTTTCCGACGCGAATGTCGAGCTTTGCAAAATCGTCGAAGGCAATCTGTGGTTTGAGGGGCTCCACGTTTGATTCCGCTGCTGCCACCTGGCCTCCGCGCGCCTTCTTCAGCTTCGCTACTTGCCGTTCGATATCGGCATCTTCCACGTTACGGTACAAGAGTTCCGGTTTGTTCAACTGATGGCCGGCGGTCACCGTGTCGACGAGACGACGCCCGGTCCAGAAAGCAGTGCGCTGCCCGGATAATTCTTTGTCGTCCTGGTTGAGTTGCCGGTGCATCCCCGATGCCCCATCAGGAAGAAATGGCTCACATGCCAGGGCGATGTTGCCGCAGAGGTTCAGGGCGAACCGTAGGATATCGGCCACGGCGTCCTTGTCGTTTGCAGCAACTTTCCAGGGCTGGGTGTCGGCCAGAAACCTGTTGCCTGCACGGGCCAGGTTCATCATGTGGAACTGGGCTTCCCTGAACCGGAACGTGTCGAGTGCATTGATCATTTCGCTAATGCTCTCGTTGAACTGGGCGACGGTTTGTTCCTTAGCACGGTTGATCCCGGCGCGGACGTCGGTGGATTCGGACAACTCCGACCTGTCCGGGACTACGCCGTCAAAATACTTCCAGGTCAGAACCATAACGCGGTTCACCAGGTTGCCAAGAATAGCGACGAGCTCGCTGTTCACCTTCTGCTGGTAATCCTTCCAGGTGAAATCGGCATCCTTTGTTTCCGGTGAAATGCTGGTTAGCACGTATCGTAATTCGTCACGGCGTCCGGGCAGTTCCTGAAGGTACTCGTGCAGCCATACGGCGTAGTTACGAGATGTAGAAAGCTTATCACCTTCCAGGTTAAGGAATTCATTGGCCGGTACATTGTCGGGTAAGACGTAGTCGCCGGCCGCCTTTAACATCGCGGGGAAGATGATACAGTGAAACACGATGTTGTCCTTGCCAATAAAATGAATGAGGCGGGTATCCGGATCTTTCCAGTATTTTTCCCAGTCGTTCGGCCGTAGCTCTTTCGTCGCTGAAATGTACCCGATAGGTGCATCAAACCAAACATACAGGACCTTTCCCTTTGCCTCCGGGAGTGGTACTGGTACACCCCAGTCGAGGTCGCGGGTGATCGAGCGCGGTTGAAGGCCTTGTTCGATCCACGACTTGCACTGGCCGTACACGTTCGTCTTCCAGTCGTCCTTGTGGCCTACCAGGACCCACTCCCGAAGCCACGACTCATACTTATCGAGTGGAAAATACCAGTGCTTCGTCTCACGGAGTACGGGTGGCTGGCCGGAAACAGTAGACCGGGGGTTAATAAGATCGCGCGGACTCAGACTTGTGCCACAGCGCTCACACTGATCGCCGTATGCATTCTCATATCCGCAATTGGGGCAAGTGCCTATGATGTACCGGTCGGCGAGAAAGATCCCTTCCTGTTCATCGTAATATTGATCGGAAGTCTCTTCCAGGAGTATACCCTTATTGTAAATGTTCGTAAAAAACTCCTGCGCCGTGTCGTAGTGAATTTTTGCTGACGTCCGGGAATACACGTCGAACGAGATGCCGAACTCCTGAAAGGACTTCTTCATCATCTCATGATACTTGTCGACAAACACCTGCGGGGAAACGCCTTCCTTCCGTGCGCCCAGGGTTATCGCCACACCGTGTTCGTCGGACCCACCCACATAAATAACATCCTCGCCCCTCAGGCGCAGGTACCGCACGTAGGTGTCCGCGGGCAGGTAAGCGCCGGCGATATGCCCGATGTGGAGCGGGCCGTTCGCATACGGAAGCGCGGATGTAACGGTATATCTCTTGAATTTTTTCATGATGAACGCAATAACCGTTTCAGGGTCGGTTCAGCCCCTGCAAAGATGATAATAGTAACGTTGCGAAAAAAATCTAGACGGCCACTTCGGCCCGCATTCGGGAGGTGGTGAGCGAAAACTTGACGAAGAACTCTGTGTAGCCTTCGGGTGTGGTCTTGAGGTCGATCTGGCCACCAATCTTCTCGGTTGCGGTCTTCGTAAGGTAGAGGCCGATGCCACCGGTGCCGGATCGTTCGGATGCCCGGGAGAACATCTGGAAGATCTTGTCCGGATTGACCTGACTGATGCCGATGCCGTTGTCGATAACCCGGACTTTGAGCGTATTGCCGTCCCGTTCGACCTTGATCATGACGAAAGGATCGGCACGGTCCGAATCGTTGTAGAATTTGATGGCGTTGTCGATGAGGTTCTCGAGAATGATGCGGATAAGTTCCTTGTCGGAATAGAAGATGATGTTCTCTTCGATTTCCTTTTTGATGGTGAGGCGCGGGGGCAGGCCCCGCTTGCGTTCCAGTACGATGACGTCGTCGACGATTTCGGCAAAGTCGATGAGTTCGTGGCTGGCAGAGGAATTATTGATCTGGTTGATGATCAGAAGCCGGGTCAGGATGGTATTCAGCTTCTCTGCCGTAGCGTCGAGTTTGTTGAAGTAGTCGAGGGCCAGTGGATCCTTTACGTCCATGATAGCGACGTTACACATTCCCTTGAGGCTGGCCAGCGGACCGCGGATGTCGTGAGACGTTTTGTAGATGAAATTGTCCAGCTCGTCGTTAACACGCTTCAGCGCCTCATTCGCTACCTGTAGTTCGATCGTTCGGGCGTCAACCATCCGTTCGAGGTTGCGGTTGAGGGATGTCAGCTGTCGGTTCTGGTCTTCGATAGTAACCTTGGCATCCGACAGGGCCTGGTTGACGCGCTTCTTGACCAGGTTGCTTCGATAGAGGACAAATACGAGCAGGCCGGCCAGCACAGCGATGATGACGATGGCGATGTTGAAGCGCTGCTGTCGGACGAGCGCTTCGTTCTTGGACGCGATGATCGCGATGTTCTGGCGCTCTTCAAAGTTCGTCTTGATCTTGGCGAGGTTGCTGATCAGTTGCTCGTTGTAAACACTATCCTTCAGGCTGATATACTTGTTCTGGTAGGTCGACGCCTTTTCGAAATCTCTTCGCGTAGCGTAAAAGTCGGCGAAGGCGGCGTACACGTTAATCCGCAATTCGGTGTAGTCGATACCTTCCAGTATTGTTTCAACCTGTTGCAGGAACTGGATGGCACGTTCCGAGTCACCCATTCTTACGCTCACGAGGTAAAGGCCGAACAGGTTCTCCGCTTCCCATCTCCTGTTCTGGCTCTCGGTAGCGATCTCATAGGATGTGTGAAAATGCCGGTACGCCTCTTCCAGATTACCCAGGCCGAGGTTGGCCGAACCCAGTGTGTAGTAGATCTGATTGAGTCGCTCGGGTGTACATCGATCTTCGCAATAGGTGAGCGCCTCGTTGAGATACCGTATCGCTTTGGTATTTTCCGACAGCGCATTATAGCAAAGCCCGATGTTGATCAGGCAATAGTCGATGTCGTAGAAGTTGTTGGCCTCGCGTTTGATGTCAAGCGATCGCAGGAAGTAGTCCAGTGCCTGTTCGAAGTCGCGCAGCTTGTAGTACACCAGCCCGATGTTGTTGTAGGCTATACTCATTTCCATCGGGTTACCTTCTGCCTCCCGGATGACGAGTGATTGAAAGTGGTAGTCCAGTGCCTTGTCGTAGTTGGCCTGGTAGGTATAGGCCAGTGCAAGTCCGTTCAGGAGGAACTTGAGTTGGTCGATGTATTGGTTCCTGCGGGCGATGCCGAGGACAGGCTTGTACTGCTGAATGGCTGCATCAAGGTCGCTTTTCTTTACGTAGATGTTGCCCATCGCACGACTGGCCTTTACGATACCCAGGCTGTCGCCTGTTGACAATGCTATCTCCTTTGCTTGCTGTGCATAGGACAAGGCCAGGTCGTAGTTCTTTTCGGAGTGTACCCGCGCCAGTGCATAGAGTACTTCGAAGCGTTCCCCGCCGCGGGCTTCAGGGAGTAGTGCGTTGAGTGAATCGAGCTCTTCCTGTTGGGCGTAAACTTCAGTTCTTATCCCGAGTAAGCCCGACAAAAATATCGACAGGGCAATGATAGCTTTCAAAAAATTATCGTACACGGGTAATTAATGAAATTTTATTACGCCAAATAGATTAAAGACAACCCGCACCTTTGGACTACAAAATTACTCCAAACAGAAAAATAAACAAAAACCTAAAACCAACCCTATATGAAAAAGCTGTTGTACATAATGGCTATTGCCATTGCTAGTTCCATTGCCTTGACTGCCTGTACTGATGACGAGGTGAGCCCTATTAAGCCGAACAATGGCGGCGGAGCTGGAAGTCTCGATCCCCTCTGATATCAGTACAAAACAACCCAGGTTCATAATCAAAAAACCCAAACCTAATCAACCCATGAAAAAGATCATCTACATTATGGTCATCGCCTTCGTTAGCTCGATGGCCCTCACTTCCTGCACTGAAGACGACGTAAGGCCTACTGAGCCGAACAATGGAGGAGGAGCAGGCAGCCTTGACCCTC
>DASVCT010000126.1:0-4660 GCA_036381475.1 Cyclobacteriaceae bacterium
GGATGTGGGAATGTGGGTAACCCCCTCAGAGGGATTCCCTTTGTCTTTACCCAAAACTTTGAACGGGGTTATCCACATTCCCACATCTTAAAGAAAAACCAAAAAAACCTTGGACTTCAACACAGAATCTATGTGGTTCAGACAGAAGGTACCTCAGTCATAAAACGACCAATCAAAACCAAAGTCCACCACATTCGCCTGTCCGGGGTAATACGGCGTGGGGAAGTACCCCTCCCCTGTAACGGCTTGCACGAGGTTGTGATATTTTAGGAAGATGCGGCCGCGCTTGATCTTGGCGTTCAGGAAGACGTCGACCAACGGGAACGCATTGGAACGAAACGCGATGCGGGGATCCTGTACGTAAAACTGCTGTAACTCCGGCGCGTAAGCCAGCGCGTCGTAGGCCGACTGCCAATGCACCTCCACGCCGGTGTGCAACTCCAGGTTGCCGCCAAAGTGAATGTTCTCGTACGAGAGCTGCGCGTTGACGAAAAGCTCGGGTACTTTCATGGCACCTTCGCTATTCTCCAGCAACGACGTGTATATCGTCCTCGTCCTGAGAGACACATGCCCCATCGTGACGCTCAGGCGAAGCTCCGGACTGAAGATCACATGACTCCCTCCCGCCTGCATCGGCATGACGTGCTGCACCCGGCTCGTGTCTTCGTTGAAGTAAACGTAGTTGTTCATCCGGGTAAACGTCACACCTGGTGACACGTGAAGCATCCGCGACCTGTAATGAAGGTACCCGTTGAGTTGGGTGACATTAACCGGGCTGAAGCCGTTGTTCCAGGCGTTGAAACTCCCCCGGTAGGCCTGCTGTACGAATCCCGGCTCAAACTGGTTTTGTTTCAGCGACGCTTCCAGCCACCGGCTTTTGAGGGTGCCTTCGATTCGGAAGTTACCGTTGTTCATAAACTCGACCCATCCGCTGAGCGTCATGAGCGAGTCGAGATGCAGGATCATACGGCCGCCAAGGTAGTGTTCCGCACCCGACGTGCGCACGTGCAGCGTGTCGTCGTTGAGGTACATGTAGTCCATGTTGAAATTCCGAATCGCGTAATAGCCGTTGTAAAACAGCTTCAGCAAGTTGCCTTTGATGCCTGCCTCGTTCCGCATGGTGACGAACCGCGATTCGTCGGTAACCTTCGCGCTGTCGATCTCGATGTGTTCGTAGTATCCTGAAGGTTCAGACCCCGGCGTGTCGTAAAAGTCGTTGCCCTGTCGGTACCGGTCGAACTTGTGATAGATCTGCAGGCCGCTGCCCACGCGATACTGGTGGAACAGGTGGAGGTTCAATCGCAGTTCACGTGCTTCCGCCTCGGTGAGGGTTCGCCGCGCGTTCTGTTGAAAGAACTCGGATCGATCATTTTCATCTTCGACCAGCACGCCGCCATACTCCTGTACCTGGTGTCGGTTGCGGGCAAAGTTTACAAATAACCGGTAGGTGCTGTCGGGGGTTTCGTACGATGTAAAAATGTCGTAATAAACAGACCGCACATTGCGGTCGCCCTTACCGCTACGCTGGATCTGTTTATCGATGAAATATCCCCGGTAGTTAAAGCCGAAGTTCCATCGCGGGTTGATGTTGCGGGCAAAGGCGACGTTGGTGATGGACCTTCCCTTTCCGCCGAGGCTCAGCTTGAGGTTGGTGTAAGGCGATTTCGTGTCGTAGTACTTAATCTTCCGCACCTCCCAGTAGCGGTCGTAGACCGTAAACCCGGACGTGACGCCGATCTGTTCCGGCACTTCAAAGAAGATGGGGCGTGAGGCGGTCGCGATGTTGCCGAGGTCCTGGAGCGTGTAACCGCTTTGCGAATAGGGTGTGTAGTGATGGAAGTCGCGTATCAACGTGTCGATCATGTACTTCTTATCGATGTTGAAGAACACCTCATCTTCGAAGAAATAGCTTGATGTTGTGGGGCCGTAAATTTGTTTGGTGGTGTCGTTCACGATTCTCGATCCGCGGTGGGTAGGCGGTTCTTCATCCTGACCGAAGGCGGTGTGGACCTGTATCAGGAGCAACACGGGGAGCAGGAGGAAATGAGTGAATGAGTGAATGAGTGAATGAGTGAATGTGAATGAGTGAATGGGTGCCGCAAAGCACCGGGGTCTTTGCGGTCCATGGGTGAATGGCGCGCGTGTATATGTCGCGCCCGCGTTATGGGTCGAATGAGTCGATATGGAGTTTTGCTTCAAGATCATATTTTTCCTACTGCCCTACTTCCTACCCCGACTGTCGTCGGGGCAAGCTGCCTACTGCATTTCTCACTATCTCATCAAATTCGCTGCCGTTATTCAGGAATACCATTTCAATAGGCAAATAAAACAAAGGAAGGCGAAATGGCGCGCTGAGCGCGAGGGCATCCAGTTTGACCATATCTTTTTCCGTCGTGATAATGGACACGTCGTCTGCGCTCAGGTCGCGAAGGGATTCCAGGTCCCGTATCGTATACCGGTAGTGGTCCGAATTGTTAACGTGGTGAACCACCTGGAAACCCTGCGAAAGGTAGGCAAACGCCGGTTCGGGGTTGGCGATGCCGGTTAACAGCACAATCTTGTGTTGCAGCGCGGACGTGTTGCCCCCGAACGGGATAGGGCGGCCGTACCGGATGGAGGCAAAGAACACAGGACTATCCGTGTAGCGGGCGATGGCCTTGCGGGCCTTTTCTTCCTGGCGGGCGGTGAGATTAGGGGGGCATTTGGTCAAGACCACCACATTCGCTCTTGAAGCGCCATGACGTGATTCGCGCAGGCGGCCCGACGGCAGCACGAAGTCGCGGTAGAACGGCCGGGCGTATTCCGTCAGGAGTATCGAAAAGGCGGGACGCACCCGCCGGTGCTGAAAGGAATCGTCCAGGAGTACTACGGAGGTGTCCGGCGCCTTGTCCAGTACATACGGTATGGCGAGCGCGCGGTCTTCTCCGACGGCGACGGTGACACCGGGAAATTTCCGGTGCACCTGGTAGGGTTCATCCCCCAGGGTGGCGGCATCGTCATCAGCGCCTGCCACGCGCACGCCTTTTGTTTTGCGACGATATCCGCGGCTGACGATGGCTACGCGCCCGGGGAGCAGGCGGACGAGGTACTCGATCATGGGAGTCTTGCCGGTTCCGCCCAGCGCCAGGTTACCCACGCCGATCACCGGCACCTCGAATTGCGTCGACGGCTTGATGCCGGCATCATACAGGTGGTTCCTCACCCGGGTTATGATGTCGTACAACACGGCAAAAGGGTACAGCACGATGCGGAGAAGGAACATCATGCGAACAAAGGTATGCTTTTTAGTGGGCAGTAGGCAGTAGGCAGCTTGCCCCGACGACAGTCGGGGTAGGCAGCCATGAAGCACATCTTCGATGGCTTCATGGTACGGTGGCCACAATAAGACGCCATGGTTAATCATTTGCATCTTCAACTGACTGAGCCGTAGTCTTTCAAATATGACTAAATTCCAAAGTTTACCGTACTTTACGGGGCCACACAACATCAACACATCAACACGCCAACACACCAACACATGAAGATCAAGGACGTTGTCTCCTACCTTTCCTCCATCGCTCCTCCCGCCTATCAGGAATCCTATGACAACGCGGGGCTCATCACGGGTGATCCGGGTTGGGAGGTGCGGGGTGCGCTGGTCACGCTCGACTGTACCGAGCCGGTAGTCGACGAAGCCGTCGCGGCGGGCGCCAACCTCATCGTGGCACACCACCCGATCCTCTTCCGGGGGATCAAGCGGCTGACGGGCGCTACCTACGTGGAGCGCACGCTGATCAAAGCCATAAGGAACGACATCGCCATCTACGCGATGCACACGAATCTCGACAATGTGTTGGGCGGCGTGAACAGCAAAATCGCGGAAAAGATCGGACTCGTAAACACCCGCATCCTGCTCCCCAAAAAGGACACACTGGCCAAGCTGGTAACGTTTGTCCCGCATGAGAACGCTGAGGCGGTCCTTTCCGCCCTCCATGAGGCGGGTGCGGGACAGATCGGCAACTACAAGAACTGCAGTTTCCGGGTGGCGGGTCAGGGTGCCTTCATGCCGGTGGAAGGCGCGAATCCTCACATCGGCGAAAAGGATAAGCTGGAGATCGTCGACGAGACGCGCGTCGAAGTGATCTTCCCGGCCTGGCAGGAAGGGCAGATCCTGGATGCGCTGAGAAAGAGTCATCCATACGAAGAGGTGGCCTATTACCTGACTCCACTTGTGAATGAAAATCAGGAAGTGGGATCGGGGTTAATCGGTGAACTTCAACAACCAGAGGAACCAATGGCGTTTCTACAGCGTTTGAAAATCAGTATGGATTTACCCATGATCCGGCACACCCGGATTCCCGGACAGAAAATCCGCAAAATTGCGGTCTGCGGGGGAGCGGGCAGCTTCCTGCTCTCCAAGGCCATCCAAGCGGGCGCCGACGCCTTCATTTCCGCCGATTTCAAATACCACGAGTTTTTTGACGCCGACAACCGCATCCTGGTGGCCGATATCGGGCACTATGAAAGTGAAATCCACACCAAAGAACTGCTCAGGGAGCTACTAACGAAAAAATTTCATACCTTTGCGAGCAATTTTTCAAAAACGGTCACAAATCCAATTAGCTACTTATAAATGATGGAAAATCAATCTGTTGCGTCCAAACTTGAAGCCCTTGTCAAA
>DASVCT010000127.1:0-7074 GCA_036381475.1 Cyclobacteriaceae bacterium
CTGAAACCTTTGCCCGCCGCACTCACCAACCTTATTACCTTAGTAGCCAGCCGATAACGCAGTCATCCCAAACTTATTACCCTATTATCTGAGCACCGAGGTAGATGATTGTCATTATTTCGGAATGGTTAGTGTTTTCTAAAAGCGATCGAATATTTTTGTGGCTACGCTGTTATGAAATTGCAACATGAAGGGATCGACTAGCACAATTGGAAAGCCTATTCTCTTAAAGCTGGCTCTTGTCACCACAACGCTGTTCGTATGCTCCATTGCTTATTCTCAGCACAAGCACGACAAGATCTTCTTTGAGAATAGTATCATGGATTCTCATTACTATTATAGCAAGACCGAATATTCAGCCGCCTGTTGGATCAAAAACATACAGGGCAAACTTCCCGTATCCGATCAGCAATTCTTTACTTCGGGCAATTCACTTGAACTCCGGTACCGGTCTCACGCGGCAGGCCTTTGGAAAGCGGTCATCCTTTTCCATAATATACGTGGCATCGACGCCTTCAACGAAGCAAGTCACCTTTCATTCTGGCTATATGTAGAAAATGGTACTGAAAAAGAATCATTGCCGGTCATCAGTTTGTTGCTTCCCGACGAGAAGGAATCGGAGCAAGCCAAACTGACTGATTATGTTGGGCCCGTCAACTTTGATTCCTGGGTACAGGTCAGGATTCCATTGTCAGTCTTTTTCAAAGAAAGCCCCGCACCTGTCGCTCAGATCGAAGGTGTTCAATTCTCAAAGGGAGCCGCATCGGAAAACGAAGGTCATTTGTACATTGACCAGGTCGAGCTCCTGCCCTCTGAAATGCCGGTTGGCGCTTTCACCCGAGCTCCTCAACTCCTTTCCGCCAAGGGATATGAGCGACACATTGATCTCACCTGGAAGAAAGAATCGAACCCCGCCATAAAATACATTAAAGTGTACCGGTCAACCGATGGGAAAAATTACCAGCCGGTTGGGATCCAGTTACCTCAAATTGCCGGCTATAGCGACTTCGTGGGAGTCCATGATGGAAAGATCAGATACAAGCTCACCTATGTCGATCATGCGTATCACGAGTCGGGATTTTCGAACGTAATGTCGGCCTCAACCCGACCTATGTCTGATGAAGAACTCCTGGACATGATTCAGGAAGCCAGCTTCAGGTACTATTGGGATGGCGCCGAGCCCAACAGTGGAATGGCATTGGAAAACATACCCGGCAATCCCACGATGGTCGCAGCGGGTGCCTCAGGTTTTGGAATCATGGCGATCATCGCGGGTGTTAAGAGAGGGTTCATTACCCGAGAGCAGGCAGTTCAACGCTTCCTGAAGATCACCGATTTCCTTCTGAAGGCAGACCGCTTCCATGGGGCGTTCCCTCACTTTCTGGATGGGACCACCGGAAAAACCGTTCCCTTCTTCGGCTCGAGGGATAATGGTGGCGACCTGGTTGAGACGTCGTTTCTAATGCAGGGATTGCTGACCGCCCGGCAATTCTTTGACGGTCTGGATCAAAACGAAACGCAGATCCGAGATGCCATTACGAAGCTGTGGAACGAGGTGGAGTGGGATTGGTACCGACAGACGCCCGACTCTGATTTCTTATACTGGCACTGGTCGCCGGACCAGGGATGGGTGATCAATCACAAACTGATCGGCTGGAACGAGGTGATGATCACTTATTTTCTTGCCATCGCCTCTCCCACTCATGGTGTTCCACCATCCATGTATTACACCGGCTGGGCAAGCCAATCGGCGATAGCGGCAAAGTATCGCGCGGACTGGGGACAGACGACTGATGGGTCTACCTACACGAATGGCAATACCTATTACGGCATTTCCCTTGCGGTGGGCGTATCCAATGGCGGTCCGTTGTTCTTTACGCACTATTCATTTCTTGGATTGAATCCGCACCTTGTAACAGATAAATACACGAACTATTTCGAGAACAACAGGAACATCGCGCTGATCAACCTCAGGTATTGTATTGAAAATCCGGAGGACCACAGAGGCTACGGCGACGACTTCTGGGGTCTTACTGCCAGCGACGGTCCCGAGTACTACTCCGCCAACGAACCCAATGAAAAAGGCGATGAAGGGAAGATGACGCCAACGGGTGCGCTGGCATCATGTCCCTACACGCCCGAAGCTTCGATGCGCGCGCTAAAAAATTACTATCGCAACTACGGAAAGTACCTGTACGGGTATTATGGTTTTCGCGACGCCATTAACCTGGACGTCAACTGGTGTTCACCGATTTATATGGGATTGAATCAGGCACCGGTTGTGGTGATGATTGAGAATTACAGGTCGAAGTTGTTGTGGAATTTGTTTATGTCCAATCCGGAAGTGGAGGAGGCACGGGAGGCGTTGGGATTTAACTAAACCGCAGAGCGCAGAGGCACGGAGATTTTTATGTCAGGATAGGATGGTATAGTACCACAGACATTCGAGAGCGTGCTCTGGACCAGTCCTTCACTATGCACGCTGCGTTTGCCTCTGCATCTGCATCTAACCTCAAGTTGTCCTAAAACACGACGTGCGCGGATCCGCAAATAGTTCGATCAGTTATTGTACTTGAATGCCTTCAGTACCGGCAACCCATTCCCTTCAAAATCAAAAAGCGTAGTATTCGCAACTACATTCTTGGCGCCGAGTTCCCAACCAACACCTGGAACGGCGATCATAACGGGATCCCAATAGAGAACTCCCATCACGTTGCCATCGTCAACGAACTTTAACGCATTGAAACACTCCAGGTAAAAGTCCTTTTGACCCTCGGGGCTCGAAGGATAAATATCATCGTACGGCCCGTTGTCGGATAACTGGCCGGGATACCCATCCGGCAAGACAGGGTTCCAATTGTATCCCGATTCCATTATCAGAATAGGTTTATTCAGCTTTGCCGACTGATCGTTGGCCCATTCCGTGATCTCTTCTACCGTCTTTTTTGTCCAGAACGGATAATAGGAAGCGCCAACAATATCATAATCGACATCGTACTTCGCACACTCGCCGAAGAACCAATCGTACTTTGCCCTGTTGCCGGCGTCATCCAGGTGAAGGATAACCTTTGTATCGGGAGAGGCATCTCTCACTGCTTTGCTTCCGCTTTTAAGCAGCTCGGCAAGTTTTGAAAAATTGGCAACGGCGCCATCCGGGTAAAGTATTCCCGCCTGGATTTCATTTCCTATTGATACGAACTCCGGCGTGGTTCCCTGAGCTTCCATAGCCTTCATGAAGTCGAATGTGAATTGGTAGACCGAATCTTTGAGGTCTTCAAAATCGAGCGATGCCCAGGCGTGCGGTTTGGTTTGCGTTGCCCCATTCGTCCAGTAGTCGCTATAGTGAAAGCTCAACACGATCTGCATTTGGTGTTCCTTTGCCCTCTTGGCGAGCGCCAGGATGTCTGAAGGGTCCTGGATTCCTGCGGGAAGGCGCTTTGAGGGTTCAAAGTCTGGATTTCCAGGATCGTTATAAAGACGCAGTCGGGCAAGTTTGAATCCGTTGTCAGCCAGGATGTCCATCGCATCTTTTTCCTCCCCGTTTTCAAAAAACTTTCCACCCATCTGTTCAATGTAGGTCAGTTCCGAAAGATCACCGCCGGTAAGGAATTCGTACGGGAGATCGTCTTTTGTGAGAACAAAATCATCGACGGCACACCAATTGTTCGCATTCGCATCAGAAAAAAGTCCTATGGTCGCATTGCCGTCCGTCACATTAATCCCTCTTATTATCACCTTCGTCCACTCACTGGCCACCGGCAGTGACGTCATTTTTGGGCCTGATTGCAACCCATCCACAACGAGGTAGCATGCTTTTTGACCGCCACTGTTTTTTACCCACGCTGTCAGCGAATAGTACCCGTTCGTCAGGCCGGAAAGCGCCTGATGAGTGAATAGCGCATACGGAGTTGATTTTCGGTGAACCAGTGCATATTTCCCCGAAAAGCCACCGCTTTCCGTGAAGTCTGCATCCTCGTCATTGTAAGTATCGGTACTCCAACCCGAGGGCAATTGCGTCGGCTCGTCGTCCTCAAATCCGCTATTTTGGATGAGCGAATGGCCGCCTCCATTATCCGGCTTAGCAGCGTCGTCCGATGAGCAATCAGTCATCAGCAGACCGAATAGAACGACGACTACCCTGAGCATCTATGCATTGGTTTTCCCTGTAAAGTTAATAAATGCGCAATCTAAAACTACGATCGTCGCCCAGGGACTCTGCCGGTTCACTTTGGGTCAGGGGTACACCCCCAAATCAGAATGCGCCCCGTCTCCTGTCTTGATCAATTGCTCCCAAAAACCCGATAGCTATCGGAGCTGCCCGTCTCCGCCCTCCGCGGTTAACAAGTCACGGCGCCTTAAGAGTCCATTTGGAGTTGTCGCTATTGAAATCAAACTTTCCCAACGAAGGCCGGCTATCTCCGGCGGAAATAAGCGCGAGCTTTTCATTTGACTTAGGGACCTCCTTTGGCATGATTCTATACGTTCCGTCGGTAAGTTGATCGATCATCCACAACTGCTCCGGGGCGCCGGTGAATTCAGGGACCGTTATTACCTCCGCATCGGCCGTTGCCGCGAGCGCCCTGTTAGTGCCTTCGATTACAATCTTATAGTAAGGAGCGCCCAGGTATCCGCTGGAATCAGGCGCGGGTGTGATCGTCCACTTCTGATGCGGGCGGGCCACGTAGTCGCCTATTCTGGCGTCGATGTTTCCGGCGGGCCAGTCGGCGATTACATCTTTTAGCTCCTGCGTGGCGACTGGCTTTATCGGTTCCTCATTGCCGCGGTTAAACCACCGGGCGACCTGCATTCTCGCCATATCAACCGCCAGTTCTAAAGCGTATCCTCTACGCTCCGATTGAATTACATAGGTTCCCTCTTTGATATTTTCTCCAGCAACAGGCCATCCATTTTTCCAGAGCAAGGGACGGATGGCGAGTACACTACGACCCCCCTGATCCAAATCCGCCTCATAGTGCAATGACATTTTCTCGACTCCCGGCTCGATGATTATTCGTCCGAGGTGCCCCGGTCCAATGCGTCTTCCGTCAGTTCCTGCCACCAACTTGCCACCACCTTCGAGCATGCTTCTGCCAACATTGTCGATAAATGGGCCAGTGACATTTTTGGAACGGCCCACCACAATGTTGTAGGTGGAATTAGGGCCGTCGCAGCAGCTGCCATGGGCGGCAAAGAGATAGTACCATCCATCGTTATACGTCGGAACGGTCGCCTCGCAGGCGACAGCTACATTAACGGGTTCGGCGCCGGGCGCCAGTCCGCCGGTTTTAGGATCCAATTCGACCATGCGGGCGAAGCCGAAATAGGTGCCATACGAAAGCCACAGTCGGCCCGTCGTGGGATCCAGCATAAGTCCCGGGTCGATGGCATCACATTCTTCGTAACCATCGGAGCTGGCGACCAGGGTCGGTTCTGAATATTTGAAATCCGGAGCGTTTGGATCCAGCGTCTTGTTCCACATCGTAAAGATGGCGCCCTTATGGTTGCCGCTGCCACCCGTCGCCCCGTACACGACCAGGTAGCGATCGCCAATCTTCATGGCATCAGGCGCCGCTCCCCCACCCGGTCGCACCGCGCCGCCCTGCCACTTCCAACCATCCTCCGAGATTAGTCCGCCTCCGCCCGTGCCGAAAGTGTAGTACTTTCCGTCGCATTCAACGATGGTTGACGGATCATGAATAAAGGGTCGTCCTATTTGGGCTGATGTTTCGGTCGCCAGCGCAACAAGAACGCTCAGGCTGATTAGTATTGTTGTTCTCATTTGTTGATGTCTACTGTCAATCATTCGTAGCTGATCGTGAAGTTCTTTACCGGCGCTCCGTTTTCATCCAGGAAGCGCACAGCAAAGCTGCACATGCCGGGTCCGTTGATCACGGCGCCGCGGATGATGTTCTTTCCTTTTTTGAGTGTTACACGTGGTGAAGTGACATTGTCCGCGACCATATCTCTGTCGCCGGAGAGAACGAGAACCTCTTCACCGTTCAACCAGAACATGCCGCCTGAATTGACGCCGGCAGCTAGTCTCACGTTGGGGATTTCTTCAGGACAATTGATGACGGTGACAAGCCAGAAGATGTTACCGTACGGTGGTTTATTTAATGCGTAGCTGAAATTGTATAGGTTGAAGATGAACGTCTTGCTATCGAGCGCATGCCACTGTAGTCGTTGATCGCCTACTTTTATCTTCTTGCCGTTTTTGGGGATGATGGTGAAGTCGGTGGAGAAATTGTTTTCAGCAAGAGCTGTTCTGATGTATTGCTCTGTAAGAATATTATTTCTCTGAATCTCCTTTCTGATTGGTTCCAGCGCCAGCCAGCGCTGAATGAATCCGTTTTCATGTGGTGCGGTGGCGGTCGTTGTTTTCGACGCCGGGATAAAGTCCCTCGTCAGCGTATGGGTGGTATCGCCTTTCGGGGGAATAGGCGGAATGTTAGGTCTTGGTCTTCCAGGAGGCTGGCCGAAAGCGATGTCAGCATTTGCCAGGAGGACAGCAAGGGCCACCGCTGTAACCAGATAGTTGATTCTTCGGTTCATTGTGGTGATTTAGTGAAGCATAATGAAAAATAAATGTATTGAATACACTAATTCTAACCAACTTTATGTGTGGGCGAAAATTTCCGTCAGCGGCGCCGTGTTGCGGCTTGGGGATTAAACCGCAGAGGTGGTGCCAAGATGTTGCGGGGACTTTGGGGTGATATCAAAATAGGTAGGATCGGGCGAACGGTGTGAAAATTGTGCCCAGGACGCTGTCTGAATTAGGATTCGTAGGATTGAAGGGATTTGTAGGATTGTTGGAGGGATCGTAGTCATCCGCTATGTTGTTCAACAGTATTGTGGAACCACACTAATCACATAGGGTACACAGAAAGCCATTAGCTTCACTCCCTCTTCGGCTCAAGCAACTCGATGACATTTCCTGACGGATCAAGCAGCAGGATTTGCTTGCCGCCATAGCCCTGAACCAACTCGTTCCGGAATTTGGCATTCTTACCCTTTAAGAAATCGACGGCAGCCTGCAGATCCTTCGTCTGAAGCACCATCCGGTTCCATCCGCCG
>DASVCT010000128.1:0-5643 GCA_036381475.1 Cyclobacteriaceae bacterium
ATTGGTGATGTCGATCAGCACGTTTACGGCACCTTCCAGGTTGCCGGCGGGATCGTAGAGCGGTCTGGGATGCGGGAGGACGTGAAGCCTCGTGCCGTCGGGTTTTTCCATGATAATCACCTCATTGTCAACCGGCCTCCCGGACCTCACCGCTCGCGCCATGGGGCAATCTTCGGGGCGAAGGTGCTTACCGTCAATGGTGTACACGCGGAACGATCCGCACCACCTGTCGTCGCCAGTTGGTTCACGACTCCAAAGACGGACGGCGGCGTCGTTGTAAAGGGTAATTCGGCCCTCCAGATCGCAAACGTAAGCCGCCACGGGAAGTGTTTTAATCAACGTGCGGTAGCGTCGCTCGCTGTCGGTGATGAATCCCTTGGTTGCAGCCTTTTCGTCCGTGATGTCGCGAATCATAGCGGCAGCGCCGATGACGCTACCGGATTCACTGCGGATAAGGTCGATAGTAATTCCTGCGAAATACCTGTTCCCGTCAGGTTGCTCTACCCACATCTCAAGACCGTGGAAGGCTCTTCCCTCGCTCACGGCAACGGCCATTGGCGAATCATCGGGGTTGACCTCCCTTCCGTCCGGCTGCCACGATTTATGGAACGCCCAGAAGCGAACTTGAGCAGACGGACGATATCCCCACAGTGCAGCGGCCCTCTCATCAAAAAACGTAATATTGCCTCGTACATCGCAGGTATATAGGCCGACACGGAGGTTAGAAAGGAGGGCCTCATAGGGCATGTCTCGGCCAGTCGTGAGCGAAGGGTCTCGCATCCGTGCAGTGTTAAGTTCAGGTTGGCTGTTGTCCCAGGCGATTAGCATTAGCTCCCCGACGAATTCTCAGCCACCGTACCCAAGAACCCGCGCGAGAAGAAACGCTTCGGCCGCCGGAGCCCACGATTCTCCGACCTGCCCAAAAGCTGGATTCTCACAACAAAGTCGTATAAAAATAAAAAATTCGCTCTATTGCGGGAAGGAATAGCAAACAGAACGAAAAAATTTTCGGGCGCGGTCCAGCTGCCAATGATAAACGGATTGGGGAATTCCGTTCACACAAGTTTGTCTTAAGGTCTGAGTGGCACGATAGGTAAAAAAACAGGCTGTCGTCCGGGACAGCCTGTTTTTTGTAGCTACTCTTTACGCGGGGCCATCGTTGGCGTTCCGTTCTTGTCGAAGTAGTATTGTTTTGCATCAGCACCTTCTCCTATTTCAACCAAATAAAGGTCAGAACTTTCGTTCCGGTAGAAGGTACCTTGTTCCCAGCCGGTGTAGTTCGCGCTTCTCAGGGCTTCCTGAACGGGAGCAGGAACTTCGCTTGCCTGGATTTCTACCATGCCTTCCGGCACGGCTTGTTGTTGCTGTTGCGTATTGGTCGTGTCACGCTGCTGCGCAAGAGCAGCTGTCCATCCGAAAAACATCAGAACAGCAACGATGAAGAGTGATCGTTTCATAGTTGAAAACTTTTTGGTTTTAACATCATTTCAGGAACATGCCTTCGAAGGTTTGTGCCAAACTTAATATGCGCACAAACAGGATCGAATTGGCCTGATAAGGGCTTTCAGTGTCCATTCTTTTCCTCGCGGTGTAGAATGAAACAACAACTCCAACCGAAACTGAACTGTCGCATCCTCCGGAGGCTGACCAATAGCACAGTCGAGCGACGCTGACACCAACACGCACCGGCACGATTTTGGTCTTTCACGAAATCCATATGGCAAAGACAAGAAAGCGTAAGCACTCACATCCTGAGACACCTGAACCGCCGCAGGTTATGGAACCTCACTCTACGGAAGAACGGGCAAAGAAGAAGCACCCGATCTCGGACAAAGAGAAAGGCCGGGAACGAAAAGCAACACCCGGGCGCAAGAGGCGCTAGCGTCCGCGGTTATCGCCGGAATATTGAAAGCCCCAGCACCAGCGCCAATACAAACAGGGCGATAAAGATGTAGAACAGGACTTTTGCAATGGAAGCGGCACCCTCCGCAATTCCTCCGAAGCCGAACAGCGACGCAATGATCGCTACTACGAAAAAGATCAAGGCCCAGCGTAACATATCTGTATGGTTTAAGTTAGACTACTATTGTTTGACTGATTCATTCTCCGATCTTCTCCGTGCCTCGCCTTTCCTTTCGCTCAAGGACCTGCAAGCACTTTTCCAGATCGATTCGCTCCTTGAGTACGCCTTCAAACAGATCGCCCAGCTTGTCCAATCGCTTAGGCACTGTACGAATAGTGAAATCCCTGGGATTTACCCCGTGTCGTAATTCCGGCCATTGAAGGGGCGTAGACACCCTGGCACCGGGAACCGGTCGGACGCTGTAGGGTGCTGCAAGGGTTTGACCGCGACTGTTTTGCAGATAGTCCACGTAAACCCTCCCTTTTCTTTCAGACAGAGATCGTTCTGTAGTCGCGATGTCCTGATGTTGCGCCGCGACGTATTCGGCAATAGCCTTTGCAAAAGGTCTGACGGTTTCGTAGGTGTAGCGGGCACCAAGCGGAATGTATACGTGCAGGCCGGTCGCCCCTGAAGTCTTGCAGTAACACGGCGCCTCCATGGAGTCCATGACGTCCTTAATGGCCAGGGCAATCTCCACGACCTGTTCGAATGAATCGTCGTCGGGTGGATCGATGTCGAGCACCAGGTAATCCGGTTTATCGAGATGCTTTACCGTAGAGTTCCACGGATTCAATTCGATGCAACCCAGGTTATTGAGATACGTCAGGGTTGCCTGATCGTTGCAGATGATATAGTCCACATCCTTTCCAGTGCTTTCCGCGTGGATGGCCACACTTTTCACCCATGCAGGCGCCTCATCGCCGGCGTCCTTCTGAAAGAATCCTTCGTCGCGAATCCCACTGGGATTTCTCTTCAGGTTCTGTGGCCTGTTCACCAGATAGGGAAGGATAAAGGGGTGAATGTTTGTGTAATAGTAGATGAGGTCGCCTTTCGTGATTTTTTCGTCAGGCCAGTATAACTTATCCAGGTTCGTGAGTTTTACTTTCTTGCCTCCCAGGTTAACCATATAGTCCTCGTCATGTCCATCTGAAGAAGCGGAACCGCGCTCCTTTTCTTTCGTCTTGCCAGCCATATCGTTTTGCTTGGTTATGCGCCCGCTTTCTCCCGAGACGCCTTTCTCTTAATCTTAATAAGAAGCCATTGATCGCCTTCCCCGCTTGAAAATCGGGTGAGCAGATATCTTCCCTTCATTCGTCGCCCGTGAAGAGTCACATCCAGTTTGCCCTTCTCCAGATCCCTGAGGATGGCCTTATCATTGCTTCCCGCGGGTTCGGGTTCATACCATCCTTCATCCCATATCTTCACCATTCCCGCGCCATAATTTCCCTCGGGGATGGTACCCTCGAACGCCGCGTAAGAGAGCGGATGGTCCTCCACCCTTATCGCCAGGCGCTTTTCGCCTGACTTCGATGGAGGGCCTTTCGGCACCGCCCAGCTTTTCAATACACCGTCTGCCTCCAGTCTGAGGTCGTAATGCAGGCTTCTTGCCTCGTGCCGCTGAACGACGAACTGTCGCCGGGGCCGATTTGTTTTTTCGCGCGAGCCAACAGGTTCAGGCGTGCGGCTGAAATCGCGCTTTGCCTTGTATGCATCAACGTGCTTCGGGTCCTTTTTTATCGCCATTTTACCGTTCCCCACAACTTGCCTTCTTGCAAAACTATGCCCGTTCCTGACAGGACATAATTCGGCCCCCAATGCGGCATCCAGTGTGGAAATTCCACGGCCCGAGGGGATAAGTCTCCTCATTATCCGTCCTTAACTTTTTGCCTTCCATCACTTTCATCTGGCGAATCATCTCGTCGGCGAGTCGCTTCTCCTTCACGCGTATCTCTGTCAGACTCATCGACGTCTAAACTCATCCGTTCCACGCACAACATCGCATCCATCCTCAACCTTGATTCCATGATCACAAACAGGGCACGTTCTTTGACTTGACATTTTCTGTAATAAGATCAAAAACCAAACAACATCATTTATGAAAAAGGCAGCATCAAAGACAGGAAACGGGGGGGCCAGGATCTCCGATGAAGATCAAAACTCCAAACTTCAGAAGCTCTTCACCGATGAGCTTAAGGACATTTACTGGGCAGAGAAGGCCCTGGTAAAGGCTATTCCGAAAATGATCAAAAAGGCGACTTCGGAAGAACTCATTCAGGCACTCGAATCCCACCTCGCAGAGACGGAAGACCACGTGAGCCGCGTCGAAGAGGTCTTTTCCGAACTCGGCCTCGAACCTCGCACGAAGAAATGTGAAGCAATGGAGGGGTTGATCGCGGAAGCTGAAAGCGTCATGAAGGATGCGGAAGACGGCGTAATGCTGGATGCCGCCATCATAGCGTCCGCACAAAAGGTAGAACACTATGAGATCGCCTCTTATGGAACCCTCCGCACATTTGCTCAAACCCTGGGGCTGAAAAACGCCGTACAGGTACTGGAGCAGACGCTTACCGAAGAAAAGGCCGCAGATGAAAAACTCACCGAAGTGGCCGAATCGTCAATTAACATGCAGGCAGCAAACGAAGAATGAGGTTTATCGGTTTAAACTGAAAGGGTGGAGCCATTGTGCTACCGCCCTTTTTCTATTTTTACAAGTAAACTCCAGATGTTCCCCCCATTCATCCGCATAACAGCCGGGAAGGAGAATTAACCTGGGTCTTATGGCTGACAACTCGTATTCGAATGTACGCATCATTCAACTTGCCGCCTTGCTCCTGTTGGCGTTGACGGCAGGAGTTTTTTGGGGTACTTGGTTCACGCTTACACGTTCCATCGACGAGTTCTCGGCAGCTGAATTCATTCACATCGGTAAGGTCATAATCGCCAACGTGGGCAATCCCATGAAGGTGATCATGCCGGGTACCATCCTTTTTGTAGCGTTGTGTCTCTTTTTTGCCAATCGCCAGGACAAATTGAGATTTTACTTTACATTAACCTCGCTCGCCCTGGTGATCATCGCGTTATTGATTACGCTGATCGTAGAGGTACCGATCGACAATCAGATCAAAACCTGGACTGCTGCAACCGTTCCCCCTGATTGGAAGAACTTGCGTAGCACTTGGGCGACTTACCATTTCCTCCGCACCTTCGTCTCACTCGCCAGCCTTGTTGCATTTGGTACCGCAATATTGTGGCGCGTTGAAGATTCAACCTAAGCGATCAGCCGAGCGGCTATTTTCCCCTGGGGTCGGGAAGGTATTTCAGCAGAAACATACTCACAACAAACAGCAACGCCGAGCCGACAAAAGAGGCGACAGCGATGTTGAGGTTTTCCTCGAGTGCATTATTGAGCGCGCTATAGAGTAACCAGACCTGTATGCCGACGATACAGATGAGCATGAATATGATGCCCGACATCAGCGTGTTGGTCTTGTTTGGGTGCGCCCGATTTTGAGATTCCCGGAAGTCAGTCATTTTTTGGCAATATTTTCCGTTGGGGTTGCATGTACGTAAACCTTACCTCCGCGCACGACGACCTTAAGCGTGGGAAGTGGCCGCGGTGGCGGCCCCTGCAAGGGTTCACCCGTTCTCGAGTCAAAAAATCCCTTGTGGCATGGACATTCAATCTGATCGAGGTCACTGCGATACCGCACGGCGCATGACAGATGTGTACATTTCTGCTC
>DASVCT010000129.1:0-25085 GCA_036381475.1 Cyclobacteriaceae bacterium
GTCTGCAGATGAGGCGCTGGGTTTGCTCAAATCAGGGCAAAATGTTTTTATCCATAGTGTAGCCGCAGCACCCCGGGTGTTGATCGAGGCGATGGTAAGGAGGGCGGAAGATCTCAAAGATGTAAAGGTTTTTCACCTCCATACCGAAGGCGATGCCCCTTACACGCGCCCCGAGTACAAGGGCGTTTTTCATCATAACGCGTTTTTTATCGGGAGCAACGTGCGCAAGGCAATCGCTGAGGGGAGAGGAAGCTATATCCCAGTATTTCTTTCAGAAATCCCGCGTCTGATACGCCAGGGCATCGTGCCTATCGACGTAGCGCTGGTCACGGTGTCGCCACCCGACCAACACGGATTTTGTTCTCTGGGCACTTCGGTCGATGCGACGCGCGCAGCTATCGATACCGCCAGTGTAGTGATAGCCCAGGTTAACCGGTACATGCCACGAACCCATGGCGACGCCCAGATTCACTACCAGCGACTGACTCGTATGGTCGAATACGATACGCCATTGTACCTGCATGACCCTGGAACCATCACGCTTGTCGAGGAGGAGATCGGCCGCAATGTTGCGTCGCTGGTCGAGGACCGTGCTACGCTTCAGCTGGGCATCGGCAGCATTCCCAATGCCGTACTGGCCTCGCTGCACAACCATAAAGACCTCGGCATACATACCGAAATGTTTTCGGATGGCGTAATCCCACTTGTTGAAAAAGGTGTGATCACCGGGAAGTACAAGAAGAAACACCGCGGGAAGATTGTCAGCACGTTTGCATTGGGCACGCAGAAGTTGTACGACTTTATGAATGATAACCCCGGGCTCGCGATGCTGGAGGTCGATTACACGAATGACACGTCTATCATACGGCAGAACCCACGAACGACCGCGATAAATAGCGCAATAGAAGTCGACCTTACCGGTCAGGTTTGCGCCGACAGCATTGGTGAATACATGTACAGTGGTGTGGGAGGTCAGATGGATTTTATGCGTGGCGCCTCGCTCTCCGAAGGCGGTAAGCCAATTATCGCCATGCCCTCGACGACTGCGAAGGGAAAGTCAAAGATTGTTTCATACCTGCAGCAAGGGGCAGGGGTGGTGACCACGCGTGCCCATGTTCACTACGTAGTTACCGAGCACGGCATTGCTTACCTGTACGGCAAATCCATCGCGGACCGGGCAAAGGAACTGATCCGCATTGCACACCCCGACCACCGCGAACAGCTCAACCGCGAGTGCTTCGAGCGCTTCCGGACGTCGTTGTAATCAATCGCGCCGGATAGAACGCAGCCAGGATACGATGCCGCTTCGGGGCGCCTCAGCCAATGCATAATCGTCGGAAGCCCGGTTAACCCTTTCAATTGTGTAAAAGGCCGTGGGCAACGATTGCTGAAGAAACTCGAGCAGTTCATCCAGGCGTTCCCGTTCGAGCACGGTGAACACTACGTTTTCAGCGCCATCGCGACCGTGCGCATTAATGGAAGTGTATCGGAAGTCGACTCCGGCAAGAAATGTGGTCAGAGGTACGATGTCTTTTCGTGTGATTATCCTGACGATCACCTTCCCGTATGCGATGCGTTCTTCGATGATCATGCCGACAAGGATTCCGATCGCAAATCCTGCGGGATAAGCGAAGTAACAGACCCAATTGTCGAGGTGCTGAAAGATCTGCCGTATCGCCATCAGCCAGATGAACGACTCGAAAAAGCCCATGATGGTGGCCGTGGCTTTTCTGCCTCCGAGCACGTAAATGATTCGGATGGTATTGATCGACACGTCCGCAATGCGTGCACCAAAGATCAGCAGCGGCAATAGCACATAGCGATAGGCCTCTTCCGGGATACCGAGGTTGGAGAGAAAATGAGTTTCCATGTTGATGAATTCGCTGATTACTCCATTACATACTGAATGACCTCCTGCAGCTTTCCGAGCGCGTTGATCTTTATGCCGGGCTTTTCGAGGTCAACAGATTTTTTGTTGTGCCGTGAGATGTGGATTTCACTGAAGCCTAGCTTTTCCGCTTCGGAGATGCGTTGGTCGGCGTGATGCACGGCGCGCAGCTCCCCGCCCAATCCTACTTCGGCTGCGAACGCAACCTTATCGGACACGGGTATTTCTTGCAGCGAAGAGACAAGGGAAACGCATAAAGCGAGATCGATGGCAGGGTCCTCTACTTTGATCCCGCCTGCCATGTTCACGAATACGTCGTACCGGCCCATTGGAAAGCCGCACCGCTTTTCCAGGACCGCCAGCAACATGTTCAGCCGCTTGGGATCGAAGCCTGTGGTCGTTCGCTGCGGCGTACCATAGGCTGCCGGACTTACCAGGGATTGTACTTCGATCAGAAGAGGACGGTTCCCTTCGATGGTGGCGCCGATCGTGATTCCGCTGAGGCTCGGATCTTTTTGCGAGATGAGTATTTCCGAGGGATTTGAAACCTGGCGCAGACCGTTTCCAAGCATTTCATATATGCCCATTTCTGAAGTTGGCCCGAAACGGTTTTTCACGGTCCTCAGAATGCGATACACCAGGTGCCGGTCTCCTTCGAACTGCAGCACCGTGTCGACCATGTGCTCCAGCACTTTGGGGCCCGCCAGCAAACCATCTTTGGTAATATGGCCGATCAGAACGACCGGCGTTTCCGATTCCTTGGCAAACCTGAGGAGTTCACCAGCGCATTGCCGAACCTGGGCAATACTTCCCGCGGCAGAGTCCAGCAGGTCGGAGTACAACGTCTGTATGGAGTCGATAACGACAAGGTCCGGCTGGATGGACTCGATCGCCTGGAAGATATTCCGCGTTCGCGTTTCTGTAAGAATGTAACAGTGCTCGTTGCCGTCCAGCCCCATGCGAGACGCCCGCATCCTGATCTGCTGCTCGCTTTCCTCACCGGAAACGTAAAGCGTTTTCTTTCCGGAAAGGGAGGTGCCAAGCTGTAACATGAGCGTCGACTTTCCGATACCCGGTTCACCACCGATCAGTATGAGTGATCCGGGGACAATGCCGCCGCCCAGCACGCGGTTAAGCTCCTGGTCACGCGTCATCAGGCGAACTTCTCCTCCCTCGCCGATTTCGTTGAGCTTCTTCGGTTGCGCTACGCGTTGAGTGGTGCCGGAAGTTGTGCGCCAATCGCTTTTACCTACATCATGCTTCTGGACGACTTCTTCCACGAAGGTGTTCCATGAGCCGCATGCTGGACACTTGCCAAGCCACTTGGGCGACTCATAGCCGCACTGCTGACAGAAGAAAAGAGATCGGATTTTTGCCAAACGGTTACTTTTTTGCTCCAAAGGTATGAAAACCTTACATAAGCCCACGTGTGCCCTGTTTGCAGCAAGTGAAGCAAAATGTTGATATTCGTATTTGAAACTTTTTCATTAATCTAAGATCCTTCTGTTATGTGCAAAGCATTTGCTTTGGTTGCGTTGTGTGTGACGTTCAGTTTTCTTGAAACCCTCGCGCAAAAGCCACCCTTAAAATTCGGCGACGTCAGCACGGAAGAGCTAAAGATGTCGCAATACGCACCCGACTCAGCGGCGGCTGCCGTGGTCCTTTGCGACTATGGTGAGTCTGACCTCAAGTATGATCAGAATCAGGGTTTTTATCTGGTATTCGAACGCCTCACGCGCATCAAGATCCTTACCCGTGACGGTTATGATGAGGCCAACTTCCAGATCCCGCTGTACACGGGACAGAACGAATACCGCGAGAAACTGTCTGGCCTGAAGGTCGTAACCTACAACCTCGTCGATGGTAAGGTCAAGGAGACGAAAGCGTCCGACGACGCAGTGTTCCAGGAAGCCTACAATGAGAACTACGATATCGTGAAGGTTGCCGCCCCGGAAATAAGGGAAGGATCAGTTGTTGAAATTACTTACAAAATAACAACGGCCAGTGTCCACAACCTTCAGGATTGGGCCTTTCAATCGACGATTCCCGTGGTTTGGAGTGAGTATCGTGCGCACATCCCTGACTTCTTCAACTATGAGAGGTACATGCAGGGATATATCACCGCTGCCACTCACGAAGAAAAATACATCCCTCGCACGCTGACGTTGCAGTCGAAATCCCGCGATTTCATGGGTGGTACATCTTTCCAGCAGGATCGCATTGATTACAAGGAGTACTACCTGAGGCTCGCCGCCAAGGACGTGCCGGCGTTCAAGGAAGAACCGTACCTCACCACGTACAAGGACTACATCTCAAAAATCAACTTCGAACTCGCCTATGTGAAATTTCCCAACAGGCCGATCGAGCCTGTGCTCGGCACATGGGAGGAGATCAACAAGAAGCTTTGGGAACATAGCGATTTTGGCGGGCAATTAAAGGGCAATGCCTTTCTCGGTAAGATTGTGGAATCGGTGACGGCCGGAGCCTCCACCCCTGACGCCAAGATCGCCGCCATTCACGATTACGTGCGCACCAACATCGAATGGAACGGCCGCAACCGCATTTTTGCCCAAAGTTCGCTCAAGAAGGTGCTCGACGAGGGCAAGGGGTCGTGCGCCGACATCAACCTGACGATGGCCTGCATGCTTGCCAAAGCAGGCTTCACCGTATTCCCGGTGATCCTGAGTACACGGGACAATGGTTTTGTCCGGGATAACTTTCCGCTGCTTTCCCAATTCAATTACACAGCCTGCGCGGTAGTTGTAGAGGGCAAGCACCTGGTCCTCGATGCTACGCGGAGATCACTGCCAGCAGGTGTCCTTCCACGGAATTGCCTCAACGGGAAAGGATTCCTTATAAGCGGCCAGGGTGGTTCCTGGATCGACTTGAACCCGACGGTAAAGTCAAGGTCGGTCGTGTCCGTAGAACTTAATTTCGACGAGGACGGCGAGGCAAATTATTCACTCAACCGTGTCATGGAAGGTTATTATGGTTACGAAAGCCGTGCCTCATACCTGGACAAGGGAGAAGAAGCATATGTGAAGTCATTCCTGGGAGGTCGCGCATGGAATATTAAGGAGAAGAACTTTGAAGACACGGAAGATATCACCAAACCCTTCAGGGAGCGGTACGAAATTGTCGCTCAAGATGACGTGGAAGGGACCGAAGAGGTTCTGTACATCGATCCCATGCTGATGAATGCCGAAAAGGAAAACCCGTTCAAACTGGAAAAGCGTGAATACCCGGTGGACTTTGGTCATCCTTTCGAAAGAGTTCTCACGTTCAAACTCAAGGTGCCCGCCGGATACCAGGTAGACGAACTGCCGAAAGCCAAACTCCTCATGTTGCCCGGCAACACCGCCCGGTATGCATTTAACACGACGGTGAACGGCGATGTAGTTACCGTAACCAGCATATTGTCGATCAACAAAGCGATTTACACCCAGCTTGAGTACCCGAATCTCAGGGAATTCTATAATCAGGTGGTAGCTACGCAATCCGGTCAGATAATTCTGAAGAAAATTTGATTCATGACCGTTTTCAGGATACTCCTTTTCTTATTCCTAGTCCCTGCCTTTGTTAAGGCGGGGGACTATGGCTATCCCGTAAGCGATATTCCCGAAGAACTCATGAAAGACGTCAACGTGGTGGTCCGCGAAGACGTTATGAGCTACAGGATCGTCTCCAGGAGCAGCGCAGTGCTGAACGTCAGATTCGTCGCGACAATCCTGAACAAGAAAGGTTCACACTATGCCGTCCGGGGTGTTCATTACAGCAAACTGGAAAAAATTAACTTCATCCGGGGTGCTATTTACAACTCCGCAGGCATCCAGATCAGAAAACTCCGCAATAACGAAATCAAAGATCAGAGCATCAACGACGGCGTCGCCTTATACCGCGACGACCGGGTGAAGATTGCAGACCTGTCCACTACGGCATACCCGTATACGGTCGAGTTCGAATATGAACAAGAGGTGAAATACCTCTACGACATACCCGACAGCTGGTTCTCCGGACGGAATACCTCCACACAAAAGGCCATCTACAAGCTCATCTTTCCACCGGAACTTAAACCGAGATACAAACTTGTCAACCTGGAACAGGAGCCCGTGCGTGAAACACTTAAGGACGGGGCGGTATCGCTGACCTGGACGTTCGAAAACATTGAAGCGATTGTCCCGGAGCCTGATGGCCCGCATCCAAGCGAATTGAGGCCCGGCATACTGGCTGCGCCGACCAGCTTTGAATATGGAGGATATGCCGGCGACATGTCGTCATGGGCCGAATTCGGGAAATGGTTCGGCCTGCTGAACAAGGATCGCGATGTGCTTCCCCCGGCGACGAAAGCAAAGGTAGCCGAACTCACCCAAGGGTTGACTACCGACGAAGAAAAAGCCCGCGTCCTGTATCACTACCTTCAGAGTAAGACGCGATACGTGAACATCTCACTTGGTATCGGAGGGCTGCAAGCATTCCCGGCCGAAGTCGTCGACCAAACGGGTTATGGTGATTGCAAGGCGCTCTCCAATTATATGGTGGCACTGCTAAAGGAAGCGGGCGTCAAAGCCTACTATGCGATCGTGGCAGCCGGGGATGACGTTGCGCCGCTGATCGAGGATTTTCCGAGCCATCAAAGTACCAACCATGTTATAGTCGCTGTGCCGGGAGAGCGCGACACGTTGTGGCTGGAATGCACGAGCCAATCACAACCCTTCGGTTACATGGGCGCTTTCACCAGCGACAGGAAGGCACTGCTGATAACCGAAGAAGGGGGAAAGCTGGTGAATACGGTGCGGTATCCCGACTCGCTGAATGTACGCATCCGAAACGCCCGTGTGGTGATGGATGCCGCCGGCAACGCTACAGCCACGGTGCAGACGTCGTATTCCGGACTCCAGTACGATGCCGAAGGCTTGAGCAGCGTTCTGAATGGCCGCTATGATGCCCAGAAAGAATGGGCCCTGGAAAACACAGACATACCCAGTTTCAATCTTCAGAAATTCAATTTCCAGGAGCACAAGGATAAACTACCCGAAGCTGTGGTGAGCCTGAACCTCGAACTGAACCGGTTGGCGTCGGCCAGCGGCAAGCGGCTATTTCTCATACCTAACCTCATGAACCGGTCGGGATATCTACCCCAGAGCATCTCCGATCGAAAGACGGATCTCGTGATCGACCATGGGTTCGTTCACATCGATACTATAGAGTACGAAATGCCGGAAGTCCTTTACCCGGAGTTTCTGCCAAAGCCGGTCGAGCTGCATACTCCTTTTGGCTCGTACGAAGCATCGTGCACGGCAGAGGCGGGCCGCGTGGTTTACGTGCGACGCTTCACGCTAAAGAAGGGCCGGTATCCCGCTTTGAAATACAACGAGTATGTCGATTTCCGCAGGGCGATAGGCAAAGCGGACAACACGAAACTCGTGTTGATGAACAAGACCTGATCAGGGGATCGGCGCATTGGCTTCGCGCGCCATAACGTTGTATACCATCTTATCTGCTATTCCCGGAAAGAGCTTGTTCAACCACACCGCAAGTTTGCCTTGTGTTGTGAGGACGATTATGCGCTTGCGTTTTACAGTAGCCTTATAGATGTGACGCGCGCATTCTTCAGCGGTCATCATTTTTTCTTCATTGCGAGGTGAGACATTTTGCGGCGTGCCGTCACGGGTCAGGGAACGCTGGCGTATTCCCGAAGCCGTGAATCCCGGGCACGCAGTCAGCACGTGGACGCCGGATTTAAGAAGTTCTGTACGCAATACCTCCAGAAAGCCGTTGAGTGCAAACTTGGACGAGGAATAGCCCGCGCGGCCCGGCAACCCACGAAAGCCCGCCACAGAACTAATACCCACTATCGAGCCTTTATTGCGCATGATTTCGGGAAGGCAATACCGGGTAGCATACAATACGCCAAAGAAGTTGATCTCCATGACCTTGCGGATCACGTCCAGCTCGACTTCGGAAAAGAGGGCACGCATGGAGATGCCCGCATTGTTGATGAGGATGTCGATTTTCCCGAATCGCTTCACCGCTTCTTCTGCCATCAGCCGGTTGTCTTCTTCACGCGACACGTCTGCGCGAAAGCCCGCCACCTCTAGGCCTTGCTGACGAAGCTCGGCAACGGCCTGGTCGAGCGCGTTGCCGTCGCGACCGGTTATCAGCACGCGGCTACCATGACGACCGAACTCCGCCGCCAGTGCCTTGCCTATGCCTGAAGAGCCTCCGGTGATGATGACTACCTTGTCTTTCATGATGTGTTGAAGTGTTGAAGTGTTGAAGTGTTGATGTGTTGATGTGGGTGCGCGCAAAGAGATCTATGCCCAGGATCTGGGAGGGTGCGTTCCTATGAGTCTAACCCCAATGAGGTCATCGCATACGTCCCGGTGTTATCCTCATTTGCTAATCCAGCATCAACTCGATGTCTTCTCTGGTGAGTTGCTTCATGAAGCTTTCTTCCGTGGTGATAAGGTCTGAAGATAGTTTGAGCTTTTTCTTCTGCAGGGTAAGAATTTTTTCCTCGACGGAGTTCCGGGTGATGAATTTGTAGGTAAACACCTTCTTCTTTTGGCCGATGCGGTGTGCACGGTCTACCGCCTGGGCCTCGACAGCGGGATTCCACCAGGGGTCGAGGATAAAGACGTAGTCGGCCTCGGTTAAGTTAAGGCCCAATCCGCCGGCCTTGATCGAGATCAGGAATACCCGGAGGTTGGGATCGCGGTTGAAGCGCTGTACCTGCTCCTTCCGGTCGACGCTTGAGCCGTCGAGATAGGCGTAGTCGATACGGGCCGACTTAAGGAAATTTCTGATGATGCCGAGATGCTTGACGAATTGGCTGAACACCAAAACCTTGTGCCCTTCCGATAACGCATTCTCCAGCATGTGCGTGATATCTTCGAGTTTGCCGGAATCGCCGGCATAGGACTGCTCCACCATACGCGGGTGGTTGGCCAGCTGACGGAGCTTGGTGAGGCCCTCCAGGATCATAAAACGGCTGCTGCCGATGCCTTCCTTGTCGATCATATTGAGGATCTTCCCGCGATAGTACGCCTTAACCTCTTCATAGCGTTGTTCCTGCTCGGACGTCATCTCGCAATACTGGATGTGCTCTACCTTTTCCGGAAGTTCGGTAGCCACCTGTGATTTGTGACGGCGAAGTATGAAGGGTTTGATTACGGCATTGAGTCGTTTCGACTTTGTTTCGTCGCCTTTCTTTTCTATAGGGTTTTGATACTCGTTCCGGAAGTAGGATTGCGTTCCGAGCAGTCCCGGGTTGATAAAGCTGATCTGTGACCACAAGTCCAGCGTTGTATTCTCGAGCGGCGTGCCGGTGAGCACCAGGCGGTTGCGCGATCGAAGTTCCCTGACGGCCTTTGCAATATTTGAAGACGGGTTCTTGATCACCTGTGACTCGTCGAGGATAACGTAGTTGAAGGAGAACTGCTTGAGCAGATCAACATCCAGACGTGTGATGCCGTAGGACGTGAGTACCAGGTCGTATCGTTGAAAGCGCTGGATGTCCTTATTCCGAAGCGTGCCCGTGTATGTCAGTACCTTCAGGGTCGGCGTAAATTTGGCCGCCTCCATTTCCCAATTGTAAATGAGTGATGTCGGCATGATGAGCAGCGACGTCCCTCTTCCTGCGTTCTTTTCCGATTGCAGGAGGGCGAGGGTTTGCACGGTCTTTCCAAGTCCCATATCGTCGGCCAGGCAGCCGCCCAGCCGGTACTCATTCAGGAAGCGGAGCCAGTTGTATCCGGCTTTCTGATAAGGCCTGAGTTCTCCGACGAAGCCCTCAGGCACGGGATAATTTTTTATTCCCGAGAACGACGCCAACGAACGCAGTCGGTCGCTGAGGTGGACTTTGGCGAGGTTGCCTTCTTCAAGTTCCCGTACGAGGTTGAGGTGATGCTTCCGGAGAACAGGTTTTTCATTGCTGCCTTCCGATTCGCTGAGTGCAAACAGGTCGGCGTATTTGGTCAGCCAAACGTCCGGGATGATGGCTATTTCACCGTTGGGCAGTTTGAATTCCACCTTCTTCCGAAGGATCAGCTTGCGCAGATCCTTGAACGGAATTTCGAACTCACCAAAGCGGATGGTGGCATGGATGTCGAACCAGTCGATGCTTTCCCGCACTTCGACCTCGATGACAGCCTTGCCGACAAAGTATTTTTTGTCGCGCGCCTCGGGCTGACTGACTTCAAAGCCGAGGTTGAGCAGGTTCACACGGTTCTCATTAAGCCAGGAGAAGGCTTCGGATTTCGGTATAGCAACCCGGAAGCCTTTCATGGGAAGGCCAAGCTTTTGAAGCGTGTGCAGAAAGTTCTTCTCCGCTTCGGTTTGCCGTGTGATACGGTGGAAAATGTAATCGTTTCCATGACGTTCAACCGTGACGCTCACGGGTCCAAAGTGATCGCCGCGGAAGCGATGCTTTCCGTACTTGAAGGAGAGGTCGAATAATATTTTTCCTGACTCGTCGCTCTTGTCTTCTCCTGTCTTCCCGAAAATATTCGCGCCGGGCGCCGTACTCAGTTCGGAAAGCGTCAGCACCGGAAGCGGATCGTATACATTCTTGTTTATCTGAAACCCGTTGGCCTCCACGTCGTCGAAACTCGCAATGAGCGGCGCGACGAACTTGTTGTAATACGTCTCCTCAACATTTTTCGGTATGACGACAAACTTCTTGGTAAAGAAGGGAAGCAATTTTTTGCCGTCGACATGTTTTTCAAAACCGTACAGTTTCCCGTTCAGCACCATCCACGCCGGATCCTTGCATATCAGGTATGCGCTCGAGTTGAGCAGCTCGAGCTTCTTTCCTTCATAATATACCGTGGGATAGTAGTTTGTATGCTCGGCTGTTCTGACAAAATGAAACTGGATGGATGCCCGCTTTTCCAGAACTTCGAGCCGGCGCCACGTAGGTTCGCCATCGTTGCCCATTTCGAACAGCTTCTTTCCGCGGAGACGTTCCAGGATGCGACCCCTTCTGCGTTCCATGTAGGCTTCAATCTCATCGCGCAGTGCGGGATTCCCTTTTTCCTTGTCGTATACCTTGGGAAAAAATTCCTCAGGCTTGACGAGTTTGTTGTGAAAGCGTTTGACAACAGCCTCCTGTTGCATGGAATCCACAATTTCAATCAACTCAAAATCCCTGTCGTCAAGTCCACGTGAAAACTCACGCGCGTTTTTCGTCGAAATATTTTGATGCTGGAAGGTGAGCTTGCCCTTTTCGTCAAGGTGAACGACGTAGGATTCGAAGATAAATCCCAGGTATTCGTGCAAATACAACGAATAGACGATTTGAAACGGCTGGGAAGCAGAGACCTTCATAGAAACCGTAGCTGCGGACGACTAACCGAACCTGCAAAATACGTCGAAATACCGAGGATTTGCGCCTTTTTTTCGAAATAATTCGTTTCTGTTCGTTAAAGGTGCTGCACAGAGGAAAAGCGGGCCGCGAGGGTAGCCGGGCGGTAAGAAATGAAAAACGTGATGACGCACATGGTGACGACTACGTACAGGATGTCGTGGAAGACCAATTTTACCGGGTATCCTTCCATGACAGCGGATTCCATGCCCATGGACACCAGACCGTAGTTGCGCTGGAGCACGCATAACGCACCGCCTATTGCAAGACCGAGCACGGTTCCCATAATGGCAATCAGTCCCCCCTCGAGAAGAAACACATTCCTGATCGTCCTGAGTTGAGCACCCATTGCAGCGAGAATGGAAACGTCGCGCTTCTTGTCGAGCGCCAACATCATAAGCGTAAAAAAGATATTAATGGAACCGATACAAAGCAACAGCGCAAGTGCGAGGAAAGCGAACATCTTTTCCATACGCAAAAGCTTGTAGAGATCTTTGTGCTGCTGTTCACGATTCAGTACCCGGAAGCCGTCGCCCAAAGCCCGTTGCAACGCAGCCTGTACCCGCGCCGTTTCGCCTTCATGCGCAACCTTCACTTCCAGCGATGTCCGACGGTTGCCATAGTCGAGCAAGTCGACTGCAAAATCCAGGGGCACGATGACGTAGTTATCGTCAAGGTTTTGAATGATGGAGAAGATCGCGCCGGGATAGATACGCCTTTGTGTGTAAAGCCCCGATGGATCGAGCCTGGCGCTTTCGGTGTTCCTGATGTAATAGACGTGCATCGCGTGCAACGTCTCGTTGATGTCGATGGAAAGGGTGTTCCGGACGCCCATGCCCACGATTGCCAATGGTACGCCGTCACGATGGAAAGCAACGTCTCCGGCGACAATGTTTTCATCGATACGGTGTTGGTCGATGAAATTTTCGCTTACACCTTTTAACGTGACGAGTTGGTTGGCATCGCGGTACCTGACATACGCGAAATCCTCCACTACTTCCGTAACGACCTCTACACCGTCAATCGATGTTATTTTGTCGCGCAGCGTATCCGTTACCTCGAACGACTTTCCCGCAACGGCTTCGATCTTGAGAGGCGGATCAAAGGAGTTGTTTAGCGAACGAAGCAGTTCTTCCAGGCCGTTGAACACGGAAAGCACAATGATGAGTGCGGCCGTGATGATTGCCACGACCAGGACCGAAATGATTGAAATGATGTTTATGAAGTTCTTCTTCCTCCTGGAAAAGAGATAACGTCCGGCGATGAAGAGCGGTAGATTCAATGCAGGTCACGTTGATTGGTTCGGATCGTCGGGAGCCGGGGGAATGTGCAAACTCCGGATCAGCGCGTCCAACCGCATGGCCTCTTCCTCTACCTTGTCGACATAAAAAATCAACTCCGGAACAATGCGTACCTGCTTTCCGATTCGGTTGCCGAGATCACGCCGGATCTCCTTCTTATGTGATTCGATACGCTGAAGAATGCGAGCTTTGTCTTCCTGCAGCATCATGCTCACATAGATGCGCGCAATGCTGAGGTCTGCGCTGACCTGCACGTCGGCAATGGTGATAAAAGCGTTCCCGAGGTACCCACGCTTGTCCTGCTGAAAAATCTCGCTGATCTCCTTCTGGATCAGCCGGGCGAATTTATGTTGCCTTGTCGTCCCTGGCATGTCACAAATATACCATATAAACGTCAGTGCGGTCGTATGCTGATGCACGCAAACCGCACAAAATTTTGTGTAATTGTTTCTTTACTTTCAAAAAGCTGCTCTAATTTATGCCGCAAACACGCATCGGTTGCTTCGCTACTTCCGCATCAATGATCCCTATCGGCTTATCGGTCTGCTTGTGATCGCAGGAATTCTGTTTATTCCGCCGATCGTGGATTCTCCACCTATGAGCGTGCCGGAATTGCTGAGTATCCTGATTGGCGAGAAGATAACGGAAGGAGCAGCGCCGTTTACTGGTATTGCCGACACGACCGGTCCGCTTGCGGCGTGGTTCTACGGCCTCATGGATTTGCTTTTTGGGCGCGGCCTGGTAGCACGTCATGTGGTGGCCTTTTTCATCATACTGAGCCAGGCCGTTTATATCGGCTCCATGTTCATCAATAGGAAAGTGTTTTCTGAAAGCACGTATGTCCCTTCCCTGGTTTACATCGTGTTCATGGCTTTTTCCTACGACACGCTCGCCCTGACAGGCGAACTGATCGGATTGGGCTTTCTGCTTTTGGCCCTCAGCGACCTTTTGTCGGAACTCGAATTCCGCACCAAGCGTGACGACCGTGTGCTGGCGCTTGGATTCTTCGTAAGTCTGGCGTCGCTTTGCAGTTTTGAGTACTGGCTCTATTATCCCGTGGCGGGCATTATCATAATTTTGTATTCACGCCGGGACCTGAGAGTATTTCTCCTGCTGACTATAGGGTTCGCCCTGCCGCACCTCCTGCTGATCACACTTTACTACGTCGCCGGCGACCTGCGCCCGCTGATGCAATACTTCTACGTACCGAATCTGAAGTTGGGCGCAACATCGCTGATGGCCGTGAATGGATTGATCTATTTGAGTCTCATCCCCGCCCTGTTCCTGGCTGCGGCGATCGTCGTGATGAACAGCGAGGCGCGCTTTTCGAAGTATCAGTCCCAGGTTTTCCAAAGCATGTTGTTGTGGACGGCCTTTTCTGTGATCTACGTCATGCATACCAGCGACCGCCGGCCGCAAAGCATGATCGCCCTCTTTCCGCCCCTCAGTTATTTTGTGAGTCATCTTTTTCTCCTCATCAGACGGCGGCGCCTGGCCGAGTGGAGTTTGTGGACCTTTTTGATCGGCATATTTCTCGTAAGCACATTGAGCCGCTATGGTAAAATTGAAGGGATCGATTACGACAGGCTACAGGTATCACGGCGTGACGAAGGGCTCGAAGGCAAGAAGGTACTGGTGCTCACTCGCGATGTTTCCTGGTACGCAGGAAATTCCTTGGCCACGCCTTTCCTTGACTGGAGCCTGGCGGAACCCATTTTTGCGGACCTGGATTACTATGAGAACGTGATCACGATCAACGAAGGATTCAGAGATCGCCCCGATGTCATCATTGATCCTGACCGTCGGATGGATGCCGTCTTTGATCGCATCCCCCGCCTTCGTGATATGTATCGTGAAGAAGAATCCGGCAAATTCGTTGCCGTGCGTTAGGCCACGGCGCCCAATCTAAATGCATCGCATTTTGTTGACGCGTCTTTGGTGCCTGCCACCCTCGAATGCAGTGTTGAGAAAGCGTTCCGCCATGCTCATGGCGTCTTCCAGTGTCACGAAGCGGGCGGGGATACAAAGAATGTTTGCATCGTTGTGAAGCCGCGCGAGCGAGGCCAGTTCATCCGTCCAGCAAATGGCCGCCCGGATGTCCGGGTGTTTGTTTGCCGTGATCGCAACGCCGTTCCCGCTGCCACAAAGCAGGATGCCGATGTAGGCGTTGTCTTCTGAAATACGGTCCGCGACAGGGTGAGCGATGTCAGGGTAATCAGCAGGTGAATCGGACTGAACTCCAAAGTCTTCTACAACATATTCCCTGGCGATCAGCCAGTCCCTTAGCGCCTGTTTCATCTGGAAGCCGGCGTGGTCGCTTCCGATTATGATTTTTGGTTTCATTCGGTTTCCTGGCGTGCAGCGTCGCGAGCCTCTTCTTCCGCCTCTTCTTTGGCCTTGGTTCGCTCCACGAATGCAGCGACGAAAATGCTGAATTCATAAAGGAGGTATAGCGGGATCGCCACGATGGTCTGGCTGATCGGATCCGGTGGAGTTATCACTGCGGCAATCACAAGGATTACGACGAGAGCATGCCTGCGGAACGATTTCAACATCCTCGCTGTCACGATTCCTACCCGCGTCAGGAAGAAAACGACAACCGGCAGCTGAAACAGGAGTCCGCTGCCAAGGACCAGGGTCGAAACCGTTCCGACATACGAAATAATATCGAACTGGTTCTGGATCATGTCACTGATCTGGTATGACGCAAGAAAGTATACGGACACCGGACACATGATGTAGTACCCGAACGCCACACCAAGCAAGAACAACGATGATATGGACGCCACGGCGCCGCGCGAGTACTTCCTTTCATTGCGGTGAAGCCCTGGCTTGACAAACCGCCAGATCTCCCAGGCGACATAGGGGAAGGCTACGATGAGACCGATAATGAATGACGAGGTCAGCGCCATGGTGAATTGTCCGGTCATCAACCGGCTCTGGATTGTCATGGGAACCTCCTTGACGCACAAGGCTTCTTCATAGCCGATAAGCGTTCCCAGTTTGCATAATGCGCGGAACGTCAGGAAGTCAGGTTTGGCCGGGGCGAATACAATGTTGTCGAAAATCTCACGGCTGTAGATGAACGCGAGGATCATGAAAACGAAAATCGCGATCAGCGACCGGATTACATGCCACCGCAGTTCCTCGAGGTGATCGAGGAAAGACATTTCTTTTTCATCTTCATCCTCTTTCATTGCCCCTGATAATTATGACAATCACGCATATAAGGGAAAACGGCGCGCCAGCCTGCGCACTTTCTGCTTAACGCTCTTCAGGTGCTTTTCGTCCGAGGGCTTTTGTAGGGCTTCATCGATCAGCTCGACGATCTTCAGGACATCCTTCTCTTTCATGCCGCGGGTAGTTACCGCAGGCGTTCCGATGCGGATACCCGAGGTTACCATGGGCGACTGGGTGTCGAAGGGTACCATGTTCTTATTGACGGTGATATCAGCGCGGACCAGCGCTTCTTCCGCCTGTTTGCCCGTTAGGTTCTTCGGCCGGAGATCGATAAGCATGAGATGGTTATCGGTGCCGCCGGAAATGACCTTGTAGCCGCGTTCCACAAGTGCGGTGGCCATGGCCTTTGCATTCCGCACCACCTGAACAACGTACTCCAGGTAGTCGTCCGACAGCGCTTCATGGAAGGCGACTGCCTTGCCGGCGATCACATGTTCGAGAGGTCCACCCTGTGTTCCCGGAAATACACCGGAGTCGAGTACCGATGTTATTTTTCTGAGTTCACCTTTGGGCGTCTTCAGCCCCCAGGGGTTATCGAAATTTTTTCCTACCAGGATCATCCCGCCGCGGGGACCGCGCAGCGTCTTGTGCGTTGTGGTCGTCACGATATGGCAATACTCCATGGGATCGGCAAGTAAACCGCGCGCAATCAGACCAGCGGGGTGAGCAATGTCTGCCATCAAAAGTGCACCTGAGCGATCTGCAGCTTCGCGGAGTTTTTTGTAATCCCAATCCCGGCTGTAAGCAGATGCGCCGCAAATGATAAGCTTGGGCTTTTCGCGTTCTGCAATTTCAATCACGCGGTCAAAGTCGATCATCCCGGTTTCCCGCTCCACACCATAAAAAGCAGGCTGGTATAACTTCCCGGAAAAGTTTACCGGCGAGCCATGCGTAAGGTGGCCGCCATGCGAAAGATCAAATCCCAAGATCTTGTCGCCGGGCTTCAGGCATGCCAGCATCACGGCCGCGTTTGCCTGTGCGCCAGAGTGCGGCTGTACATTGGCCCATGTTGCACCGAACAATTCACACGCCCTGTCGATCGCAAGCTGTTCAATTTCATCCACCACCTGGCACCCTGCGTAATATCGCTTTCCGGGAAGACCTTCTGCGTATTTGTTCGTAAGAACGGAGCCCATGGCCTTCATCACCTGCGGCGAAGTGAAGTTCTCTGAGGCAATCAGTTCAATGCCGTCTTGTTGGCGTTTCTTTTCCTGTTCAATAAGATCAAAAACAACTTTGTCGCGTTTCATTGAGAAAGTATAATTAACGGATGCAGGGTGTTCTGGAGGTGATTTGACCGGCCGCAAAAATAAGGGATGGCCAAGACAATAGCTAAGGGTTTAGTGCTGGAATTAGCGCGGGAAGAAACCAGGATTAGGCAGTCCTGAGCGCCCTCAGATAGAGTTGAATGGTGTTTTCCAGGCCAAGGTAAAGAGCGTCGCATACGAGTGCATGACCAATAGACACTTCATCCAGCCGGGGAAGGCTGCTGGCCAGAAATCCGAGGTTTTCAAGGTTGAGGTCGTGTCCTGCATTTATACCAAGACCAACTTCCTGAGCAACGCGCGCGCTCTCGACATAAGGCTTGACGGCCACCTCCTTGTTGACCGTGAACTCCCGTGCGTAGGGTTCTGTGTAGAGTTCTATGCGGTCTGCTCCTGCGCGGGCAGCGCCCTCGACCATCCGGGGGACAGGATCGACGAAGACGGAGACACGAACACCCAGCGCGTGGATCTCTGCGATCAAGTCCTTCAGGAGCGAAGCATGCTGCAACGTGTCCCAGCCACTGTTGGATGTGATGGCATCCGGAGGATCCGGGACCAGTGTTGCCTGTGCAGGGCGAACTTCACGTATAATACGCAGGTAGCGGTCGTCCGGGTACCCCTCGATGTTGAACTCGGTGGTAACTATGTCCTTAAGGGCGATGGCATCGGCGTATCGGATGTGGCGTTCGTCCGGTCGGGGGTGTATCGTGATGCCCTCGGCGCCGAATTTTTCACAGTCGGATGCCACCTTTAGCACGTCGGGATTATTCCCGCCACGCGAGTTCCGGAGTGTGGCAAATTTGTTAATATTGACGCTAAGTCGTGTCAAGGCAAGGGGTTCTATCCTGGTCAAAGTTACAACAGAAAAATTGATATGAGCCTAAAGGAACGGATTGATGCCGATATCAAGAAGGCCATGCTCTCGAAGAACAAGGATGAACTGGACGCTCTGCGAAGCATCAAATCCATGATCCTGCTGGCCGAAACCGAGAAGGGGCGTACGGGTGAACTCACCGCCGATGCCGAAGCACGCCTGTTGATGAAAGCTGCGAAACAGCGCAAGGAATCGGCCGACATCTTTCTGGCCCAATCGCGGCAGGACCTTGCGGATCGGGAACTGCTTCAGCTTGAGATCATAAACCGCTACCTGCCCCAACAGCTTTCCGAGTCGGACCTGCGGAAGGAACTTGAGCGCATCATTGCCGAGGTGGGCGCGTCCGGACCACAGGACATGGGAAAGGTTATGGGCGCAGCTACGAAACAATTGGCCGGAAAGGCCGATGGCAAAGCTATCTCTGCTGTAGTGAAGGAACTGCTTTCCACTTGAGCTGGCCGGACATCATACTGGGAATCATCATCCTGTCGGGCGCCATCAGCGGTTACAGGGAAGGATTCCTAATGACCGCCATTTCCCTGGTTGCGATCATCCTGGGTATCCTGGGAGGCTTCATGTTGTTGGGAAAAGCCATGCTGCTGCTGGATTCTAATTTCAAGATCGACCAGGGTGTTCTTCCTTTTATTGCCTTTGCTATCGTATTCGTGCTTATCGTAGTTCTCGTGTCCTGGATCGGCCGGTTGTTTCGGGATACTGTGCGTCATACCTTTCTGGGGGGAGTCGACCAGGCTGTCGGGGCGATTATCGGAATGGTCAAAACGGCCTTCATGCTCAGCGTCGTCTTCTGGATCCTGGATGCCCTTAAGGTCGACATCGCCAATTGGTTTGCTTCGTCGCGCCTTTATGCCTTTCTCGAGGGCTTTGCGCCGCTGGTGGCGGGCTGGATCGGCAAGCTTATTCCCGCTTTTCGGAGCGTCTTTTAGGCATTCCCGCGCTTTTTTGGATAGTATTTGGTATTTTTTGTTCTTTTATCGGTAATAACTCGGGAGAAAGATGGGCCTGGTAGTCAAGGAAGCGGATCGTTTTAAGTTTGTCGACGAAGGCAGCGGTCCTGTGCTGGTGTTGTTGCACGGGTTGTTTGGTGCGCTGAGCAACTGGCAAGGTGTGGTCGAACGGTTTTCTCCCAGGTTCCGCGTTGTCATTCCCATGCTTCCCATTTACGAAATGCCAATCAAGGAAGCAGGACTGGACGGACTCACGACGTTCCTCGAAGACTTTGTATCCTTCATGGACCTGCGTGATATCATTCTTATGGGCAACAGCCTCGGGGGTCATATCGCGCTTATGTATACCCTGCGGAACGGCGATAAAGTACAACGGCTGATATTGACGGGCAGCTCGGGCTTGTTTGAGGACTCTATGGGCGGATCGTATCCGAAGCGGGGTAATTACGAATATGTGAAGGAGCGCGTCGCCTATACGTTTTATAATCCGGAGGTGGCGACTAAGGAACTCGTCGACGAGGTCTTCGAAACCACCCGGAACATTCCCAAGTGCATGCGCATTGTGGCGATTGCCAAATCTGCGCAGCGCAATAACCTGGCGAATGAAATTAAGGCCATTACCGTGCCGACTCTCCTCGTCTGGGGATTGAACGACACCATTACCCCACCCATGGTGGCCCACGAATTTGGGCGCCTAATTCCCAATTCGGAGCTGCGTTTCATTGACCAGTGTTGCCATGCCCCTATGATGGAGCACCCCGAGCGGTTCAACGAAATTGTGGAAGGATTTTTGTTAGATTTAACCACTAGCTCATCCCACCACCATGATCGCTGAAGACCTCATAAACCACATGATTCCTCCTCTCAAGGGAACGGATGATGCGCACAAAGCCATCGTTTGGATGGAGGAATTCCGTGTGAATCATTTGCCGGTGGTGGAAGACAACAAGCTTCTGGGATTCATCTCTGAAGAGATCATCCTTGAGGCCAACGACGTGGAGAACCAGGTTAAATCATTCAACCTGATCGGCCAGCGTTGCCATGTCGGCCTCGACGCCCACTTTTATGATATTCTGAAAGTGGCGGCGGAGAACAAGCTTCAACTCGTTGCCGTACTCAACGAGGATCAAACGTACTGCGGCGTAATCACCGTCCAGGATACATTGACTTCATTTGCCCAAACGGCCGCGGTTCAACTCCCCGGGGGAATCCTCGTGATCTCCCTTCCTCTTGTCGACTACTCGCTTGCAGAGATCAGCCGCCTCATCGAAGAGAATCACGCGAAGGTCCTCAGCAGCATCGTAAAAGAAGATCCGCTCGATCCGGGCAAGATCCGGTTAACACTGAAGATTAATGAGCTCGATTTGTCGCGAATCGTTGCTACTCTCGAGCGGTTTGGATATAAGGTCATTGGTCGTTACCAGGAAACCAAGCCCATCGCCAGCGAAAAAGAGCGCATAGACATGCTGCTGCGCTACCTCGATATTTAGTATCTTGGTGCGATTTACCTTCGCTTCCGATCAAACTTCCAGCCCATGAAGATTGGTGTACATGGTAAGGACTTCACACGCCAATCAGCACCCTTTATTGAACGGATATTGGAACGGCTCGCCAGGGAGAAGGTGGAGGTGATGGTCTCGTCCCGGTTTCAGAAAAGCCTGCGGCTTGCTCAGTTCAGAAAATTCAAATTTCAGACCTTCGAACCGGGCGAAGTGCTCCGCAAAACCGATATGTTCTTCAGCCTGGGCGGCGATGGAACATTGCTGGAGTCAGTGACCCACGTCGGCAAAACAGGAATACCAATATTCGGGATCAACACGGGCCGCCTCGGGTTTCTTGCCACCATCGGTCGCGAAGAAATCGATGAGGCAATGGACATGATCTTCCGGAAGGAATACGACATCGATGAACGCGTGCTCCTCAGCCTGCATTCCGACCGTGATCTGTTCGGTGGATTCCGGTATGCACTCAATGACTTTACGCTCGTCCGGAAGGATAGCTCCTCGATGATCACGGTGCACACCTTTATCGACGGCGAGTTCCTGAATTCCTACTGGGCTGACGGCATCATCGTGGCGACACCGACCGGTTCAACCGGCTATTCGCTGAGTTGTGGGGGACCACTGGTCTTCCCCGGGTCTGAATGCTTTGTCATCACGCCAGTTAGCCCCCATAACCTTACCGTTCGGCCTATCGTGGTGCCCGACGCATCGGAAATAACATTCCGGGTGGAGGGGCGAAGTAAGAAATTCATTGTTACCCTGGATTCCCGAATGGAGACAGTCGACGAAACAGTGAAACTGATGGTCAAAAAGGCCAATATCCGGGTCAATTTGGTGCAATTGCGCGGCCAACATTACTTCAAGACCCTAAGGCAAAAGTTGAACTGGGGATTGGATGCGAGGAATTGAAAATTTTGCTATTTTTGTAGTTTCGGGTTCATTGCGTATCCATTTTTTTCCGCTATGAGAACATTCATTCAGGTGGCTGCCGTGCTTTTCCTCTCCAGCCTTTTTTTTGAAGCCACCGCCCAGATGAATCGCCGCGACATCAAGCGCAACAACATCCGGATGATGACCTTCCGGGGCAAGAAACGTGGATTTCCCGAGGAGAATCGGTACAATCAGATCGATGTGACGATCAACGCGCTGAATTATTACGGCGATCTTTCCCCGAAGTCGAGCAAGCTCAGTACGGACTTTGGCTTTACGAAACCCGCGGTCGGCATTTCCTTCACCCAGCGCTTAGGGCCCAGGTTCTCGCTGCGAAGTTCGTTTATGTACGGCTCGCTCCAGGGATCGGACGCGGAGTCAGCGAACCGAAATGACACAGAGAACGGCGTCTTCCGCTACCAGCGCAACCTGTCATTCCGAAACCGCATTAAGGAACTGTCCGTCGTCGCGGTTTTCGATTTGTATGAGAATGAAAACACGTACATCAGCCGCGTGCGCTGGACACCTTATGGCTACATCGGGGCGTCGGTATTCCACCATAATCCACAGGCTAAAGTGCCTGCAACCAGCCTGAGCGGCGTGCCTTTCGAAAATGCGGGGGAATGGGTGGACCTTGTGGATTTGGGCACGGAAGGACAGCACGCAACGCTCCAGGAAGGCGATGTGAATTACGGCATCAAACCCTACAATAATTTTCAACTGTCGATACCTTTTGGTGTCGGTGTTCGTTTTCGACTAAACGAAATCATGGACCTTTCGGCTGAGTTTGGCATACGGTACACGTTTACCGACTATCTGGATGACGTGAGCGCCAATTATGTTGACCTGGGTGTTTTCGGCGAAAATGAATTGGCCCGATCGCTATCTTATCGCGGGTATGAGCTGGGATCATCCAACACAATTTCATATGTGGGACGAGACGGCAGGTCGTACACCGTGATACGCGGGTACGGTCAGGAATCACCCGAAAACATGAGGGGCAACAGCAACGACAACGACATCTTTACCGTGACTACCGTAAGGCTCAGCTACGTCATCGGCAAGACATTTAATCGCGCTAAATTCCGGTAATGCGGATCATCCTTTTCCTCACCCTGGGGCTTTCGGTATGCCTGGCAGACGTGTCGTGGGCTCAGCGCTCGGAGGTGGGCTTTGGTCTGGGAACATTCAACTACACCGGCGACCTGGTGCGTACGTACGACTTTTCCTTTTCCCGTCCTGCAGCTACGGTCTTCTACCGTTCAAATCTTTCCAAAGTGGTGAGTTTTCGCGCGGGCTTCACCGCTGGATTCCTGGGAGCGAGCGACCGCAAGCCGATCGATGCCTTTGCGAAAGAACGCGACGCATCGTTCGACCTGTTTCTCTTCGAAGTGTCCACCGTGATGGAGTATCACTTTCTCAACTGGCGTGACGAGAAATTTCTCTACCGGTTTTCTCCGTACATGTTCGCAGGGTTAGGCTTGTTCGGGATTTCAGGCAATGACGACAAGCCCGCGGAATACAGCAATGTTCAGGCCGCGGTACCTATGGGGGTCGGCGTGAAATACATTCTGAATCCGAAATGGTACCTGGCACTGGAATTCGGCCTTCGAAAGACATTTTTCGACTATCTGGATAATGTATCGGATGAGGATACGGGGATTAAGAATTATCAGTACGCCAATCCGTTCGACAAAGACAATTATTTTTTCCTGGGGATTACCCTCACGAGGACGTTCTATGACATCCCCTGCCCCTCTAGTCCGTATTGACGGGGCTTTCGTATCGCGCCCGGCGCCCGACTTATCAGGAGAATGCCTGCATGGTTTCCCGGAAATACGCTAATTTTGCACCCTCTATGGCGTCCTATAAGGAACTGATCGACCGAAAAAGGCTGCCTCGTCACATCGCCGTAATTATGGACGGGAACGGCAGATGGGCGAAGCGGAAGGGCGCCATGCGGATCTTTGGTCACAAGAATGCCGTGCAGGCCGTCAGGGAGGTGACAGAGGCCTGCGGCGAACTCGGGGTAAAATATCTTACACTTTACGCGTTTTCCACGGAGAACTGGGGCCGTCCCAAGGAAGAGGTGGAAGGCCTGATGGAGCTGCTGGTCAGCACCCTCAAGCAGGAAATTGACCGCCTCATGGAAAACCAGGTGCGGCTCATCACCGTCGGGGAGCTGTCAGACTTGCCCCCGGAATGCCAGGCGAATCTTCAATGGGCCATAAATCAAACCCGCCACAACACGGGCCTCACCCTCAATATCGCGCTTAGCTATAGTGGCCGTTGGGAGATCATTCAGGCGGTGAAGTCGCTGGTAAAGGATGTTCAGAGCGGCAAGATTGATGAAAAAGACATTTCGGACCGTGTGTTCGAAAACTATTTGCAGGCGCCCGGCATCCCAGATCCGGAGCTCCTCATCCGGACAAGTGGTGAAATGCGGGTCAGCAACTTCCTGCTGTGGCAGATCGCCTATACGGAACTGTACATCACTCCCACGTTATGGCCCGATTTCAGGAAGGAACACCTGTACGAGGCGGTATGGTCGTATCAGCAGCGCGAGAGGAGGTTCGGTAAGACAAGTGAACAATTGAATCCGGTAAGCTAGATGAAGCGATTTTTACTGTTTGTCCTCCTCGCGCTGGCGGTGATGGATTCGCAGGCCCAGTTCCGCAGGCGGGATCGTGTGCCTACACCGCAGAACGATAACCGGCTGAACTACGCTAACCCTTCCGAATACGTCATCGGTGGAATCTCCGTGGAAGGATTGAATATCCTCGACGAGAATGCCATCATCTCCCTTACCGGGTTGAGAGTCGGCGACAAAATCAAAATCCCGGGCGATGCCATCTCCGGAGCTATCAGGAAACTGTGGAAACACGGCCTGGTTGGTGATGTCACGATTTCGGTCGACCATATCGAAGGCGAAAACGTATTCCTCAAAATCGTCCTGTCAGAACGGCCGCGTCTCACGAGCTACTACTTCGTCGGGATTTCCAAAGGCAAGGAAAGCGCACTGAAGGAAGATATTGACCTGATCAAGGGAAGAATTGTGAATGATGCCATGCTGCGGAACACTGAACTCGCTGTCCGCAAGCATTTCATCAAGAAGGGCTACCTGAACACTGAGGTGAAAATCATCCAGGAGTCGGACACGCTCACCCGGGAAGGAATGCGACTACGAATTGTGGTCAATCCTAAATCGAAGGTAAAGATCAATAGCATCGACATCTACGGTAACGAAGACATTCCCGATAGCAAGATCAAGAAGAAGATGAAGTCGACGCACGAGCGCGCCGGATTTTTCCTCCACCGAACACTCATATCCGAGATACTGGCACGAAAGCCTTCCGATTACCTGGCGGAAAAAAAGAAGACGAGCTGGATGGAGGCGAAGGAGTTTCTCAATAAGAATATTCGGCTCAACATATTCAACTCGTCGAAGTTCATCCAGGCCGATTACGAAGAAGACAAAAAGAAAGTCATCTCCTTTTACAATTCAAAGGGTTACCGCGATGCGGAGATCGTGGCTGATACGGTTTACAATCATGACGACCGGACCATTAACCTTGAGTTGAAGGTCTACGAAGGTCCCAAGTACTATTTCCGCAACATTTACTGGACCGGCAATTACATTCACACCGACCGTACGCTGAACGCGATCCTGGGTATCAAGAAGGGCGACGTATACGACCGCGAACTGCTTCAACGAAAGATCACCTTCAATCCCAAAGGCGCTGATATCAGCGGCCT
>DASVCT010000130.1:0-12547 GCA_036381475.1 Cyclobacteriaceae bacterium
GGGAAGTTGCCATCGGGTTGCTTTTGCTCTTCGACGACATGCACATTCGTGAAACCTACGCGTCGGAGGCACTCCGGCACCATGGTAATCCCTGCACCGTGAAGGCTGGAATATACCAGGGGGATGTCGTGTTGCCTCTTGATCGCCTCGCGATTGGGGATCAGCTTCAGTACCTCGGCATAGTACGCATCCTCGACCTCGCGTCCGATAGGCGAGATGTTTTCAGGCACAGGCTCAAACATCACCTGCGAAAAGTCGGTGATAGCTTTCACTTCGTGAATGATGTTGCCATCGTGAGGCGGCACGACCTGTGCGCCGTCGGACCAATACACCTTGTAGCCGTTGTATTCTTTCGGATTATGGGAAGCGGTAATGACGATCCCGCCCTGGCAGCGCAGATACCTTATCGCGAAGGACAGCATGGGTGTCGGCCTGAGCTCCGGGAACAGCTTTACGTGAATTCCGTTCGCTGAAAGGACGTTCGCAGCGATCTGTGCCAACCCGCTGCTGTTGTTGCGGCTGTCGTACGCAATCGCCACCGTAACTTCCTGCCCCGGGAAACTTTTCACGAGGTAGTTGGCAAAACCCTGCGTGGCCATTCCGATGGTGTATTTATTCACGCAGTTCGAGCCGGGTCCCATGATGCCGCGAAGACCTCCGGTGCCAAACTCCAGGTCTTTGTAAAAGCTGTCGACGAGCACCTTGTTGTCGGGACGGTTCATCAACTCGCGGATTTCGCGCTTGGTGTTGTCGTCAATGAAGGGACTCTCAAGCCACTTTTGGGCTTTTTGCATCACCTCTTCCTGTACAGTAGTTGCCATGGTTATCGAGTGAGGCCCAAAATTAGGAAAGCCGGCCTATTCGGGGCCAATGGCGGAATATTTTTTGCCTTACAGGGCTGTCACAGGTTGCCGCGCAGCGCCTGTTCGCGCTCGATGGCTTCGAATAGGGCTTTGAAATTGCCTTTTCCAAACGAGGTTGCACCCTTTCGCTGGATGATCTCATAAAATAGGGTAGGCCGGTCGCTGACCGGGCGGGAAAAGATTTGAAGCAGGTAGCCCTCATCATCACGATCAATCAATATGTTCAGTTTCCGGAGTGGTTCGATGGGCTCGTCGATATCGCCTACGCGGTCTGGCACGTCTTTGTAATAACTCTCAGGCACATGGAGGAATCCGACGCCTCTTTTGCGCAGCTCGCCTACGGTATGGACAATGTCGTCCGTGGCGATTGCAATGTGTTGAACGCCGGGGCCGCCATAAAATTCGAGGTACTCTTCGATCTGTGACTTCTTTCGGCCTTCAGCGGGTTCGTTGATGGGAAACTTGATATATCCGTTGCCGTTGGAAACGACCTTAGACATCAGCGCGCTGTATTCAGTAGAAATGTCTTTGTCGTCAAATGTCACCAGCAGACGGAAACCCATAACCTTTTCATAAAACTTCACCCACTTGTTCATCTCACCGAGGTTTACATTGCCTACACAGTGATCGACGTATTTGAATCCCACGGGAGCAACGGAGACTTCGGGAGTTACCGGCTGGTATCCGGGAAGAAACGGACCTGAATACTTACTTCTTTCTACAAAGGTGTGAATGGTATCGCCGTACGTACGTATCGACGATGTCACCACCTCTCCATGCTCGTCGTGCAGACGCGCAGGTTCGGCAGCAACCGCGGCGCCGCGGCTGGTCGTTTCACGGAATGCCGCGGTCGCGTCTTCAACGGTAAGCGCAAGAACCTTTACACCATCGCCGTGCGTGTGAACGTGCCGGGTTATCGGGGAATCAGGCCGTAAGGCGCTGGTAAGGACGAAAACGACCTTACCCTGTTTCAATACATATGAAGCTTTGTCGCGCACGCCGGTCTCTGGCCCCGCATAGGCGATCCATTGAAACCCGAAAGCATGCTGGTAATACACCGAAGCCTGTTTGGCGTTGCCGACATAAAATTCGATGTGGTCGGTGCCCTGGATGGGAAGAAAATCATTATTCATGGCGCAAACGTTTAGGTTACAGTAAAGTTAGAAACCCCGTCACAGAACACGAACCTTTTGCCGAAGAAGTTGGCCATAGCCCACGGAACCAGCGCATTTTTTGCGTCAGGCCGGGATGACGCTTTCCTAATCGCGCGATTTGTCCAATATTTATGCAAAAAATTACGACTATCCCTATGGACGCCAAGGAGGTTGACCAGGCACTCGGCAAGCTTATCGCAAAAAGGCAGGAACTGAATGCGATCGACTACAGCAATCCCCGGTATGACGAACTGGAGGAAGAACTGCACGATATGGAGGACGAGTTCCAGGAAAAGTACGGCGCTTTCCTGGAGAAGATTCTTCAGGAAGTGCACAATACGCATTGCCCTGAAAATGACGTCCTGCTGCCTATCGCGTATATGGGCGATGGGGTACTGGTCGAGCTTGATCGCAGTCCGAATACGGAGGCACGCCTCATCCTGACGGCTAACCCCCTTCGCATTTTGCTCCAGAAGGGGAAGGGCAAGCAGGAAGTAGTCTGGTCCGTGTAATCTCTATTTCCGCGCGAATCCGAGTTTCTCTCTCACGCGGTCGAGCACGCCGCGTGCAATGACGCGCGCTTTTTCTTCTCCCTTCTGCAACTTTTCTTCAAGCAGGGAAGAATCCCCGTAGTAGAGATTGAAGGTCTCGCGCTCGTTCGCATACCGGCTCATGATCAGGTCGAAGAGTTCCTGTTTCGCCTGGCCATATCCATAGTTGCCGTCAAGGTATTTGTTTCGCATTCGCCTGATATCTGGAGGGTCAGCAACAAGGGAATACAATGTGAAGACCGTGTCGTTGTCGGGGTCCTTCGGCGCTTCCACCGGCGTGCTGTCTGTAACGATAGACATGATCTGCTTGCGCAGTTGCTTCTCGGGGAGGAAGATGTCGATGATGTTGCCGTACGACTTGCTCATCTTTTGGCCATCCGTACCGGGTATGGTCATGACCTGCTCTTCGATCTTCGCCTCGGGAACGACGAACGTATCTCCATAAAGGTTATTGAAGGACGTGGCGATGTCGCGTGTGATCTCCAGGTGTTGCCTCTGGTCTTTACCCACGGGTACATAGTTCGCATCGTACATGAGGATGTCGGCGGCCATCAGCACCGGATAGGTGAACAAGCCTGCGTTGACATCTGACAGCCGGTCGGCCTTTTCCTTGAATGAGTGGGCATTTGCAAGCATCGGAAACGGCGTCACGCAATTCAGGTACCATGTCAGCTCACATACTTCAGGGATTCTGGACTGTCGATAGAAATAGTTGCTTTCGATATCGAATCCAAACGCCAGCCATGCTGCCGCAACCGCCCGTACATTATCGACGCGGGCCTCCGGATCTTTGATCGACGTCAGCGAGTGGAGGTCGGCGATGAAGAAAAGCGACTCGTTCCCTGCCTGCTTGCTTAGCTTTATGGCGGGGATGATCGCCCCCAGCAAATTGCCCAGGTGCGGCCGTCCGCTGCTCTGTATTCCTGTCAGTATTCTTGCCATGACCGCAAATATAGCCCTAAAGGAGAACCTACGCGCATGTTCGCTCGACCCTGTTTTTTAAGATCGAGTTTGGAAAGAGCACTGAGTCGAAAAATGATGAGATGGCGTCGGTACCCTTTAGGGGCGTGAAAGGGCGTTTGTCGGAATTTGGAACCCTCGTTCGAAATTTCTACGTGCCACAATAATTCCTTGATTAACTTTGCAATGATGAAGTCATTTTTTGCCACCTATAGGAACGCACTGGCACTGCTGCTATTTTTTGCGTCCGAAGCTTTGGGGCAGCAGGTTCGGCCCCTTCAGTTCCAGGAACTCATACACGACTTTGGCTATGTCGATCAGGAGGGAGGGCCGGTGAGTTACTCCTTCCAGTTCGCGAACGTTGGCGATCGACCCATCCGGATCCTTTCAGTGCAGGCTTCGTGTGGCTGCACGACACCCGACTGGACGCGCGAGCCGGTGCCCCCGGGCAAGGGCGGCTATATTCAGGCCAGCTATGATCCCAAAGGCAGGCCCGGATACTTCAACAAGTCGCTCACGGTGACGACCGACGCCGACTCCAATCCGGTGATCCTGCAGATCAAAGGACAAGTCAGCATGGGCAGCGAGTTGGCCGCGGTATCCGAGTTCAGGTCGCCCATGGGAAGCTGGCACCTGAAGACAAGGTCGCTGAATATGGGCAAAGTGTTTCGAGCCGATGAATTCACCGTTCGCGAGTTCCCGCTGTACAACGGTGGCGAACGGCCGGTGACGTTTCTCAAGATGGAAGGACCGTTCTACATCAAAGCCGAAGTGATTCCATCTACGCTTCCGCCCCGGGCCCAGGGTAAGATCCGCATCCTTTACAACGGTGCTGAACGCGATGCTTACGGATTTCAGTCTGATCGCATCGACATCCATACCGATGACGAGGATATGCCTGTGAAATCAATCACCGTCTATGCCACCCTCGAGGACCACTTCCCTGTAATGACGCGGGAGGAACTACAGAAGGCGCCTGTCCTTCGGATATTAGGAGTTCCATTTGATCTGGGAAAGATTCAGCAGCAAAAGGATTCTCGCCACGTCATCACGCTGAGAAACGCCGGAAAGTCAAGGCTGACGATCAACGCAATACAACCCAACTGCAGCTGCATCACCACAACGCTGGCCGAAAAAGAGATACGCCCGGGTGAGGAGTCAACCCTTGAGATCCTTTTTAATCCCCAGGACCGTTTAGGCACTCAGCAAAAGTCGATCATGATCTATTCTAACGACCCGCAGAATCCAGCCCAGCGGATCGTGTTCAACGCCTACGTGGAGGAATGATCCCAGATGATGCAATCGGTAATTGGTCCGTGTTATTGAGTCAGACGTTGGGTAACCCGGGCCTTGTAAGTTTGATTAGTTTACTATCATAATCTAGTCCCATGGCCGACAACCCATCCACCGCCTCGGTTAAATCTCAAAAACAGGACCTCTTTGAGCACCCCGACTTTTACGAAGTCGATTTGCTGTTGACGGAGGAGCAAAGGCTTGTGCGCAACGCCATGCGACAATTCGTCAAGCGCGAGATCACGCCTTTTATTGAGGACTGGGCGCAGCGCGCACATTTTCCCGCGGAGATGACGAGGAAATTCGGAGAGGTCGGAGCATTGGGGCCAACGATTCCTGCCGAATATGGCGGGGGTGGAATGGATTACATTTCATACGGACTCATCATGCAGGAAATCGAGCGTGGCGACTCAGGGCTGCGCTCGATGGCATCTGTTCAGGGTTCGCTCGTCATGTATCCTATTTACAAATTTGGATCGGAGGAGCAAAAGAAGAAGTACCTGCCGAGACTTGCATCCGGAGAGCTGTTGGGATGCTTTGGACTCACCGAGCCGGATCACGGCTCGAACCCCGCAGGGATGACAACGCGCTTTAAGGATATGGGCGATCATTACCTGTTGAACGGCGCTAAGATGTGGATTTCCAACGCACCTCACGCTGACATTGCTATCGTGTGGGCAAAGGATGAAGCGGGCTTAATCCACGGATTGATCCTGGAACGTGGCATGGAAGGATTCAGCACGCCCGAGACCCACGGCAAATGGTCGCTCCGCGCAAGCAGCACGGGTGAACTCGTTTTTGACAATGTCAAGGTTCCCAAAGAGAATCGGCTTCCCGGCAAGACGGGGTTAGGTGCACCGTTGATGTGTCTTGACTCAGCGCGGTTTGGAATCAGTTGGGGGGCAGTTGGTGCAGCAATGGACTGTTACGAATCGGCTAAACGTTACGCCCTTCAGCGCGAACAGTTTGGCAAACCGATTGCATCCTTTCAGCTTGTTCAGAAGAAGCTTGCTGAAATGCTCACGGAGATTACCAAGGGGCAACTGCTCGCCTGGCGCCTCGGCACGCTGATGAATGAAGGAAAGGCCACCTCAGCCCAAATATCCATGGCCAAGCGTAACAACGTTCGGATTGCCCTTGACATTGCCCGCGAGGCGCGACAGGTTCACGGGGCGATGGGCATTACAGGAGAGTACTCGCTCATGCGGCACATGATGAACCTGGAGTCGGTTATCACCTATGAAGGGACGGATGATATCCACCTTCTTATTTTGGGCCAGAGCATTACCGGCATACCCGCGTTCAAATAATTTAGTTAGATACCCACCTTGTAGGCTGAGTCATTCAAGCAAAACCCATTCGTGCCATTACTCGTCAGGATGTCGCGGGTGGTTCTGGCTCCGTCGTAAAATTTCCCGATACAAATGCGGACGTAATAGCTTCCGTAGAGGGTATTGGGAGTCATGCCATGCCGATAGGCAGATCACAACCAGCTTCGGAGGGGTGAGATATGGGTATTGCGAGATCATAATTCGACAACGTCGAAAATTCGATCGTCATGTCAGTATGAGCCCCGTGGGGGCGACATGTTGGTAGCCCGGGGCAAGGCCGCAGGCCGCCGCCCCGGGTTAATTGTAGCGAAGTGTTAGGGCGCGCCACAGAAAATCTTCAATCGGGGTACGCCTTACAATGGCGCGCAATGCAGAAAGAGTGAATCTGGGTAAGACCAGGGGATTCAGAGTGAGTGTGAGAGTGAGTGTGAGAGCGAGGAGGAAGCGATGTATGGTTTGGCCGGAAAATTTCAGTTGAACCCACTTCTATTCCAAGACTGTGACGTGATCACCATCCGGCGTCTCTTAGGCCTCTTTGCAACTGGGGTTACCTGCGCGGCAAACCCTTACTGCTGCTAACTATTTTTTCGTCACTTTTTCCATTGACCGCGAAAGAACTTCGCGTCGACCCTTCTCCTGTGGTTGCCCTTATTCCCGATGATAGCTAATCCATAATTTTTTAATTAACTTAATTGGTTGTAACTCACTGATAGTGAAGCAGTTTTTACATTTTTTGGTCGCTTTTCTTACAGCTGTACCATTCGTCGCTTTTTCGCAGGGGATTGTGCGTAAGACCTACCACGATGAGGAGCACAAGCACCTCAAGGAGGTGTATTATGTAACGGACACCATCCAGAACATACTGATGGGTCCGTACGAGTCTTATTACCTGAGCGGCAAGCTGGAATCACGTGGGCAGTTCGTCGACAATGAGACCGCCGGCGTGTGGGAGTTTTTCTATGAGACGGGTGGGCTGAAGATGCGGGGTATCCTCCGCCAAAATGCCAATTACGGGTTATGGGAATACTACTACGAGAACGGCCATAAGAGTATGGAGGGGACGATCAATGGTCGCTTTCGCGAAGGAGAGTGGAAGACGTACTATGAAAACGGCCAGCTCAAGGAGATTGGAGAATACAACGCCAACAAACGTGTCGGTTTCTGGAAGACCTATTATGAAGACGGAACCCGACGGGGCGAGATCGTCTATGATGATGACTTCGGTCGCTACACGGAATACTATCATTCAGGCAAGGTGATGGGCGAGGGTCCGAGGCGCGGTCCCACCAAAGTGGGTCACTGGCGCTACTTTTCGGAATCAGGCCACATCGAAAGCGAGGGGGAGATGGAAAACGGTCGTCGGACCGGGGAGTGGGTATACTATTATCCCAACGGTATGGTATCGGCCCGCGGATCGTTTCGCGGCGACAAGGCTACCGGCACATGGACGTACTATCACGACACCGGTGCGGTAAGCGCATCGGGAAACTTTGAGGAAGGTGTGAAGACGGGTTACTGGAAGACGCTCTCCGCGGATGGCTCGGTGCGGAGTGAGGTTACCTATGTCAACGGTGAAGGAGAGTACCGCGAGTACTACTCCGATGGTAAACTGAAGATCAAGGGCCGCATTGAAAACGACGTGCGAGAGGGAAGGTGGGAGTTTTACGCTGCCGACGGAACGCTCGAGGGCGAGTGTGAGTACGAAAACGGAAAGGGAACATACAAAGGCTATTATCCCACCGGTGCGTTGCAGACGATGGGCGAAATGGAACAGGAACGCAAGGTGGGAACCTGGGAGATATACGAGAAGGACGGAAGGCTTTCGGGATATTACCGGCCTTTTTACGACGAGAACCGGATACTTTCTACCGAGATTACCGAGCTGGTCGGGAAAAGCAGTATCACAAAGGTTGTAACCCGCGGCAAACGATTCACCTATTTTGTGCCCCGCGCCAACGAGTTCAAGGGCGTGATTGTCGGAACCAATCCCCTGTTTTTGGCGACCGGCCGGCTACCGGTAGGCCTGGAATTCTACCTTCAGGAACGACTTGGCCATGAGTTTGAGTTCATCGGAATTCGGGATCCTTTTTTCAAGTCGGATCAGAACATCGTCCCCGGCAAGAATTTTATCCGTGGATACAGTGTAGCGATCAAACAGAAGTTTTACAATCCCATGAAGATCGGGATGTGGTATTTCGGGCATGAGTTGCGCTTCACCAACCTGGGTCATTTTACCAATGTCATGCTGCCTCAGTTCCCCGACTTCTATTTCACGGCGAGCGGCGTGGAACAGCGAATCGAATACGGACCGGTACTGGGATACCGACTCCTGCAGCGGAGTAACGCTTCGGGGCTTACCATCGATGCGTTCGTGTCCTATAATATCGGCTACCGTGGATTTGACGTCGACCCTAACTATACTTCCTATTTTAACGACGTCGATAAGTCGGCCTTCTCCAGCACATTTCATTTCGGTCTGAATTTCGGTAAGAGCTTTTCGTTTCGGTAACTTTACGGCGGATTGGAGGATAAATACCTTCCCTTATGAAAATCCTTGAACTCGTCCTGAGCCCCGAGGAGGCTTTTGGCGACACGTTCCCTGCGGTACTGGCTTCGAAGCTCTCGCTGCCCGCCGACGGGAGTGCAACCGTAATCCCACTGAAACGATCTATTGACGCGCGGAAGCGCGATGTCCTGGTGCGTATCCGCTGCGCCATCTACGATTCCCGGGACGTTGTACCGAAACCGCGTTTACCAGCATACCCTGATCGATCCAAATCGCCGGCGGTGATCATCGTAGGCTGCGGTCCAGCGGGACTGTTTGCTGCCCTGCGTCTGCTCGAGTTGGGATTCCGGCCGGTGATTGTCGAACGTGGCAAAGACGTTCGGGAACGCCGACGCGACCTGGCAGCCATCAACAGGCACCATGTAGTTGACCCGGATTCGAACTATTGTTTCGGGGAAGGAGGCGCGGGCACGTATTCCGACGGCAAGTTGTATACGCGGTCAGATAAACGGGGCGACGTACGGAGGATACTCGACATCCTTGTCGCACACGGAGCGAAGCCGGATATCCTGTACGACGCCCATCCGCATATTGGTACCAATCGTCTGCCCGGAATCATTGCATCCATCAGGCAAAGCATATTGGCTGCCGGTGGCATCATACACTTTAACACACGAGTGACCGACCTGATAAGCCATAACGGCCGGGTTACCGGCGTGACCACTCACAGCGACGACGCGTTGGAGGGTGAAGCCGTGATTCTGGCTACCGGTCATTCCGCGCGTGACGTTTTTCAATTACTGCACAAAAAAGGTTTGACGATCCAACCCAAGCCATTTGCGCTGGGTGTTCGCGTTGAACATCCTCAGCAGCTCATTGACAGTATACAGTACCATTGCGAAGGTGACCGTGGACCATTTCTGCCGGCGTCTTCATACGCACTTGCGCACAACCTGGACATCGGCGGCGAGCGGCGTGGTGTGTTTTCGTTTTGCATGTGTCCGGGTGGATTTATGGTTCCGGCCGCCACAGCGCCAGGCGAGATTGTCATCAATGGCATGAGTCCTTCACGAAGAGATTCGCGTTTTGCAAACTCGGGCATCGTGGTGAGTGTGGCGGAAGATGATGTTCGCCAAGCAAAGGGGCCGTTTACCTTGCTTGAATTTCAGAAAAAGGTCGAGCGTTTGGCCTGTGTTTCGGCAGGAGGGAAACAAGCGGCGCCGGCGCAGCGTCTTGTGGATTTTGTAAATGGCGTCGCATCGTCTACCTTGGCTGAGACATCGTATCGGCCGGGGCTTGTGCCCGTCGACCTGCGCGAAATACTCCCGGATTTTGTGAGCCGTTCGTTGCAGTCGGCGTTTCGTGTGTTTGGCAGGAAGATGCGGGGATATCTTACCAACGAAGCCCAGGTGGTTGCTGTAGAGAGCAGGACGTCATCGCCGGTTCGCATTCCCCGCGATGCAGAGACGCTGATGCATCCGCAGGCAGCGGGGTTATTTCCCTGCGGCGAGGGGGCAGGATATGCCGGCGGAATTATGTCAGCGGCAATGGATGGAGAGCGGTGCGCGGAGGCTTTTGTGAGGGTGTTCAATTTGAAGAAGTTGTAATGCATGGTAAGAAGACAGTCGTAGTAGGAGCATCGCCGAACCGTGGCAGGTATGCCTGGATTGCTACCGAGATGCTGAAAGAGTACGATCACCCTATTGTTCCCCTGGGCATCCGCTCTGGTGAGATCGCCGGAGAACCCATTGTCGATATCCGCACTAAACCCGAGATACAGGATGTCGACACCATTACGCTGTACCTGTCGCCGATTCACCAGGAGGAATGGTATGATTACCTCATCGGTCTTAAGCCGAAGCGGATTATCTTCAATCCCGGTACGGAAAACGACGACTTCGAAAAGCGTGCTCGTGAGGCCGGTATTGAAACGACGCGGGCATGTACGATGGTGCTGTTGAGATCGAGGCAGTTTTAGGGAGCCAGTGTAGACACCTAAACACAAAACCTACCCAAAAATATCGCCCGTTTTTCCCTCCTTCAGGAACCTCATAACTAATATCTTAGTTAGCTATATGTGGGGGTCTTTTTAGATAGAAAGAGCCGTAATAATTGTCTGAAAACGTTCTTCTTTTCGCGCTAAAAAGCGTATTTTTGTGGGTTGTAAACTTTAAACATGACCGACGTAAAAGGCACAGTTGCCGTTGATTATTCAGCAAGCAATATTCAGGTTTTAGAAGGTTTGGAAGCCGTCCGTAAACGGCCGGCGATGTATATAGGCGATGTTGGGACGAAGGGGCTTCACCACCTCGTTTGGGAGGTGGTCGACAACTCGATTGACGAGGCGCTCGCAGGCTACTGCGACGAGATCGTAGTCAATATTCACGCAGACAATTCCGTAAGCGTCGAGGACAATGGCCGGGGCATTCCTACGGACATGCACCAGAAGGAAAAGCGGTCGGCGCTGGAAGTCGTTATGACCGTACTCCACGCGGGTGGCAAGTTCGACAAGAACACGTACAAGGTTTCCGGTGGATTGCACGGCGTTGGTGTTTCCTGTGTAAACGCCCTGTCGGAAGAACTCACTGCGACGGTATACCGGGACGGAAAGGTTTTTACCCAACAGTACGAAAGGGGTCGCCCCAAGTTTCCCGTCCGCGTCATTGGCGAATCTGCCCGTCGCGGCACGACGATCCATTTCAGGCCCGATCCGCAGATCTTCCAGGTGTTGGAGTACAACTACGAGACGGTGGCTTCCCGCCTCCGCGAACTGGCGTTTCTGAATCCCCGGATCCGCATTGCGCTGAACGACTACCGCGACCGGGATGAATCGGGTCAGCCGAGGACCGAAACGTTTTATTCGGAAGGTGGCTTGAAGGAATTTGTCGAATACATCGACTCCACCCGGGAAAAGCTTATTCCGGAGCCGATCTACATCGAAAGCAACAAGGGCGACATTCCTATCCAGGTGGCGCTGAGCTACAATACATCGTTCACTGAGAACCTGATCTCCTACGTCAACAACATCAACACGCACGAGGGGGGTACCCATGTGGCGGGCTTCAGAAGAGCACTGACGCGTACATTGAAGTCGTATGCCGACCGTTCCGGCCAGCTTGACAAGGTGAAGATTGACATTAGCGGCGACGATTTCCGTGAAGGGCTCACCGCTGTGATCTCGGTAAAGGTAGCGGAACCCCAGTTCGAAGGACAAACCAAGACCAAACTTGGCAACTCTGAAGTCTCAGGTGTAGTTGACCAGACTGTCGGTGAAATTCTTCAGTATTATCTTGAAGAACATCCGCGCGAAGCCCGTTTGATCGTAAACAAGGTTATCCTGGCTGCCCAGGCGCGGCACGCTGCCCGCAAGGCGCGTGAAATGGTGCAGCGCAAGAACGTCCTGACAGGCACCGGACTCCCCGGGAAGCTTGCCGACTGCTCCAGCACGGATCCGTCTATCTCTGAACTCTATCTCGTTGAGGGAGATTCGGCGGGAGGCTCAGCCAAACAAGGACGTAATCGCGTGTTCCAGGCTATACTTCCCCTGAGAGGCAAGATCCTGAACGTGGAAAAGGCGCAGGAACACAAGATCTACGACAACGAAGAAATCAAGAACATCATTACGGCGCTGGGCGTATCGTTCGGCACATCCGAAGACGCGAAGGCATTGAACCTCGACAAACTCCGGTATCATAAGATCATCATTATGACCGACGCAGATGTCGATGGCAGCCATATCCGAACGCTTATCTTAACATTCTTCTTCCGCTATATGCGGGAGCTGATAGAACAGGGCTTCGTTTACATCGCGCTGCCGCCATTGTACCTCGTAAAGAAAGGCAAGGAAGAACGCTATTGTTGGACGGAAGAGGAACGAGAAGCCGCCACC
>DASVCT010000131.1:0-2836 GCA_036381475.1 Cyclobacteriaceae bacterium
AATACCTTCATTATGACCGGTGAAGAGATCCAGCACCTTATTGCCGGTACGCTTCCGGCGCCTTGTGACAACCCGCAGCTGACGGAGACACATATTTCCTGGGTGATCCTTTGCGAGGAGAGGGTGTTCAAGATCAAGAAACCCCTGAAGTATTCTTTCCTCGATTTTTCGACGTTGGAAAAGAGACGGCACTACTGCGAACGTGAGGTGGAGCTCAACAACCGCCTCACCGAAGGTGTTTACATCGACGTTCTTCCGGTGCGGAAAACCGATTCGGGTTTTTTCATCGGCAGCGGTCAGGGCGAGGTGGTCGACTTTGCCGTACACATGCGCAAACTGGACAATAACCGACGCATGGATGTGCTGTTGCAAAACGGCAAAGTGAGGGAAGAACACATACACAGCCTTGCGCGGAAACTCGTGCGCTTCCACCGGGATGCGCTAATCGTTTACCCCAACGATCCGCTTGATATACAGCGCAAGTTCAACGATGTCGAAGGACAGCGGCAATTCATTCGTGAAGCGTTAGGCGAGCGTTACGCCGAAATCCTGGACAATACGTTACGCAAGTCCGACGAATTCGTGTCGGGGAACAAGCGACTATTCGAGGACCGCATCGAAGACGGATTCCATCGCGATGGACACGGAGATCTTCATTCACGGAACATCTTTCTCCTTGATGAACCGGTTATTTTTGATTGTATTGAATTCAATGACGACTATCGTCAGGTCGACGTACTAAACGAGGTCGCCTTTCTCTGCATGGACCTAGACGCATTCGGAAGAGGAGATCTTGCCAGGATATTTATGGCGGATTACACATCGCAGTTTTCAGCAATTAGTGGCGCACGCGATGTGGCATTGTTCAATTATTATAAATGCTATCGTGCAAACGTACGCGCAAAAGTCAACAGCCTACGGGCAAAGGATGCGGCGGAATCGGGCGCCGCATCCAATGCCCTGCGGGAAACCGCACGTTACCTCGACCTGATGTATGCGTACACCGAAGGATTTGGCTAAACGGTTTCCACCACACGTTGAAGCACCTTTCCCGCACTTTGCCGCTTCCTGACGGGCTTGGACTTGCGCGCGTCGATCTTTCGCTTCATCGTTTCAACTGCCTTGTTGATGGCGTCTTCAAAAGTGAATCCCCGCTTCGCGACATACGGATCGTTGCCAGGAATGGCAACCTTCAACTCGCAGGCCTTGTCATCAGGTCGGCTGGTCCGGATTTTCCTGAGGCGGACATGAGCCTCTATGATGCGGTCGTGGAACTTGTCCAGCGTCTCCACCTTCTTATGAGCATATCGAATAGTCTTTTTTGTTGGCTTGAATTCTGATGCTTGAAACAAAATTTTCATGGTCGTTAAGATAGATTGATGGTTTGATAGTTCCCAAGTTAGGGTATCCACACCTTGAACTGCTCTCTGAGTTCTTTGGGCAGGGAGCCAAAGGCCTGTTCGAGTTCGCTTACCGAAACGTAGTCCGCCAGCGTTTCTATTACGGCACGAACGGCAAACACGACTTCATCCGGATTGCTGAAATCACGCCAGGCAGTCGCTCCGTGCTGTTTTAGTACCTCATTGGCGAACTCCTGCATGGTGGAAACACGCTCGTGCGGCTGCGTCATGCGCCACCCGTCAACGTAAACGGCCTTGATCGCCATTGGCAGTTGGGCCAGGAGGTCGGACGACTCTTCCAGTGAGAGGTGATTTCGCAACGTCCTCAGGACGGCGCGGAGAATTCGGGCTGCACGGTCTCGTTCATCCTCAGCCCCGAGGTTTTTCATCAATAGGTTGACGAATTCATTCCCCTTTTGTGCATAGTTCTCAAAGTCTAGTGGCATGGCTGAATATTTTTAGATGTCCATAAATCATGTAGTCCATGGGAAAAAACGAACGTTGCGCGCCTCCGCATCAATCCAGTTCGAAGCTGATTTTTGCAACGATGCGATACGACGAGATCTTCCCGTTGTCGACAGTTGCACTGTGATCCTTAATGTAGATCGACTTCATGTTGTGAACCGTCTTTGAGGCCTTTGCTACCGCCTGTTGCGCTGCGTCTTCCCAACTCTTGTTGGAATCGGAGAGCACTTCAATTACTTTGATCACTGCCATGGTTTTGTATGTTTTAGGTTGAACAAGTATTTACGTCTTTACCCTCCGGTTCCTTCATTCTATTTAAAGGTACCACCATTAACTATCAGACTGAATGAGAAAAATTGACACCTGTTCCTGATTTAAATCAGGAAACCGTGGGAATTATCATACCCACAAATCCCGTTCCGCATAGCCTGGCGGCAACGGAACGGGTATTGGTGAATGGGATTGGGAAAATTAGTCTACAGCGTGTAGTTGGCAGTCGGCAGGAAGCAGTGGGCCGGCTGATTACTCGCTTCGCAGCACGTCCGCCGGATTTGAATCATTATTACGTAGCGTCTGCAAAGCAATGGTCGCCAGAAGCATGAGCCCAAACGCCGGCTAGTGTCACAAGATAAGCTGCTGGTGAAATCGAAACGTTTCATACCGGTCTTTTACCTTATCAGGCACTCCCGGGGATCGCAACCACCTGTTCGCGGTTCAGCCCGAGATTCTTTTCGTTTCGGCGATCGTAGCTACCTTTGCACCATGGCAAAAAAAGAATGCCCATCATGCGCGATGGAAATCGACGCAAAAAGTCAGACGTGTCCCATCTGCGGGTACGAGTTCCCAGCACGCACCAGCATGCTGAAGTGGGTCGCCATTCTCCTCGTCCTCCTCTTACTGCTTCTCTGGGTGTTTTGACTCACATTCGCTGAAGCTGCGGGTGACACAGCCCGGCCTTCGGTGAGACCAAG
>DASVCT010000132.1:0-5062 GCA_036381475.1 Cyclobacteriaceae bacterium
GTGCGTAGGCGGCCGTAACCTTCGTGTCGCTCTCCTCCGTCTTGACGCCTTCGGGTATCATGGGCTGATCCGAAACGAGCAATAACGCCCCGGCGGGAATCTCATTCGCGAATGCCGTGGAAAAGATCGTCGCCGTTTCCATGTCGATGGCCATGACCCGGATCTGGCGGAGGTATTGCTTGAAATCCTCATCCCACTCCCACACCCTGCGGTTGGTCGAATAAACCGTTCCCGTCCAGTAATCCTGGCTGTTGTCGCGAATCGTAGTCGAGATGGCCTTCTGGAGCGCAAAGGCTGGGAGGGCGGGGACTTCAGGGGGAAAGTAATCGTTGGACGTACCTTCGCCCCGTATGGCGGCGATGGGAAGGATGAAATCGCCGATGTCGTTCTTCTTTTTCAATCCGCCACACTTGCCAAGGAGCAGACATGCTTTGGGTCTCACGGCGCTCAGGCAATCCATAATGGTGGCGGCATTAGGACTCCCCATTCCAAAGTTAATGATCGTAATGCCCCCCGCGGTTGCACTCGGCATAGCGCGGTCCATACCGACTACAGGTACATCGTGATGCTCGGCGAACATCACGACATAGTTGTTGAAATTCGTCAGGAGAATGTACTCGCCGAAGTCGCGCAACTTCTGACCGGTATATCGCGGAAGCCAGTTTTGAGCGATCTCCAATTTTGTTTTCATGATTGGTCTTTAGTTACTTTCGGCATGGTCGAACTCAACCTCCCTTCCTTTGAATTTAGAATAAAGAAGACAGATGGGAAAGTTTTTATTTTCGACGAAATCCGCAAGAAATTTGTGTCTCTAACTCCGGAAGAATGGGTTCGACAACATGTCATCAACTACATGATCTTTCATCTTAAGTATCCCCGGTCACTCATACGCATCGAAGGCGGAACCCGTTACAACCGACTGAGAAAGCGTACGGATATCGTGGTGTACGACCGATTCGGTAAACCATGGATGGTCGTCGAATGCAAAGCCCCGGAGCAAAAGGTCGGGCCTTCCACACTCCGCCAGGTTTCGGTTTACAACGCGACTCTGCGTGCCCTGTACGTCGCCGTGACCAATGGAATTACCACCGTCTGTGCGTGCATAGATCCTGATTCGTCTGCCGCCCAGGTGTTGTCTCAGTTTCCTGCTTACGAGTAATTGTGCGAACCTTTTCTTGGGATTCACATTCACTCATTCACTCATTTTCCTATGTACTTGTCAATCGACGTATAAGGAAGATTGAATGCCTCTGCCACTGCAGGATAAACAACATCGCCGCGAATGATGTTCAGGCCGTGTCTGAGATCGTCGTTGTCGCGACAGGCATTGACCCACCCGTAATTCGCCAACTTCACGGCGTAGGGGAGGGTGGCGTTCGTGAGGGCAAGTGTTGATGTGTGAGGAACAGCACCCGGCATGTTGGCTACGCAATAGTGGACCACACCGTCGATAACGTACGTGGGATTCTCGTGGGTTGTAGGTGTGCACGTTTCAATACATCCACCCTGGTCAACCGCCACGTCAACGAGCACGGTGCCGGGTCGCATATGTCTGAGCATATCGCGGGTCACCAGCCTGGGTGCCTTCGCGCCGGGAATCAGCACCGCACCTACAACGAGGTCAACATCGGGAAGCAATTGACGAATAGCGTATTCATTCGACACGAGGGTCCTCACATTGCCCGGCATCACATCATCAAGGTACCGGAGACGGGCCAGGTTGACGTCGACCACAATGACGTCAGCACCCATACCCGCGGCTATCTTCGCGGCGTTCGTGCCAACTACGCCGGCTCCTAGTACAAGCACCTTAGCAGGCCGCACACCGGGAACGCCGCCCAGCAATATTCCACGTCCTTTTAGTGGCTTCTCAAGGTATTTAGCGCCTTCCTGTATGGCCATACGTCCTGCCACTTCGGACATTGGAATCAGGAGCGGAAGGCTTCCGTCCGACTTTTCAACGGTTTCGTAACTAAGGCACACCGCGCCGCTGTCTATCATCGCACGCGTAAGCGGCTCGTTTGAGGCGAAGTGAAAATAGGTGAACACCAACTGATCCTTACGGATTATCCCATACTCGTCGCCGACAGGTTCTTTCACTTTTATGATCATTTCAGCGCGTGAGAAAATTTCCGTGGCCGAGTCAAGCAACTCCGCGCCGGCGCCCCTGTACTCTTCGTCGGAAAATCCGCTGCCTGATCCGGCTCCGGTCTGAACGTATACAACGTGCCCGCGCTTGGTCAGTTCCTTAGTGCCGGCTGGCGTGAGCGCTACGCGGTTTTCATTATTTTTGATTTCCTTGGGGACACCGATGACCATAACTAACGTTTAATAGGCACCAAATATAGTAAGTGGATTTGATGGCATCGTTCGGTAGCTGACAAATTATGAACAGTCATGGGCGGTATGCATTTTACGGCACGCTGCGGCCTGGTATGGAGCTTCACCAGGTGTATCAACCGGGGATGACTCACCTGGGGCAGGCCCTACTGGAGGGCTATCGCCTGTATTCGCTTGGTGACTATCCCTACGCAGTGCCGTCAGCGTCCGGGAGAATTGCCGTGGACCTCTACCGGCTAGAACCGGACTGTGCGCAGGAGATACATGAAATGGAGATTGAGGCGGGATACTACTATGATGAAATTATTATTGATGGCCTCGCGTTCGGTATCTATCTGTTGGATCGAGCCGGTCCCGGAGACCCGGAAATTCGATCCGGCGATTGGGCCCGGCATGTGGCCGAAATTGGCTTTTGAAAGCAGGGCCGGAATGCCTATTTTTGATCCTAACGGTTGTTCAACCTATTCAATTTCAAAAGATTGAGCGAGTTAAAGGAAGTAAAGACGAAATATTCCCAGGCCAGGGTGAAGGAAATCCTGGCCGACTTTCGGCTCGCGGTTGAAAGCCGGGAAGCCAGCTTGCTGGGGAGGAAAGAGGTCTTTATGGGAAAGGCCAAGTTTGGCATTTTCGGCGATGGCAAGGAGGTGGCACAACTTGCCATGGCAAAAGTTTTTAGAAAGGGCGACTTCCGTGCCGGCTATTACCGCGATCAGACGTTCGCGTTTGCCATCGGCGATATGACCGTGCAACAGTACTTTGCGCAACTCTATGCGCACACGGATGTCGATGCCGACCCAGCGTCAGCGGGTCGGCAAATGAACGGTCACTTTGCGACCCGAATGCTGGATGAGAAGGGGGAGCTCAAGAACCTTATGGAGCTCTACAATGTCACGGCCGACATATCGCCGACTGCGGGACAAATGCCACGGCTTCTCGGCCTTGCCTATGCATCCAAACTCTTTCGCGATAATCCGCAACTCCACAGCTACACGAATCTCTCCAACAAGGGGAATGAAATTGCATTCGGTACTATCGGCAACGCTTCGACATCAGAAGGGATGTTCCTTGAAGCCATGAACGCTGCCGGCGTATTGCAGGTGCCGATGCTGATATCCATCTGGGACGATGCGTACGGCATCTCCGTTCCTCAGGAATATCACACCATAAAGAAAAGTATTTCCAAAGCCCTCGAAGGCTTTCGCCGCACAGCAACTGAGAAAGGATTTGAGATTATGGTGGTCAAGGGTTGGGATTATCCGGCTCTGATCGAGACCTACCAGGAAGCCGAGCGCATCTGTCGCGAAGAACACGTGCCTGTCATGGTGCACGTCGAGGATATGACACAACCCCAGGGCCATTCGACTTCGGGTTCTCATGAGCGTTACAAGTCGCCCGAACGGTTGGCCTGGGAAGCGGAGTACGATTGTATTCGCAAGATGCGGCAATGGATTATCGACGAGGTCATGGTGCTGCCCGAAGAAGTTGATGCCGTCGAACGCGATGGTAAGCAGTCGGCACGCAACGCCAAGGATCGGGCCTGGCGGGCCTTCATGGAAGACATTCAACGCGATCAGAAAATCGTTTCGGGTTTGCTTGAGAAAGCAGCGGCGGAAAACATCAAGCGGCCGATCATGCTTCAGATCCGGCAGGACCTGGCGAAGACGATAAACCCGACGCGCCTGGACACCGTACGGGCGGCAAAGAAAGCCCTGCGAAACCTGATCGATGAGCCCAGCACAGTCCGCGATGAACTCATTCAGTGGCTGGAGAAGTCGGACGCTGAAAACCGGGAGCGATACAGTTCCCACCTGTACAGCGAGTCGGCGCTTTCGGCGCTGAAGGTTCCGCGCATTGATCCGGTGTACTCCGAATCCTCGCCGTTGGTCGACGGTAGGGAGGTGCTAAGAGCCTGCTTCGACGCTGCCCTTGATCGCGACCCCACTATCTTTGCCATAGGGGAGGACGTGGGGAGGATCGGCGACGTAAACCAGGGATTTGCCGGCCTCCAGAAGAAATACGGCGAACTCCGTGTCACCGACACGGGCATCAGGGAATCCACGATCGTCGGCCAGGGAATCGGCGCAGCGTTGCGCGGACTCAGACCTATTGCGGAAATACAATATCTCGACTACCTGGTGTATGCATTGCAGACCCTCACGGACGACCTGGCATGCCTTCATTACCGTACCAAAGGCGGGCAAAAGGCACCGCTAATCATCCGGACGCGTGGGCATCGGCTGGAGGGCATCTGGCATGCTGGATCGCCTATGGGAATGATCCTGCACAGCCTGCGGGGAATCTACATCCTCGTGCCGCGCAACATGACCCAGGCGGCCGGCTTTTACAACACCATGTTCCGTTCGGATGACACCGCCCTTATCATAGAGTGCCTGAACGGTTATCGACTGAAGGAGACGCTTCCTGCAAACATCGGCGAATTTACCGTGCCATTAGGAGTGCCCGAAGTCATCCGCGAAGGGGAAGATGTGACTGTCGTTACCTATGGCGCTATGTGTCGCATTGTTATGGAGGCTGCTGATGAGCTGGCTGTGGCCGGTGTATCCTGTGAAGTAATCGACGTACAGTCGCTACTGCCCTTCGACCTGCACCACCGGATCGTGGAGTCGGTAAAGAAAACAAATCGTGTTGTGTTTGCTGATGAAGATGTTCCCGGAGGCGCCAGCGCATTCATGATGCACAAAGTCCTGGAAGAGCAGGGCGC
>DASVCT010000133.1:0-16906 GCA_036381475.1 Cyclobacteriaceae bacterium
CAGAGAAATCGGGGTCGGTGTCGACTTGGAGCGCATAATTGGTGGACAATTGGATACCATAGTCTGTGCGCTCCCACTCGAACGTTTCAAAAACCGAAGAAGCGTCGTCGGGTAAGAGTTCGACCGGCCCGCCGGTTTCGCTGTTCTTCAGCACCGGCGGGATGAACGTGCTCACATCTCCCAGGATAGGCTTAGGCTTTTCGTCGCCACAGCTTGCGGCCAGAAGGATTATGCAAAGTGCCGCCAAGCGGCTATATGTTTTCGTTATCAGTGTCTTCATACTTCCCATGAATTAATTGTATCCCGGATTTTGTACCAGTGTCGGATTGGCGCCCATGTCAGCGGCAGGAATGGGGAAAAGGTCACGGAATGATTCTGTACCGGTACCTTCTTTGACATTTCCTTTCCATGGCCACACATAGCTGCTTCCAGTGAACTTTCCATATCGGATCAGGTCAGTCCGACGATGTCCTTCCCAATACAGCTCGCGTGCACGTTCATCCAGGATGAAGTCCAGCGTGAGTTCACCGCTGGTGATGTTGCCCGAAGCGTCGCCGTACGCTCTTTCGCGAATCGCATTTACATAGTTCAGCGCTTCGGCAGCGCTGCCTCCCTGACCACCTCTAAGGACAGCCTCGGCATACATCAGGTACGCATCGGCAAGCCGGAACATGGGCCAGTCCGTATCTACAAAGTCGGGGTGCTGATGCGTGGCAGGCGATCCGTCAAACTTCCGGTTCCTGTACTTGGTCATCGCATAGCCTTCCGTAAACTGACCGATGTCGGTGATCTCCAGTGACTGCCCATCAGTCCAGAAAAGTGCCCGCGAATCCGTGTCGCCGCTGATGTCATCGAATTTGTTGACGAAGGCCGATGTGACGCGGATGCCACCCCAAGGGTTGCTTACACCAAACATGGCCTCTGAAACATCGGACATTGATCCACCGATTGGAGCGTGAACGAGATAAACCATTCCTCCGTAGGACTGTGTGTTCTGTCCATCGTATGTAATGGGGAAGATCATTTCCGGGCTGGTATTGTTGTCAGCAGTAAAATTCATCCGGTAACCCGGCGCCAAAGTGTAGCCAGCGCTAATGACTTTGTTGAGCGCACTAATGGCTTCAGTGTACTTGGCAGTTCCGATATAAACTTCAGCGTTGAGGTAGAGCTTAGCCTGAAGCATCCACGCAGCTGCCTTGTCGGCACGTCCGTATTCAAACCGCGGTGCTCCCAGGTCGTCTTCAATGTCAGCGAGTTCAGACTCGACATAAGCGAACAGGTCGCTGCGCTTGATCTGCTGCGGAAAGAATGACCCTGCCAGGTCAGCTTCTGTTACAAAAGGAGGATTGCCAAAGAGGTCGAGGGCATGGTAGTACGCCAAAGCCCGAAGGAAACGCGCCTCAGCATGATAGGTGCTGATATCCGGATCTTCATTGCCTGCAGTAGCCCGGATGTACTCATTGCACAGGGCAACGGTGTACATGATCCGCGAATACATCGCGCTGACAAATACGTCAGTCTGTGTCCATGTATGCCAATGGAAATCTTTGATGGTGGCATCGTTCCAGGCAATCACAGCTTCGTCCGTTGTGAGTTCCTGGCAGTTCCAGTATTGACGGAGATAGTTTCCAAAACCTTCATCGATGCCAGCGATATCAGGTTGGCCTGCGGGTCCCTGTTGGCCGCTGAGGGCAAAGGTGGCATACAGCTTGGCAAGGCCTTCTTTGTACGCTTGCGGCGAATCATAAACGTCTGCAGAAGTCTTGATGGAAGATCCCAGCGACTGTGGATCGAGATCGTCAAAGCAGGACGTCGCGGTGAAAGTTAAAGCGACGACCAATACCATTGAATATATTCTTGATTTCATAATCATTCTCATTTGCAGTTAGTAGGTCAGGTTAACGCCCAGAATGAAGTTGCGCGACCGCGGATAGATGTTGTTGTCGATACCTGGGTCAAATCCATTGTTTACCTCGGGATCGATGCCTGTGTAATCCGTGATCGTAAAGGCGTTCTGCACGGTCAGGCTGAACCTTGCCTTAAACCGGTCTCCCGGTGACAGGGTGTAACCGAGACTAATGTTGTCCATCTTAAAGAAGGAGGCATCCTCTACATAAATATCGGACCAGTATTGAGGATTGATAAACTCCGTATCATGGATCATCGGCGAGATATTATTGAAGTAGCCGGTGTTGATGAACAAAGCAGAATACGTTGTACCAGCTGCGCGGTTATTGTACACATAGTTGCCGAGGCTCACACGACCCGCGAGAAACAAATCGAAGTTCTTGTAACGCAGGCTCGTGTTAATGCCCATCAGATAGTCAGGATACGGGGAATTATCGTGATACTTGTTGCGGCCGTTGCTGGCAACATTGCCACCACTGCCTGATCGATCGACATAGAGACCTTCGATGGGCATGCCATCCTGGTTAAATACCTGTTGGAATACATAGAATGAATTAGCGGGGTGACCGACGGTGTGAATTTCTACCGTATTACCCACGCCGCCGGATATTCCACCAACCGCTACCCCTTCGTAATTCGGATCCTCGGTGCGGAGCAAGCCCGTTATTTCATTTTCATTGTAGGTGAAATTGAATCCAACATTCCAGGAGATATCGTTTGCTTCGATTACCCGGGCGTTGAGCGTTAACTCAACACCTTTATTTTCCAAAGATCCAACATTAGTCCAGAGGAAGTTCGAGAAGTTGCTTCCGGCTGCTACCTGAATATTGTTTATGAGGTCTTCGGTCTTCCGCTTGTACACGTCGATGGTCCCTGTAAGGCGGTCTCTCATAAACCCGAAATCAAGGCCGACATTATACGTCGTGGTCTCTTCCCATTTTATATTTCCATCGTAGGCATTTGGACGAAGTGTGTAGTAGAACGCATCTCCGAACTGGTACCGCGCTGTGTTGGTACTGATTTGGTACACCGGGAGATAGGGATATGAACTATTGGGACTGCCCGGTATGCTTATGTTCTGCTGACCGGTTACGCCATATCCGAGTCTCACCTTCAGGTTAGAGAGCACATCACTGATTGGTGCCATAAAGGGTTCATTCGAGATATTCCAGGCCAATGCGGCAGCAGGGAATGATCCCCAGCGGTTCTCTTCGGAGAATCTGCTGGAACCGTCGGTACGATAGGTTAGGGTGAGAAGGTAACGGTCCTTAAAGCTATAATTGATCCTTCCAAAAAACGAAAGCAGATAAGTTAGCTCAGGCACATATTTCCTGGGCACGTTCTCGCCTTCTTCGTTTACGTCGCTGTCATAGAACTTCGTTTCATCCCAGTTCCTGTTGAAGTTGGAGCCGAAGTTTTCAAAACTTTGATAAGAGTATCCGCCAGTGGCATCAATCCGACTCTCACCAATCTGCTTTACATAATTCAGGTATATATCGAAGAGTTTCGACTTATTTTCTCCCGTGTAGTCGATGCGCTGCCCCTCTCCGACGTCAGTGACCCATGAAGCACGGATATCGGTATTGTTCACACCATCACTTTCAGTGTAATCCAGACCGGCGTTAACATTAACACGCAAGTCAGGAAGAAAAGGAAAACGATAATCGACCTGGATGTTACCCAGTATCCGGTCCACATTCGACGTATTGTGCGTAAGATCCAGCAGCGCCACAGGATTCCTGGGTGAAAGACCAATCGGGTCCGAATCCACATTATCCGGGTCGACTACCCATGTAAAGTAGCCGCCCCACCGCGTGTTACCGTTGAATACCGGTTGTGTAGGATCGAAGAAGACCGCAGAGCCAACAGCGCCGGTATTCCCAAAGTTGTTCTTCGTGTTGGATGCTTTCGCTGTGATATTCACCTTGAGGTGATCGTCCATAAATGATGGCGAAAGATTGAGATTCAGCGAATGTCGTTTTGAACTGGTTGTTTTTAAAGTCCCTTGCTGGTCAGTAAAACCGTATGAAACTCTGTAAGGAATCGAGTTGATGGATCCCGACACAGCGATGTTATGGTCGTGGGACACGGCATCGCGGTAAACTTCCCGCTGCCAGTCGGTGTTTGCCCTGCCCAGACGCTCGAGTGCATCCGTGCTAAGGCCACTAACAGTACCGCTGGCGGCGACCTCGCCGACTAGCTCGCGGTATTCATCACCGGAAAGCACATCGAAAAAGTCAATCGGCGAACCGATGGAGAGGTTGCCGTTGTAGCTCACCTGCGGCTTTCCTTCCTTCCCCTTCTTAGTGGTGATAATGATCACACCATTGGAGGCCCGCGATCCGTAGATGGCGGTGGCTGAAGCGTCCTTCAGGACGGTAAACGATTCAATGTCGTTGGGATTAATGGAAGCAAGCGGGTTGGCACTACCACCGATTACTTTGTTATCTACGGGGAAGCCGTCAATAACAATAAGCGGATCGTTTGACGCACTCAGCGAAGATCCACCCCGTATCCGGATGGTAGCACCGCTTCCGGGCGCCCCGCTGTTTGTCGTAACACTAACGCCGGCGATTTTGCCCACAAGCAGGTCCTGCGGAGATGTAAGCACGCCTTTGTTGAAATCGCGGGAGCTGATGGCCGTTACCGACCCGGTCAGGTCTTCCTTTTTCACTTCGCCATAGCCCACGACCACCACTTCGTCTAGTTGGGTGGCATCCACCTGGAGGGTGACGTTCACAGTCGTGCGGCCCTCAACGGCCACCTCCTGCGACTGGAACCCTACGAAAGAAAACACGAGAATAGCGTTCGACGGGACGGTAATCGAATAATTACCATTGGCGTCAGTCAGCGACCCGTTCGACGTGCCCTTTTCAAGGATGTTTACCCCAGGTAGGCCCGAACCGTCTGAGCCGTCTGTCACTCTTCCCACCACAGTTTGCTGCGCATAAGCCCCAAGGGCAGCCGACAGCAGGAGGATCGTGGTTAGGTAGCGGTAATGTCTCATCATAGAAGATCAGGTTAGTTGTTGGAAAAGATTTTCTGCGGGAAGCTCTGAGGACATGGTCCACCGAAATCCTTTGCAGGAACGTTTACAATCTGGCCCGGTCCGGAGCGAAAGTCAACTGCCGCTCGGGTACATTTTGTTATCGGGAAGACGGGGAAACACACATACACACATCTGCGAAAACTGTCCAATTGCCCAGATTTTCAGGTAAACGGCGGTAAACAAAAGGTTAACAAACTAGTTTCCGCCGGTGAAAAGTTGTGCGGGCGAAGGGTGCGGTCGCCGGGCGACTAGATTGCCAGAATGAAGCGGGTCAGGCTTTGGTCAGGGGCAAGTTTCAGCTTCTTGCGGAGACGGCTCCGCGCCACTTTCATGCTGTCATTCGAGATACCCATAATCGAGGCACACTCTGCAAGGGTAAGATTCAAACGTATCAGGGCGCAGTGGCGAAGTTCATGGGGTGTGAGGTCGGGGTAGCTGAGTTTGAGCTTCGAATAAAACCCGGAATGGATCTGTTCGAAGTACAGGGAAAAGTCCTCCCAGTCCTTGTCCAGGCGGAAACTGTCGTCGATCACGCGGAGGGTGCGTCGTATGTCCGTCAGGGCGATCCGGCCATTGTGCTTCACGATCGACTCGAGGTGCCCCTTGAGCTTGCGGAGGCTTTCATTTTTTTGGATAATATTCAGCGCGTGAGTCGTGATCTGCTTGTTTTTGAATTCGATCTGCTCGCGCAACTGCTTTTCCTTCAGCTGCATATAATTGAGATCGGCGTCGGCCAGGGCCTGCTGTGACCTGTAAACCGCCTCGTTCTTCGCAATAAGTTCTTCCTTTTGTTGGATGATCTTGAGTTGCTGTTCTATGATCTCGTTCTTCTGCCGGTTGATTTCGGCGGTTCGTTCCTCGACGATCTGTTGCAGGTTTCGCTTCTGCCGGATGAGATTCAGGTTATGGATATGCGTAGCTGCGACAACTGTTCCCAGTCCCAGGGCGGCAAAGCCGAGCAGTGCCCACCAGGTGCGGTACCAGGGCTTGGAAACGGATACAGGAATTACCAATGGCGCGCTCCACAACTTGCCCTGCTCACGTGCGCGTACCTCAACGGCATGCGACCCTTCCTGGAATCCGAAGACATTCAGGTTTCGGTTGGAAGAAGACTGGGACCAGGGCTGGTTCGCATCGGCAACACGGGTCTGGTAAACAATATTGGAAGCCGGATAGGCCAGCGATATGAAGGAGGCCTCGACCGACGAGTTATAGGGGAACCTGCTGTCCGCAACGGACGCCAGATTCATGGCCGTCCCGTTGATTCGCAGGGTTTTCACCAGCGGCGTTTCGGTATGGCGAAACGTTATCGCGTTTACCCGAAGCTCCGCCATTCCCTTCGCCGTGGCCACGAGCAAGTTGCCATCTCTTCCGAATACCAGCCCGCGCTCTTCGAAAATTCTCGATGGGAGGCCCGAGCTCTGGTCGAAAAGAATGTATTCGCCCCCACGCGACACCAGCAGACCCTGAGCGTGTGCGACATACAGGTAGTGCTTGTCGATCGCCAGCGCTCTCACTGGCTCGTTGGGATCCAAGCCCTCGAATACAACCCGCTCTACTGTATTGTGACCGCTATCGCCCTTTGCTATTCTCAACAGACCTTCATCTGTTCCAACCCAAAGGGTCCCCAACGAATCGAACTGCATATCCCGAACGGTAATACTATCCGGACTGGGAAATGTAAAGGTTAAGTCGAGAGGAACGAACGTTTCGCTCCCGGGGTCCCATCGGCTTATAAGCTTGCGCTTTCCATTGCTGCCACAGTATAGGCCACCGTCCGGCGACTCACGTACGAGAACGGATTGGTTCAGGCTTGGGAAAAAGGTCAATGAATCCTGCGCGTCAACACGAATCAATCCACGTGAATGGCCTGTGAACCACTTGTTTTCCTGTCGATCGCAATACAAATCGCGAATGGCCACATTATTTCCTTCCAGGATTTGCTGACGTTTTCCGGTAGAAACGTCAATGGTTGAGATACCGCCGAACGCATCGCCGATCCACAGTCGTGATCCTTCCAGGTACAGGCGTTCGAAATAATTGTCGTTTACCTCGAGCAGCAGCTTGGCGGAGGCGTCTTTACCGTCAACGTGAAGCAACTTCTCTCCGGTACTGAAATAGAAGTCATTGCCATGTCCGAGGGTTAACGACTCAACGCGGGTTTGACCGACAGCCTGCAGTGCCGACACGACCGAAGGTTTAATAAGACCAAGATTTTCATCGCCGGTAATCCATAGCTCTTCCCGTTCAGCGTCTGGGTACAAGTCAATAATATTTGCGATCGGTACGTTGTCCAGGTGTTCGAAGGTCGGCGTGGAACGATCGAGGCTAGAGTAGTACAAGCCGGATGCGCGCGTCCCCACAAAAACGCCTTTGTCGTCGAGCACAACGATCGACGAAATTCCCGTAAGCGTTTCATCTAATGTCGACCCCAGAATATGGTGATCCGAGTCAATTTTCAGGGTGAGCAACCCGTTCGCTGCGCCTACCAGGAGGCGATCTCCCTTTACGACACTGATAGCGCGGAATTGCTGTGCCGGGACATCGAGGGCGACGGGGACCATGACTTCTCTCCTGCGATCAAACCAAAGTATCGGTCCTTTGAAGGGAGCAATCCAAAGGTTGCCAAAGGCATCTTCGGCAAAAGAAAACGACCGGTGGTAGTCTATCGAACGGAAGTCTTCGCCGAGTTCAAACCTTCGGAATCCATCGGCGTTCATTCTTACGATTGAGTTATGTTCCCCAATCCAGATGTTTCCTTCGCGATCTTCATAGACCGACTTGGGATAGTTCAATGCCTGATCGAAAACAAACTCTCCGATTTGCAGCGGCCTGAAATAAATGCTGTCGTTGCGTTGGATGATTTCGCTGAGACCGAAGTCACTCAGCACGCAGAATTGCCCATTCTTTCTCCGAAGGAAGGCTTTCGTATAAACGCTCGGCAGTCCGCGATAGAATGCACTGGTTTGAAAACCGTCGTAGCGCAGCACCCCATCATCCGTCGCAATCCAAACGTAGCCCTCTCCATCCTTCGCAATGCTCTTGATCAGTTCTCGGGAGAGAACGTTTTCAATGCTGTAGAACTGGTTGTAATGAACTTGCGCAAAGGTGGAGCTTGCGAAAAGCAGCACTATTGCAGCCATGGCCGGTACGGAACGTATCAGCGCACCCTGGTGGACCAGGAAGGTGCCCTTCGACCTTTCATCACAAGGCATTCCACAAAATAGGGAAGTTTCCATCTAAATATAGCCTATGCACACCCGGATCGCCAAACTTCTGTCGCCAAAGATCCGTCTCAAATGCATCCGTGGACCACAGGGTGTCTTCGCCGACAACCCCTTGCGGCGGGTATAAGGAAAGCATTATCTTAGGCGGGTGTAAAGATGAGGGTGTGCATTCCCCCGGTCCCCACCCCAAATTGAGGCTAAACCCGACTTCACTTGTTTGATTTCCTACCAACAGCGATCGATGGCTGTTACGAAATACGGACGCGTATTCTGACGGACCATCGCGGCACGTTCACCAAACTGTTTCATTCCGGGACTTTTAAGGATAAAGGGCTGATATACACATTTTCGAATGCAGATTACTTGATTTGTCCCGAGGATGCGATCAGCGGTTTGCACTTCCACCCGGAGGATGAGAAGTATGCGCTCCTTGTCTCATGCATCAATGGCAGCGTGCTGAAAGTGGTTGTCGACCTGCGACGACATAGTAAGACATACAAGAAAGTATTCTCAGTCAAGCTGGATTCATCGTCGGGCAACACATTGTACATTCCCGAAGGGGTTGCACACGGGTTCCTGTCCGAAGCCAGTGACAGCGCGTTAATCACGTTGGCTAGCCATCCCACAACCGTTGCTACCAGGAAGGGGATACATTGGAGGTCTATTGATTTCGACTGGCCCGTTTCAAGCCCCGTCATCTCGGAAGAGGATCAGAAGCTCATGCCCCTCACCGAATACGAAAATCAGTTCCGATAACAGTCCGCAATGCATTACATACCTCTCTTCGCCGGCCAACCGTACAGGAGTATCAGGCAAACGGGTATTGTCGGGTGTTACCTGGTCGAAAGGACTACACGTCGCGATGGCCCAAGGACCCTTTCCGACTTGTACGACAGCTCTGCCCTACTCCAGGTGGGTATTGATTTTCCTATCCATGAAGTCCTTCTGTCGACCTCAGGAAAAAGGGTGTTGCGGGGTCTGCATTTCCAGTCGAGTCCTCACAGTACAGCCAAGCTTGTGACCTGCCTTTCAGGCGTAGTCTTCGATGCCGTCGTCGACCTCCGGCGCAAGTCACCCACGTACCTGAAGGTATTCACAACCCGCCTGTCGGGGAGCGAAGCCAATATGATCTTTATTCCCGAAGGATTAGCTCACGGCTTTTACGCATACGAAAAGTCAACCATCCTGTATATGACGTCCGGCGTCTTTTCTCCAAGGCATGACTCAGGCATACTCTGGAGCTCTGCAGGCATAGCATGGCCCGACGCGAATCCCATCATCTCTGAGCGGGATCAGAATCTGGTACGTTTGGAGGCGTTTGTGAATCCGTTCTGAATGAAAATGAGTGAATGAGTGAATGAGTGAATGGGAATGGGGTGAATTCACCTCTTACTTCTCACCTGCCCTTCTACACCATCACGTCCACGAAAGGCTCATATCCATATGTTTGCTGTCCTGGAGCGAGGTCAGCACTTTCAGGCGCATGAGTTTTGAAGAACGGAAGTCGGCATCCCTGAAGTTCATTGCTTCGAGGCCTTGCTTAAGATCTTCGATAGTTGCCGCGAGGTCGTACCGCGGTTGATGATCAGGTGCGAGTTTTTCGTACAGGCTGAAATCGACGCGATAAGACCGTTTGTCAGGTGGAGCATCTTTGTTGATGGAAACCGTTACCCCTGGAATAGCACGCGCGACGGCCTCTGCCAAATCCTTAACCTGATAGTTCCAACTTGTACTTCCGGTGTTCACCGCGAGGAACGTACCCCCATTGGATGACGGCCTTGTTACGGCCCAGTCGATGGCAACTGCCATATCCCGGACATTTATGAGGGGTCTCCACGGCGTACCGTCGCTCAATATGGAAATAACTCCGGAAGTGAGGGCGCAGGCAACAAAGTCGTTGAGCACGAGATCGAGTCGCAATCTTGGGCTCATGCCGCAGGCCGTGGCGAAACGCAAACAGGTAACAACAAAGTTTTCATTGGCGAGCGGTTGAAGATCGCGTTCCGTGTATACCTTAGATCGCGCATAAGCCGTCAGGGGATTCAGTGTCGAGTCCTCCTTCTTCGGCGCATCGCTTGCCGCGCCATACATGCTGCAACTCGACGCAAAGACAAAGCTCCGAACGCCAAGCTCACGTGCACGTTGGGCTAGTTTAATGCCCGACTTGTGGTTGATGTCAAGCGTCACCTCTTCAAATTTGTTGCCCATAGGGTCGTTGGAGATGGCCGCCAGGTTGATGACTACATCGGCTCCCTCAAGTACGTGGTCCGGCACATTCCGTATATCGCCAAAATATTGCTGATCCAGCTTTCGTTCAGGCAGATAATGAGCATTCGTCAAACAGCTTGCAAAATACCCGGCGTCGAAACCTACCAGCGTGGCAGTGGGGTGTGAGGCTCTCAATTGCTCGACAACGCACGGGCCAACGTAACCCATATTTCCAAAGACAACGATTTTCATACAGTGTTGAAGTTATTTTGATAAGGTTTGAAGTTCGGTTTTCGGCTCATTCCCACACCTTCCATGGCGCACCGTTTCGCCACCACTCTTCCAGGACCATCTTGTCGCGTAGCGTATCCATGGGTTGCCAAAAGCCTGTGTGCCGGTAGGCGCAAAGTTCTCCGGCTTGCGCCAGCTTGTTCAGGGGGCCGCGTTCCCATACCGTCGCATCCCCTTCGATGTAATCCATCACACTCGGTTCCAACACAAAAAATCCGCCGTTGATCCAGGGTGACTCGTTGGTGAGCGGTTTTTCCTCAAAGAACCTGATCCTGGAGTCACCATCACGCAGGGTAAATGCGCCGAACCTTCCTGGTGTGTGGACACCAGTCAATGTGGCTTTTACTCCGTGGGACTTATGGAATTCTATTAACTCCTTAATATTGATGTCACCTACCCCGTCACCGTACGTGAGGCAGAAGGTCTGGTCGTCTAAATATTCACGAACCCTCTTGATACGGCCGCCGGTCATGGTGTCCTCACCCGTGTCGATCAGTGTAATGCGCCAGGGCTCCGCAAAGGCGTTATGGACCTCCATCCGGTTCGACCTCAAGTCGAGCGTTACATCCGCCGTATGAAGGAAGTAATTGGAAAAATATTCCTTAATTATGAATCCTTTGTAGCCGCAACATATAATGAAATCGTTGAGCCCATAATGCGAGTATATTTTCATTACATGCCAAAGAATGGGCTTGCCACCAATCTCTACCATCGGTTTCGGGCGAATGCCGCTCTCTTCACTTATGCGGGTACCAAATCCTCCAGCAAGAATAACAACCTTCATCAGGTAAACAGTTTAAAAGATACACTCATATATCGTTCGCTGCACCGGGATCGCGATCCGTGTCCCGTTTCTACTGATCCGCAAAGATGATATAAAAGCGCGGGGATACAAGAACCTTTCCGGTGGCAGGGGAAAAACACGCTCATCGACCACCTTTCTCGGCCAGCAACTTTGCTTCCACCAGCTTTTCCGCTGCGAGCTGGATCGTAGCAAAGTCAAGGTTAGATCGTCTTGCAATATCCAGCAATGTGTTGGAACCATCGGCCATCGACAAAACCCACAACAGCGCAACTTGAAAATCCTTACCCTTCACGCTGCCGCCTGTGAGACTGTACAACCCGCGTCTGCCCAATTGCGGCTCGCAATAGGGATTCAGGTTGACATAGGCCTTGTTGGCTTCAAGTGTTTCAAATACACGCAAATAAATTCGCAAAGACTCGTTGAGTGCGGCAGGTTTGACAAAATCCAGGTTGTCCCCCGACGTATGATATTCGGGAAACTCGGCATACAGTGCCCGAGTTAAGCGCCCCACGGGAAGATTGAACCCCGGTGAACAGTACTGGCGCTCGTCATAACCATATGGAAAGTATTCGAGTATTTCATTTCTCGGATCGTGGTGCTTCAGCACGTATTCAACCACCGCGTCAATCTCGGCATCACCGCGCCGCGATTTCTTATAGTGGAATGGACCGGTATCCCCTAACAGGGTGGCCACCAGCCCATGCTTTATTTTATGCGTGCGGTCCTTATTCAAGGCCAGCCACGTAATTGAACCAATGGTAGCAGGAACAAAAACGAAACGGTAAGAGTATCGAAGCTTCCGTTTCAAAAGATCCTTGATCAGGAAGGTGGATACAGCTATGCCCGAGAGGTTATCGTTACACAGCGAAGGATGGCAAACGTGTGTGGATACAAGCACCTCATCGTCCGTTGCGCCGGGAATGAATACCTCTCCATAGGTCAAGCTGCCCGGTTCCAGGGAAGAATCGATAACCACCTCATATACACCGTCCTTAAGGGACTTAAACTGGTTATAGGTCAGACAAAATCCCCATTCCTCTTTGTAGTAGGACGTCCGATAGGGTATCCAGTCCGGATATTCAGGGAGATAGTGCAGGTGGTTTTTTAACTGCTCGAGATCGAGTTTAACGTTTACGGGAACACTGTAACTGAGCACATGCAGATTAGAATCTTTCAAGTCGACGATCGTATTCCCCTCCGCATCCTTGATATATGCCCCACGTATATTCCACTCCCTGGGCACTTCCCAGTCGAACACCTCTGTTCCCGTAGGAACTTCATGCACCTCCAGAGGTACGTGCTGACGTATTACGTTCAAGGTAGACCGCACACCGTCGCCCGTAATACTTCGGAAGAACGGGTACATGTCAGCGATCAGCTGATGAATCTGTTGTCCTGTTGAAAGCCCGGTTTCAAGCTCGCTGTTTTCTACCGAAGTCATATTACTGCTACTCATACAAGCGCAAAAACCCAAGCACCGGTGGCACGGAGTTCCAACGGCCGGTAAAGGTATTCCGCAAGGACTCGGGTACCAATGATGCCTGTCATGGTGCTATCGGACAATGATCACGGGAATTATTGCGCCATTGCGATGATTTCGTTCCACACCGAGGCGATCACGGGTATGCCTGTTTGGTTTTCGCGACGAACTCTTAGTACTCGTTCTCCTGGATAGAGGATGGGTCCATGTTGTCCGTCGGGCATCGCCGCGTGATAGTGTGCAAGTATTTCCCCGATCATTTTGTCTGCTGTCGTCTTACTCCCGAAATGATCGAGCGATAGCGCAATGAACACCTGTGACAGCCTGTGTTCGGCGCCCTTTGCTGTGACCTGTGCGACCGACAACCCACCGGAGAGAACCGTCGCCAGAATGTCCAGGAGCAGCGAAAGTCCTGCGCCCTTCCAATACCCGATCGGAAGCACTCGTCGTGTTTCAAGGATCGCGCCAGGGTCAAGCGAGAGGTTGCCCTGGCTATCGTACCCTCCGGGGACTGAAAGCAGCTCATTCGTCATCCTCTTTTGTCGGAGTGCCCCAAAGGAGTATTGCGACATAGCCATGTCCAGTACGATGGCCTCGTCCCGATAGGGCACCGCGATAACAAGCGGATTGTTTCCAAGACGCGGTTCGATGGCTCCCCAGGCTGGCATGTTGGCAATCGTATTCGTCCAACCGATGTAAACGTATCCGGCCTTCGCTATGCTCCAGCCATAGGTTCCACCGCGCATCCAGTGATTGGTATTGGCAAGTGCAACGCAGCCCATTCCCTGCTCGCGTGCAATTTCCTTCGCGCGTTCGGCGCACCGGAACGCGTTGAGTACGCCCGGGCCGGAGTTACCGTCCCACTGCTCTACAGTTCCAGTAGCAGTCGTGCACACAGGTTCTCCCTCAATCCGGACGAACCCCTGCTTGACCTCCCCTATGAACTCCGGAAAACGGTTGACCCCATGCGAATACACGCCATCCAGGCTGTTCTCCATGAACGTTCGCGCCAATGCGTCAGCCTTATCGTCCCGAAACCCGACAGCTCGAAGGACTTTTTCAAACTGATCCTTCATGACATTCGGGGCGATACGTAACGTGTTGGTTGTCATACCCGGCAAATAAACGGGTTTTACGACAAAAAACGGCATGGGTGGGTAACGCACACCCGTGCCCCCGCGGAGCATCCCGGCCGGGTAGCCAATCTATGCCTCTCGACCTGATGCCATTGCTGCGGCCAAAATGCCCGTTTCAGGCCATCCGACGAAAATCTGACCAACGGATGATGCCCATCATGGAAAGCAAAACCCCGCACCTAGTACCTTTTCGACAGCATGGTTCATAGTGCAGGTCCGATCCGGTCAGGATGGGTAGAAATAAGTACCGTAACAGGTATGAAACTAGTCATCCGCAAGGCGGAACCAAAAACTGTGACCGGGTCAAGGAGGTACAATGGTCCATGTAGACAAGTAGAATAACTGCTGTAAAAGGCACTAAACTATTTGTTCCGAAAGCGGGTTGCTCGCCCGCTTTTGTTTTTCCCCTGCCATTGAAGGGGATTTTATTGAATCGATAAGGATATCGGAATGTTTTTAATTTGTGGACATTCCGATACAAAACCGTTATTCGAATACCTACTTGTGATGCTCATGCTGTCGCCCCTTATGAATATTTCACAAATGGCCTGCGGGTTGTTGGGCAGCGAAAATCTTTTCGACACCCTGTTGCTCACGCCGATTGTTGCGGGCATTGTTGCGGCCGTGCGCGCTTCCCCCGGGAATCGGAAATCTCCGAAAACCAGGACCACCCCTGGCAGGGCCAAAGGCGAACGAAGTGAACGGATATTGGACTCCATCGCGGCGAACTTTCCCGACGGATTGGTGCTTGCCCTGGACCGCAAATTAAAGTTCCTGTTCATTGGCGGCACGGAAGTCTCCACCCTGAAAAAGTCCACCAAATACTGGATGGGCAGAGGCATAACGGAAAATTTTCATCCATCCATAAACGCTAACGGAATCGCGCAGCTTCGAAAGGTATTCGAGAGTGGAGCGGCGGCGGAATATGAAGTGGTAAGCGCCAATCAATCGTACCGTGTGACGGCAACACCGATCGCGAAGGAGCACGGCGACGCCGAAGAGGTTCTCGTCATCGTTCGTAACATTACGGCAACGATCCGGCTAGAGAACAATTTGAAACGCGCACAGCAAAAGGAAAAAGAATTCAATATCCTCCGATCTCGTTTTGTTACCCTGGCCTCACATGAGTTTCGTACCCCGCTCAGCACAATCCTCACCTCCGTATTTCTTCTCGAAAACTACACCGGAGACGATTACGAACAGGAGAAGCTTTCGTACATCGATAAGATCAAACGCGCCGTTCACTCCCTGACGGACCTGCTGAATAGTTTCCTGGCCATCGGTAAACTCGAAGAAGGAAAGATCAAAGTGGAACTCGCTGATCTTGAAATCAAACCGTTTCTGGAAGGCATCCTTCAGGAAGTCGTGTCAATAAAAAAAGTGCGGCAGGATATCATGTTCAAATTCGAGTCGGATTACGAGTTGATACAAACCGACAAGCAACTGCTCAGGCATATCGTTGTCAACCTGCTGACCAATGCAATAAAATATTCGCCTGCGCACGAGGAAATCCGTCTCGACACCCAGGTTACGTCGGATATGCTCCTGATCCGGGTAGAAGACAAGGGCACCGGCATCCCCGAACACGAGCAAAGTCAGATTTTTAAACGGTTCTTCCGGGGTCAGAACGCCACCAACATCGATGGCACGGGCCTGGGACTTAATCTCGTCAAAAAGTATGTCCGCCTCCTGAAGGGTACGATACAGTTCACAAGCAAAGTCAACAAAGGCTCGACCTTCACGGTACGGATTCCACTGGTGCGGGCATTGGAAAAACAGGCGGGTTGACTAACTTTACCTTTTGTCAGGTAAAGAACCCATGAGTCATACCATTCTGCTGATTGAGGACAACGAGGAAATGTCCGAAAATATCACCACCATCCTGAAGCTCGCTCATTACAACGTGATTTGCGCGTCGAACGGAAAAGAGGGTGCGGCGCTGGCCCAAAAAGAGCACCCGGACCTGATTCTTTGCGACGTGATGATGCCGGAGCTGGACGGCTACGGTGTATTGCACATCCTTAACGGCGATCCCGAAACTGCCAACATACCGTTCATTTTCCTTACAGCTAAGGCCGACAAAGCAGACCTGCGGGCGGGCATGAACCTGGGTGCGGATGACTACATTACCAAACCGTTCGACGGCTTCGACCTTCTGAAGGTAATTGAGATACGGCTCAAGAAGAGTGCACTCCTTAAGGCGAACTATAGAAACGATCTATACGACGTCAATAGCCTATTCAATAAGGCCCGGGAAATGAAGGAGTTCCAGAAACTCTCAGAGAACCGTCCGACACGTACTTACCGAAAGAAAGATTTCATTTACATGGAGGGTCAGTCTCCAACCGACCTGTATTTTATCATCAGCGGGGAGGTGAAGACTTACAAGGTGAACTACGACGGAAAGGAGTTGATCACGGGGATTCATCGCAAAGGTGACTTCCTGGGTTACGTGTCGCTTCTAGAGGAAACACCCCATGGCGAAAGCGCCGAAGTACTGGAAGAGGCGGAGGTTTCGATCATCCCCAAGAACGACTTCCTGACGCTCGTATATTCCAGCAAGGACATCGCCAGGAAGTTCATCAAGATGCTTTCCAACAACCTGATCGAAGCGGAGAACCGCCTCCTCGACCTCGCCTATCAGTCAGTGCGGCAGCGTGTCGCGGGTGCACTGTTGAAAATCAACACACAGCATGAGTCACCGGAAAAGCCCCTTATCACAATTGCCCGAAGAGACATTTCCAACATGATCGGAACCGCCACCGAGTCGCTCAACCGTACGCTCGCCGACTTCAAGGACGA
>DASVCT010000134.1:0-10953 GCA_036381475.1 Cyclobacteriaceae bacterium
GTTGAAGGTAACGCGAACGCCTGAAGCTATAGTGCTGAAACCCGACAATGATAAATACACCGTATTCTACCGCGGTGCCGTTGACGACAACGCGCAGGTCGCTACCGACGTCCATCACCACTACCTTACCGACGCTATTGATGCCCTCCTCTCCGGACGAAATGCGTCCGAGCCGGTAGTGCGGCCGATGGGGTGCAATGTAAGGCAGAACTGAACGAGGGGGAAGAAGGGAATAAGGAGATAAGGGTATAGGGGTATAGGGTATAAGGTATATAGGGTGTATAGGGTATAGGGGAAGTGATTGGTGAATAGTGATTTACGATTTTCGATTTACAGGCTCGAAAAAAGTCTACGGGTGAAATCGAGGCGTCATCATACCCCCAAACTGTATTCCGTGGCCTGTAAATCGAAAATCGCAAATCACTAATCACTAATCAAAAATCAAAAATCATAGAGGGGTATAGTGTCTATGTGTCGGGCAGGCCCGCGTGCGCGGCTAACGACGCTAAAATTTACGGACAACGCTGCGCAGCCGGGCAGGCACTCCAACACATCAACACATCAACACTTCAACACATCCACGGCCGAGCTTGCGAAGCCATTACTCGCCAAGGTCGGTGCTGTCCGCGATGATGAGCAGAAGCTCTTTCACCTCCTCGGCTTTGGCATGCTCCCCCATCTTGTCGAACGACATGATCAGGTTTCGAAGAACGCGGCGGATGATTTCCAGGTTCGAGCAGGGTTCGAAGAAGGAATCCTGCGGTGTGATATGCAGCTCGTTGATGTAGTTTTCAATGTCCTTACGCGAAAAGATCAGCCCTTTGTTAAACGCGTTGATGTAGAACTGGGGGTTGCGTTCATCCTTATACGTAAGGATAAAGAGGTTGGGCAAATTGACACCATACACCGGGAGTTTCAGTTTCTGCGCTACCAAAAGGTAAATGACACATAGCGTTATCGGATTTCCCTTCCTCGTCTCCAGGACGACGTTGATCATGGAGTTCCCCGGGGAGTGGAAATTCTTTGTGTTGGCACCGAATTTCAGCTTGCTGAACAGGACACTGTTGATGATCTTAACCTGATCGAACGGGTATAAGTCAGGCTTGAACTCCAACCACGTCTCGTAGTAGATTTGTTCCAGCTCCTGTTTCAACCGTATTAACTCGATATCCGGATACTGATACGTGGCCACCAGCCACATGCCAGTCAGCAGGTCGTGTTCCTCTCCTGCATACCACTCCTTCAGACGCTCCTTAAGGATTTCGAACTGCAGTTCATGGATCAATTCCTCGATCCGCCGCTGCACATAAGGGTTGAAGTTGTTCTCCCACTCCTCTTCCAGGAACGGAATAACCTCCCTACCCAGTGACCGGATCTTTTCCACCACATGGGATACCACCTGATCGTCATCGTCGTCAAGAAGGGAAATTAACGCCCGCAGCTCGTTGGACTCCATACAGAAATGAGTGAATGAGTGAATGAGTGAATGGGGTGAGTGGATCGGCGGCCGAATCACCGAATAGATCAGTGAATAAATCACAGAATGAATACCCCAATGGGGGGCCGATGAACGAACACGCCAATGTTGACGGAAATAGATACGCCAATCAACCCTCATAGCAGCGAATAATTTTCCCAATCCTTACTCTACTGGCAAATGTACCACCAAACGGCGGACGAACCAACCATAGGAGGGTTGCCCGTCTGGCTTTCGAAAGTATGGCAACCAGTTCTTGTCCTTCCGATTCAAACTTCGTAGTTTCTGATCTGGCAACTATTCCCGAATCAATCAAAATCTCTAACCAAAAGAGGCTCTCGTCGAGTTCCTCGATTGTGACACTGAGTTTGGCAAAAAACTCGGCCCTGGATCTGGCTCTGCACACGGCCCTGTAATTTGAGGCTGCGCCAAGCGATGACCTAAGGAATTGATCCCCTATAATCCTTGCCTCCCCTGAAGGAGGAAGACCACGAAATAGCCGGACACCCATCAAGGCAAAAGTCTTCATTCTCGCCCTCATCCAGGAAACAAACATCTCCTTTGATTGCGACATTTCTATTGAATCTGAATCAGGATCTGTGCTCATCGAAAAAAGTGCTATTTATATCACACAACGTCTCAATCTTCCCCGAACCACCTCAATTTTTCACTTTTGTCGAAAAAATGCCATTTAACACCCAAAAAAAATCAAAAAATCCGACAAATAACGTACTAACTATTTGTTACGCCATTTATTCCATTCATTCATACCTATTCCAGCTATTACCCATATTGCATCCATTACCCCTAACCATATCGTTTACCCCCTAACTCCATTCGCTCATCCACTCATTCACTCATTCGCTCATTCACTCATTTACTCATTTACACCTGTATAACTCCCACATTAAACCTTTCCACCTGGCCATGGTTGGCGGCGGCGATGCCGGTGGAGATGAGGCGGCGGGTTTCGAAAGGAGTGATGATGTCGTCGACCCAAAGACGTGCTGCGGCATAATAGGGGGAAAGTTGTGCGTTGTATCGTTCGGTGATTTCCTCCAGGAGTCGTGCTTCCTCTTCCGTCGACAAGGTTTTGCCTTTCGCTTTCTCGGCGTTGACACGAATCTGCAACAACGTTTGCGCGGCTGAGTTCCCGCTCATGACCGCAATCTGTGCCGTGGGCCACGCAACAATGAGCCGGGGATCGTAGGCCTTTCCGCACATCGCATAATTTCCCGCACCGTACGAATTGCCGACGATGATCGTAAACTTCGGCACAGTAGAATTAGCGACAGCATTAACCATCTTCGCGCCATCTTTGATGATGCCACCGTGTTCAGCTCTGCTACCGACCATAAACCCGCTGACATCCTGCAGGAAGACGATGGGTATCTTGCGTTGGTTGCAGTTCATAACGAAACGGGCGGCCTTGTCGGCTGAATCGGAATAGATTACACCACCCATTTGCATTTCGCCCTTTCGTGTCTTCACCACCTTTCGCTGGTTCGCCACGATGCCTACGGCCCAGCCGTCGATGCGCGCCCATCCGCAGATGATCGTCTTGCCGTAAAGGGCTTTGTACTCGTCGAAAGCGGAGTCATCAACAAGCCGTTCGATGATCTCCATCATGTCGTATGGCTTCGTGCGATCAGAAGGTAGCAGTCCCAGTATTTCCTCCGTTTCTTTTTTCGGCGGTTGCGGCGTGGATCGGTTAAAGCCGGCGAGGGTAGGTTCACCGATCTTATCCATGATGGAGCGAATGTAATCAAGACAGGATTGATCGTCAGGAAACTTGTTGTCCGTGACACCGGAGATCTCGCAATGCGTCGTGGCGCCGCCGAGTGTTTCGTTGTCGATGTCCTCGCCGATAGCGGCCTTGACCAGGTAGGATCCGGCCAGGAAAATAGTGCCTGTCTTGTCGACGATCATCGCCTCGTCTGACATAATCGGAAGATATGCTCCACCCGCCACACAGTTTCCCATGATGGCAGCTATCTGCACGATGCCCATTGATGAGAGTATGGCGTTGTTGCGGAACTGGCGGCCGAAATGGTCACGGTCAGGAAAGATCTCGTCCTGGAGTGGAAGGAATACGCCCGCACTGTCGACGAGATAGATAATGGGCAACCGGTTTTCCATGGCGATCTCCTGGGCGCGAAGGTTTTTTTTCGCGGTCATTGGAAACCAGGCTCCGGCTTTTACGGTGGCATCATTCGCGACGATTATGCAAAGCCGGCCGCTGACCTGACCGATACCCGTGATGACGCCCGCCGAAGGACAACCTCCGTACTCTTCGTACATGCCGTCGGCGGCGAAGAGGCCGAGTTCGAGGAATTCCGTAGAAGGATCGATGAGATACGCGATGCGTTCCCGGGCGGTAAGTTTTCCCCGGGCATGCTGCTCTTCGATTTTCTTTTCGCCGCCGCCTGAAAAGACTTTCTTTCTGTGCGCCTGCAGTTTCGTCAGGAGTTGCCGGAACTGATCTTCATTCTTGTTGAACTCCAGGTTTTCGCTCATCAAAGGCAGGTTTCGTCACTCCTGGTTTTTCTTGAGATCCCTTTCAATTCTCTTCTTGCTTTTGCCCAGTGGCGCAAGGAAGTGCTTGGGATTATTATTGAAGTGGTCGGCCAGGGTATCGAGGTTGAGCAGCAGGTTGTTCAGGTTTTGATACAGTTCGTCTTCCGTAAGCATCTTTCCCACGGTGTTGTCGTTGCTGGTCATCTTCCCCAATGCCGTGTTGAAAGACTCCAGGGCTGCCTGGGTCTTGGCGATGGTAGCGCTGAGTTCGAGCACCTTAAGGGAATCTGAAAGCGAACGCAGGTTGGCCATGGTCGGGCGCAGGTCCTCCAGTGCCGTGTTGAGATTTTGCGCGACGACGCGGTAATCGGCCGCCAGATCGTGCACCGACGTGCCGGCCGTGCTCAGCGCGCGGTTGAGGTAATAAGGGGTAGTCGCAAGACGGCTGAAGATCGTGTCGAGTTGTTGGGTGTTATGCGTGAGATTCTCGACGAGAACGTTGAATTTCCTCAGGGTAACCTGAAGGTTATCCGCTACGGGCACAGCGCTTTCGGCAAGGATATCGGTGATGCCCCGGTCCATGTTGGATCTGAGCGTATCGCCGGGCTCAAGGATCGTTGAGCCGGTAACATTTTGCAGGAGGATAGATTTGTTTCCAAGAAAGTCGCCGGTAAGTATGGCGGTCGTTGAGTCGGTGAGTCTGATGTCCGAGTCGATCTCGAGCGTTACCAGCACCCGGTTTCCGTTGTCCTGGAGAATCTCAATGTCTCCAACCCTTCCGACGGCAAACCCGTTCAGGAACACCTGGTTGGATTGCGTCAGCTTGTCGACATTATTATAGATGGCGTAATACTTGTCCGTCGAGCTGAAGAAATCGATGCCTTTCAGAAAATTGAACCCGAAATACAATAACACCAGGGCGACGACCATGAACAGGCCCACTTTAAATTCTTTGGATACCTTCATGCATTACTGGTTATTAACCTACACGCATACCCCAGTCTCCGGGCTGATTGCGACACGTGCGACTGAAATTTACGGAGAATCCGGTTGTCAATTGACCGTTTCCAAGTCTAATTTATATTCCTTGAAAGCGCGGTAGATGCCTGACGCGATAAGATCCTGTCCGCGTTCCGAACCCAGGTAGTCCTCTTCCTGTGGGTTTGTAATGAATCCCGTTTCAACCAGCACGCTGGGCATAGCGGTCTTGTACAGTACCACAAATCCTGCCTGCTTTACGCCCCTGCTATGGCGTCCTACGCGGGTCTTGAACTGATGCTCGACCTTCTGCGCCATTTTGAGGCTGCTCTCGTAGTAGGCGTCCTGCGTCAGTGAAAACAGGATGTACGACTCGGGACTGTTGGGATCAAACCCTTCGTACCGCTCCTTGTAATTTTCGTCGAGCAGGATCACGGAGTTCTCCCGCTTGGCAACCTCAAGGTTCGACTCCGATCGGTGAAGACCCATCACCCAAGTCTCGGTACCATAGGTGGTATTGTTGGGTATGGAGTTAACATGTATGGATACGAACAGATCGGCGTCTTCCTTGTTGGCGATATCGGCCCGCTTGTCCAGCGGAACATACGAATCATCTTGTCTCGTATAGACCACCTGAACGTCGGGTACATTCTGCTCGATATACTTGCCCACTTTCAGTGCAATGGCAAGCGCAATGTCCTTCTCCTTGTACTTGCGTCCATGGGTTCCCGGATCATGGCCACCATGGCCGGCATCGATGACAACCTTGCTGAGTTTGAATTCCCTGTGCAGAATGGAACTGGCTGAATTTAGCAAGGTAATTGCTACGAAAATGCAGGTAATCCCAATATTCCTCACGGTCAGTTCAATGTTCAGGCAAATTGCGATAACTTTACGCAAATTTGTGAAATTTTCACTAAAACGTAAAAATCCAACGATTAGCCGAAGTGTGCCCCGATTTTTCGTTTTGTTCTTTTTCCTTTCCCTCGGCGCACCGTCGCTCCGCGCGCAGGTAGAGACACCCATCCGGGATCCCGGTGAAATTCCGACACGAGGCGATAGCCTGATTTCAAGCGACACCATACCGGCAGATACCGCAGCCGTTCGGCAAGACACAACAGCCGCACGACAGGCAAGCGACATCGAAACCACCATTAACTATTCAGCCCGCGACTCCATCCGCGCCAGCATCGACGGCAAAAAGATCTGGCTTTACGGCCAGGCGAAAATCGTCTATGGTCAAATACAACTGGAAGCAGACGAAATCCTGATCGACTATGATAAAGGTACCCTCACTGCTCACGGCCGGCGCGACTCGACCGGTCAGCGGGTAGGCTTCCCCGTGTTCCAGGATGGTAAAGACCTCTATGAAACTAAAGACATCGTATACAATTACCGTACCGGCCGCGCCAGCATCTCCGAAGTGCTGACACGGCAGGGCGATGGTATCGTCCATGTGGAACACGCGTACAAAAACGAAAAGGACGAACTCTTCAGCCGGAACAACGCCTACACAACCTGCGACCTCGAACACCCACACTTCGTCATCCGTTCAACCAAGAGCAAGGCCATACCCAATGACAAGATCATCTCGGGACCGTTTTATCTCGAGTTCAACGACATTCCTCTCCCGGTCGGTTTTCTCTTTGGTATGTTTCCGGCCGAACGGGAAAGCAAGTCGGGCATTCTGTTCCCATCGTACGGTGAAGAAAGGCGAAGGGGTTTTAACCTGCGTGGACTGGGATACTTTTTTGACATCAACGAATACATCAAGTTCGGAATCGAAACCGACATTTATTCCAAAGGCGGTCACGCAATCAACGTGCGCTCCAACTACGCCAAACGATACCGGTATAACGGGTCTTTGCTATTTTCTTACTCCAAGACCAAGCTGACCGATTTCATCGAAGCACCGAAGACGACGATTGATTATCGCCTCGCGTGGTCACACCAGCCCCAAACACGGGGAAACAGCCGCTTCTCGGCATCCGTCAACGCCGCGACGAGCACCTACAATCAAAACAACAACCTCAACTACGGCCTCAATACCGACATCAACAACAACACGGGTCTCAGCAACATCTCCGCCAAATTGAGCTCCACTGTCTCATACAGCAAGAAGTTCGCTGGCACCCCGTTTTCGATCGGTATCAACGGCAGCATCAACCAGGATCTGCGCACACGGCTCGTCGACTTGCCCTTCCCGAACATCAGCGTCAACATGAACAACCTCTATCCTTTTCAGCGCAAGGATGGAAAGACCACACCGCTTGATAATTTCTCCATCGGGTATAAGATGACCGCCACCAATCGCATCACCAACAACATCGGCAGGGTTTCGCCTGACGCGGAGAAAGACAGCATAGCGCCTTTCACCATGGAAAACCTTTCCCTGTTCATGAAAAACGCTCGCAAGGGTATTCGACATTCCATCCCCATCTCAACGTCTAACAAGTTATTCCGCTTTTTTACGCTCTCGCCCAGCATCAGCTACGACGAACGGTGGTACTTCGAACAGCTCGATTGGAAATATGAATTCGGCGAAGACACCGTACTCGTTGCCGACACGATCAGACGGTTCAACCGGATCGCGAACTATTCAATGAGCGCCGGTCTTACTACACGCATCTACGGTATGTTCTTTTTCAAGCGGGGGAATGTAAAGGCCATTCGACACGTCATCAACCCGACGCTTAGCTTCAGCTATACACCCGACTTTCAGCAAAACAACAACTACTTCCAACTCCTCACTGACCCTGAGACAGGTCGACAATTCTACCGCTCCCGCCACGAAGGATTTGTATATGGCGGGTCGTCGCCAGGACACAGCGGATCCATTGGGTTCGGAATCGGAAACAACGTCGAGATGAAAGTTCAGAATGAAAAAGATACCGTGGCGAGAAAGGTGATGTTGCTCAACAACCTGTCGATTAACTCAAGCTATAATATCTTTGCAGATTCCTTCAACCTGGCACCGTTCTCAATTTCTGCCAACACGAACATCAGGGACAACCTGATCAACATTAACCTGAGCGCCAGTCTTGACCCCTATGCCTATGTAGTGGATGGTGAGGGTGTAGAACGGCGCGTTACCGAGTATGCGTTGAAATCCGGAAAACTCGGGCGCATTACATCGGCAAGCCTGGCTGCCAGTACCAATCTAAACCCCAAGGCACGGGAGCGGGGTCAGCAAACGCGGGAAAAGGTGGCTCAATCCGATCTGCCCACCGCGGAGAAGGACTTTATTATGCGCAATCCGGAATTGTATGTCGACTTCGACGTCCCCTGGAGCTTACAGGTGAGCTATAATCTCGCGTACAGCCACCCGGTCAATACCAAGCCCAGGATCACACAGACGCTACAGTTTTCCGGAGAACTTGCGTTATCCGAAAAGTGGAAAACCGTCTTTTCCAGCGGCTATCACTTTGAGTCAAAGGAATTCACACAAACCACCCTGACGATCTCACGGGATCTGCACTGCTGGGCCATGAGTTTGTGGTGGGTACCCTTCGGAAAATTTCAGTCATACAACTTCACCATCAGCGTAAAATCCCAACTGCTGAAGGACCTGAAATTGGAACGTCGCAAACCGTTCTTCGACAATTTCTAAAACCTCACCCGGCAAACCATCCCTCCACTTCTTCCATCGTAGGATTGGTCACACCTTCCAGCTTCATTTTCTTACGCATACCGCATACGTCGTTAAAAAGTTTCGAGGGCTTGATTCCCCGAAGTTGCTTCAGGTTGTTTATTCCCAGGCGTTGGAATACGGGAAACAAATCCGCACGTACGCCCGCATCCAAAAACTCTTTCTCGTTAAATCCGCCCACTGGCTTCTCGGGTTTCATCTGCGGGAAAAACAATACATCCTGGATGGAAGGGGAATTGGTCATGATCATAGTAAGCCGGTCAATACCCACGCCCAGGCCTGCCGTGGGTGGCATACCATATTCAAGCGCTCTTAGGAAGTCCTCATCCAGCGTCATGGCCTCTTCGTCACCACGCAGGCCTAGCTCCAGTTGTTCCTCGAAGCGACGCCGCTGATCGATGGGGTCATTCAGCTCTGAGAAGGCATTGCAGATTTCCTTGCCATTGCAGATGGCCTCGAAGCGTTCAACAAGTCCCGGCTTGGCACGATGCCTTTTGGCCAGCGGTGACATCTCGACGGGATAATCCATGATGAACGTGGGCTGGATGAGATGCGGTTCACACAGTTCGCCAAAAATCTGGTCTATGAGTTTGCCTTTACCCATAGTGTTGTCGTAGGGCACCTTCAGTTTGTCGCATGTATCGCGAAGGGCCGCCTCATCCATCTCAGAAATGTCGACGCCCGCAAAGTGTTCAATAACGCCGAACATGGTGTACCGCTTCCAGGGTCGTTTGAAGTCGATCGTGTGTTCTCCTACCGGTACCTGCGTTGTACCATGCAGATCGATGGCCACCTTCTCGATCATTTCCTCCACTAGATCCATCATCCAGAGATAGTCCTTGTACGCGACGTACAACTCCACCTGCGTGAACTCCGGATTGTGAAAGCGCGACATACCTTCGTTGCGGAAGTCTTTCGAAAATTCGTAAACGCCGGTAAATCCACCGACAATGAGGCGCTTCAGGTATAGTTCATTGGCGATGCGCAAATATAGCGTAATGTCCAGCGCATTGTGATGCGTCTTAAAGGGTCGCGCAGCGGCACCACCATACAAGGGTTGCAGCACCGGTGTTTCCACTTCCAGGTAGCCTTTGCCGTTCAGGTATTCGCGCATGGAGTTCACCAGTTGCGTACGTTTAATGAACGCGTCACGTACATGTGGATTTACAATGAGGTCGACGTAGCGCATCCGGTAGCGTTGCTCCGGGTCGGAAAACGCATCATGGCGGACCACGTTGCCCGCCTCATCGATCGACTCTTTGACTACGGGGAGTGGTCGAAGCGACTTGGCGAGCACCTTAAGTGAGGTTACATGGATGGAAATTTCCCCGGTCTGCGTCGTGAATACGTAGCCGGTCACGCCGATAATGTCACCGATGTCCAGTAGCTTTTTGAAGACCGTGTTGTATAATGTCTTGTCCTCACCGGGGCAAAGGTCATCCCTTCGGAGGTACAGTTGGATCCTTCCGCTGTCGTCCTGCAGTTCCGCGAAAGCTGCCGATCCCATGATGCGGCGGCTCATGATGCGACCTGCAATGGAGATATCCTTGTAGTCGGTCTTGCTCCGCTCGTAATTCTGATGAATGTCGCGCGCCGATACGTTTACCGGAAAGGGCTCAGCAGGGTACGGATTGATGCCCAGCCGTGTGAGCTCTTCCAGACTCTTCCTCCGGATGATCTCCTGTTCGCTCAGTTGCATGATTTTCGATTTCCGGGCAAAAATAACGGAAATCACAGTCGCACGGAAAAATACGCCCGGATATCCGAGAAGGCCAGCATCCCCTCTCAGCCGGCAACACCGCTGCGACGTCTGAGTTCCTTGCGGATAAGCGTCAGCTCCCGGCTGCTCTGCCCATATACCGAAGTGTTTTCCTCGGCGCGGCGGAACAGGTAGGGCATAACACTCCGGACTGGGCCGTAGGGGACATATTTGGCGACGTTATACCCCATGCGGGCGAGGTTGAATGAGATGTTGTCGCTCATTCCGTAAAGTTGAGCAAACCATACCCGCTCATCGTTCGGTCGCATGCCGTGTTTCGACATCAGGACGGTGAGGTAGTAGTTGCTGTATTCATTGTGTGAGCCGCACATCACGGAGATCCGTTGCTTGTGATCCAGACAAAATCCCAGGGCGTTGTTAAATGCATCGTCAGTGGCTTCCCGCGTGGGGTGTATGGGACTACGCAAACCGAGTTCGGCGGCACGTTCACGCTCCTTTTCCATGTAGGCGCCCCGGACGAGTTTGATGCCGAGATACAGCTGATGCATGGTGGCCATATGGTATACATCCTTCAATCGCTTGGCTGCATCGATGAGGTACATCTGAATCGTG
>DASVCT010000135.1:0-3328 GCA_036381475.1 Cyclobacteriaceae bacterium
GAAAGTAGTGAAACAGATCAGGGAATTCGGTGTGAAAGAAAGCGTCAATTCAGCCTTAAACGATATCGATTTGCTGCCTTTGGCCTTAGCTAGATCGAACGTGGAAGAGCTGGAACGCCGAGTAGAGGATATCGCGGACAAATTCGGTATCTTGTCGGACCAAAACGCGAACGGTGGTTGCTTGCGCGATCATATCCGGCCTCACCTGAGCTTGGCGGATGAGCCGACAGGAAGTGCTGGATTCTAGGGACGAACCTGTTGGAATGCCTAAAGGTCTTGACAGCGATACGGATGTTCACCAAAAAAATATTGGACGTTCGAAACGTGATGGGAGAAATGTAAGTGACCACTTATGACATCGCCAAAAAAAATTTGAAAGGAAATTTCAAAACCTATCTCGTCTACTTCATTTCGATGCTGTTCAGCGTCGTAATATTTTTTACGTTTGTGTCTCTGCAGTACAGCGCGGAAATTGCAGATGCGATAGAATCGTCAGAAAGCATGCGCTCCGTGTTCATGGTGGCGTCCACCATATTAATCGTTTTCGTGGCGGCTTTTATCTTGTATTCCAACCGCTTCTTTACTAGAAGACGCAAGAAAGAGGTCGGGCTGTACGCCTTGCTCGGGCTGCCCAAAAAAACGATCGGCAAAATGCTGTTCTATGAAAATCTGATCATCGGAATCATCGTCCTAATCTTAGGAATCGCCATCGGCACGTTGTTATCCAAGCTGTTTGCCATGATCTTGATCAAGCTGCTGGGAACGGCGGTGCAGGTGGGCATGGTTTTTTCCCTGAAGGCGCTGATCCATACGTTCGCCGTGTTCACGGTCCTGATTGTCGTAACCTCCATTCAAGGCTACCGGTTGATTTACGCCTATAAGCTTATCGAATTGTTTCGCGCCGAACAGGAAGGGGAGCAGGAACCGAAAGCGTCGCGCTTCTCGGCTGTTGCAGCGGTTTTCTGCCTGCTTATCGGGTACGGGTTCGCCTTCCGCGATTTTTCCGTTACCGAAGAAATCCTTCTCAATCTCGGTGTCATGACCGTCGGTATTGTCGGGGGCACGGTGCTGCTGTTTTCCTCCCTGGTTGTCGTCCTGTTGAAAACGGCCAGAAAGAGAAAGCGAAGCTACTATAAAGGAATGAATCTGGTCGGCGTATCGAATCTGGTGTACCGAATAAAAGGGAATGCCCGTTTGTTAAGCGTCATTTCTTTGTTGTCCGCAGCGGCGTTATGTGCCTTCAGCGTCGGGCTGGGCATGTATTTCACATTTGAAAAAACAACACGACTGGCGGCGCCTTTCAGCTACATGTATGTCGCCCAGGACGATGCCTTTAACCAGAAGGTGGACGAGATCATACGCGGGGATGAAGCGCACCCTGTCGTTGCACAAATGACGATCCCGGTGCTGCAAACGAAGGGAAGCTCTTCCGATTCGGACATTCTGTCGGAGAAAGTGTTGCAAGCCGATGACACGCCGCTTAAAGTGATATCAATCGAGCAATATAACCGGGCGGCTGAGGTGCTGGGTTTTCCTGCGCTTGACCCGATAAACGAAGATGAAGCCGTTATGATCCGGCCGATGTATACGGACTATGAGTGGTCCGATTACGCGGGAGAGACGGTCTCTGTCGACTTGCCCGCACAGAGCATCACCCTCGCGATTGCCGGCATGACCGTCGAACGAGTCGTCAATTGGAGCTATCCGGATGTGATGATTGTCGTTGCCGACGGAACTTACGACAAAATCAAAGCGCAGGTGCCACCGACCCGTTATGTCGGATACGTTGTAGAGGATGAGAAAACGACGAAAAAGACGGCTGACGCGCTGGCGGACGTGAAAACGCCGGAGTCGCAATTGGCCTCCTATTATACCGAATACCGGTTGGGTATTGAAGGAGCAGCCTTCAATGTGTTTATTTTGGGCTTTCTCGGGCTTGTCTTTGTAATGGCGACCGGCAGCATGATTTACTTCAAGCAGCTGTCGGAGGCGGCGGACGATAAACCCCGGTATGACATTCTGAAAAAAATTGGAGTCGGCAGTAAGGAAATCAGTATCGCCATCGCCAAGCAAACCGCGTTTATTTTTGCTTTGCCGCTTACGGTCGGGCTCGCCCATTACCTCGTGATCCTGCAATTGCTGAAGCGATTGTTCAGCAACATAGCCGGTATCAGTCTTCTGCTGCCCATCGTTCTCTGCGTCGCCGTGTTCATCCTGATTTATGCCGTGTACTATATTCTTACGGTCAACTCCATCAGCAGGGTCATCAACGTCAGGTCAGCACCTGCGGTTAGGGTTGCCGTCGTCGCCATTGTTCTCAGTTTTGTGTCACTGGTCGGAATAGTCATCGGACTAGAGTCCCCAGCGCCACAGGAAGGGAGCAACCAAGCAGAGAAGATACGGCTCGAGCTTCCGGAACCGGCAGGGGAGCATCCCGTCGGGACTGTGGAGATGCATCTGATCGATGAAAAGCGGAAAGACCCCTGGGTGAACGACAGGAAGCGGGAATTAATGATCAGTATCTGGTACCCCGCCGAACGGGAAGGCCGGCAAAAAGCGCTGTACATGCAACCTGGAGCGGCAAAGGAAAACGGCGAGAACATCCTCCCTACAATCGGAGTCGACCCGGGACGAATCGACCTGTCCGGCATCGGCATGCACGCTTGGCTGGACGTGCCTGCGGCGAACAGCGGTGAAGGATGGCCGGTTCTCATTTATTCGCCGGGAGGAACTGTTCCGAGAAACTTTGGTACGGTATTGGTGGAAGAACTCGCCAGTAAAGGGTATGTGGTCGTAACGGTCGACCACCCGTATGAAACTTCTGCGGTTCAGTTCCCCGACGGACGGGTGGAGGTGGAGACACTTCCGAAATCTAACGCAGAATCAATTCTAAAGGCGTTGGAAGTGAGAGTGGAAGATATTCGGTTTTTGCTGGATCAACTCGAACTCATGAACGAAGGCCGCCATCCGGGCAGCCGGCAGCTGCCGACAGGGCTTAAGGAAGCATGGGATTTGACCAAGATCGGCGTATTCGGCCATTCCGCGGGAGGCGCCACATCGGCACAAGTGATGTATGAGGACGACCGAATCGACGCCGGTATCAACATGGATGGCACGATGGGCCACATGCCCGACAATCCGCTTCCGGTGGCAGAGCACGGTCTGGATCGGCCCTTCATGCTGATGAATTCTGGATACAACGACGAAGGTGAGATCGATTCGCATCTTACTGCGAAAGATCGTCATATGTTCTGGCAGCATTCAAGCGGTTGGAAGCTTGATCTGACGATACCCACGGGGGGGCATTTCACCTTTACGGATTACCAGG
>DASVCT010000136.1:0-9300 GCA_036381475.1 Cyclobacteriaceae bacterium
GAGTAGGCGTCGAAACACGTGCCCGCCCCTGATGCAAGTATCGAGGCGTCTGATCCACCTAATCCGGCAATTCACGTACCGGATATAACCGACTAGCAGTCAATATTTCTGATGCATGGCACTGATAGCTTTGGTTAGACCAAAAACTTCCCTTTATTTGCCTGCGGCAACCTGTACCTTCCTTTACCTATGCGCGCCTTTTTTGGTCTCGTGGTCTTACTTTGCTTGTGCACTGCCGCGGACTACCGGCCCTCACCTGAGAATCCCATAGACCCCACAGCGCTCTCAGATAGAACAATACACTTTAGTGCAGATACAGTAGGGCCAACAGAGAAGGGGGTAAAAAAAGATAAGGTTCGGAGGACAAAGAAGAAGAAAGACCGGGCGTCGAAGAGAAAGAAAGCCCGGAAAACGTTACAGGCCTCTGACACGGTGAGGACATCGCAGACCTATGACACCATCCCTCCCTTACCGGATGCGGTTGTTCTCGATTCAATACCTGTACGCGACACGCTCACCGTTGCTGACAACTTGATTCCGATACGCAAGGATACACTTGTCATTATTGGTGTTGGCGACATCATGATGGGCACCAATTATCCTGACGACAGCCGGCTGCCTCCTAAAAGCGGAAGCTTCCTCATGCAGGCGGTGGAGGAGTACCTGAGGGATGCCGATCTCACGTTTGGCAACCTGGAGGGCGTACTGCTCGACTCAGGGGGTACCGTCAAGACGTGCAAGGACCCGAAGGTGTGTTACGCGTTCCGAAGCCCCACTTCGTTCGTCGACAATCTGACCCACGCCGGCTTTGACCTTATGAGCCTGGCCAATAACCACGCGGGCGACTTCGGTGATGAGGGACGCCAAAGCACGATGCGGACCCTTGACTCCGCCGGCATAGCCCATGCCGGACAACTCACCCATCCCTTTGTGCTTTACACCCGCGACAACATCACCTATGGCTTCACTGCATTTGCCCCCAACAGCGGGTGTGTGAATCTTAACGACGTAAAAAACGCACAGTCGATCATCGCACACCTCGATTCCCTGGCAGACGTTGTTATAGTATCGTTCCACGGTGGGGCCGAGGGTGCCCAATACCAGCATGTCCCACGCACGAAGGAACTCTTTTACGGGGAAGACCGGGGTGATGTACACGCACTGGCTCGTGCATGGATCGATGCAGGCGCGGATATTGTGTTCGGACATGGTCCACATGTGACCCGAACCGTCGACGTATACAATGACCGGTTCATTGCATACAGTCTGGGAAATTTCTGCACCTATCGGGGCATCAACATCGCCGGCGTCAACGGACTTGCGCCTATCATGAAAGTTTACGTAAATCGATCGGGAGAATTTCTGAAGGCACAAATCATACCAACCTACCAGACGTATACCGAAGGGGTACAGCCCGACCCTGACAAGCGCATAATTCGACTGATACGGGAATTGAAGGAAAAAGATTTTCCGGAATCACCGCTTCAGATTGATGATAATGGTTTAATTAATTATCTTGCTCAATAACATGGCGTACAAAGAAAAAGAAATCGAAAAGCTTTACTACTCCATCGGAGAGGTAGCTGAAATTTTCAATGTTGCACCATCCCTGATTCGCTTCTGGGAATCGGAATTCGACCTGATTAAACCGAAAAAGAACCGGAAGGGTAATCGCCAGTTTACCCGTGAGGACATCGAAAATGTCCGTACCATCTATCACCTCGTGAAAGAGAAAGGCTTCACCTTGCAAGGCGCCAAAGAAATGCTGCGCCACGACGCTCAGGCAGTCAAAGACAAAGTGGAGTTGATCGACTCGCTACGGGGCGTCAGAAAATTTCTCGTCGACCTCCGCGAAAATCTTCGCTGACAGCCTGTTGGATTTTAGGCCGGAACGCTGAATATTAGCGCCGGCATGGATCAGTCAAGACTCTCTCTCCTTGCGCTCCATTTCATTCCCGGCCTCGGCGACTACCTCATCCGGCAGCTCGTTGGGTATTGCGGCTCAGCGGAAAAGGTATTTCAAACCCCAAAGGGAAAACTTCAAAAAATTCCCGGCATCGGGCGAAAGACGGCAACGCTGATCCAGAACGGGTCAGCCTTCGCCCGCGCTGAGCAGGAGATCCGGAAATGCGAACGCAACCGTATCGCATTGGTGTTCTTTACCGATGCAAACTACCCTCGTCGCCTGCGCGCCATCGACGACGCACCCACCCTGTTGTATCTCAAGGGAAACGTTAACCTCGATCCGCTCAGGACAGTAGGCATCGTCGGCACAAGGCGGGCCACAAATTACGGCAGACTTTGTATCGAAGAGCTTGTCAACGGATTAAAACCGCTTAAGCCACTGATCGTAAGCGGCCTCGCTTACGGCATCGACATCCTCGCACATCGGCAGGCGCTCGAGTGCGGTCTCCCCACGGTAGGGATCCTGGGCAGCGGCGTTGACGTCATTTACCCATCAGCGCATCGCGAAGTCGCCGCACGCATGGAAGATGATGGCGGACTGGTCAGCGAACTGCCCCTCGGCGCCAAGCCAGACGCTCATAACTTCCCTGCGCGGAACCGGATCATTGCCGGGCTCTCCGACGCGCTGGTCGTCGTCGAAGCCGGCGAAACCGGTGGCGCACTGATCACCGCGGACATTGCGAACAGTTACAATAAAGACGTGTTCGCCTTCCCGGGAAACATCGGCCAGAGCTATTCCTATGGCTGCAACCAACTCATCAAAACCAACAAGGCATCGCTCATTACCTCCAGTGCGGATCTCGAGTACATGATGAACTGGAACCAGGAGACGGCAGAAATAGCACAACCCTCACTGAATCTCGACGAGTTCGGAGATCAGGAGCGAAAGGTGTTGCTGACTTTGCACGAAAATGGCGGCACGTTGGTGATCGATGAACTGAGCTGGAAGTCGAACCTCCCCGTCCCGCAACTTGCCCCCATCCTCCTCACCCTGGAATTCCGCGGCGCAGTCCAGTCGTTACCGGGAAAGTTGTTCAGACTTGTACGAAGAGGCAAGTAGGCAGTAGGCAGTAGGCAGTAGGCAGTGGGCAGTAGCAGTAGGCAGTGGGCAGTAGGCAGTAGCAGAGGGCAGTGATCGGTAATCGCTAAGACGTAACGCAAGTGCATGCCGTGCTGCCCCTATACCCTTATATACCCTATACCTCTATACCCTTATTTCCTTATATCCTTATTTCCTTATTTCCTTATTTCCTCATTTCCTTGTTTCCCTTCCTCCTCCTCTCACTCCTTGTTCGCTTCAGGACTATTACACCGCTCCTTTATAACCTCGTAGGCATGAAGGTCGCCGAGTTCGCCGGCTTTGCTCAGGTCGAGGCAACCGTTTTTCAAATCACCGAACTCGAGGCGAACGACGCCACGCATGTAGTAGGCATCGTGGTTATCGGGATTGATTTCGATGATCTTGCTACAGTCGTTGATCGCGTCCTCATAGGCTTGCAGGTATTGGCGGGCTTTGCCCCTGTTGAAGTATGCCTCGATGTAATTCTCGTTGATGTCAATGGCCGCGGAGAAGTCCGCTATTGCCCCGTAATAATCCTGCAACTTCATCTTTACGTTGCCGCGGGCAAAGAACGCTTCTGAAAAGTGGGGATCCTTTTCGATCGCCAGGTTGTAGTCCTTCATCGCACCGTGGCGATCGTCGAACGCATCTTTGATGTTGCCCCGAACGTAATAGGCCTGTGCAAAATTCTGGTCGAGCTCGATGGCTTTGTTGAGGTTCAGGAGCGCCTCCATGTATTCACGTCGTTCGTAAAGCTCCCTCCCTTTCTGCGTGTATTCCTTTGCGTTCTGGGCCTGGACAGCAAGCGAAGCCAGGGCGCAGACAGCCGTTACAAAAAATCTCATGTGTCGAAAACGGTATGGCTAAAAAGTCGTTTACCAATTTAGCTCTTATTCCGCCAGGATACCGCGGGGTGTAACTTTTTCATCGGTTTGGAAAAATTTCGGGCACCATGCTGACTGCAGCGGCCAGTTGACTCTTATCCAGGCCCGTTTCGACGCCGTTTTGCTCCAGCACTGTAATAATGGTTTCGGTGGCCACATTGCCCACGAGCTTGTCGTCTGCCATGGGACATCCCCCGTATCCCATCAGCGCGCCATCGAACCGACGGCACCCGGCGCGATAGGCCGCTTCAACCTTGGCAGCGGCCGTACCCGGTGTTGAGTGCAGGTGGGCGCCGATTTCAACCGACGGGTAGTCCCGCGCCAGGGCTGAAAAAAGATCCGTGACCTGTTCCACATCAGCCTTCCCGACCGTATCGGCCAGCGACACCACCGCTGCCCCCATGGCCACAAGTATTCCAGTAAACTGCAGGACGATATCGCGATCGTACGGATCGCCGTACGGGTTTCCGAATCCCATGCTGATGTAAACGACCAGGTGCTTCCCCCTTGAAGCGACAAGCTCTCCGATCTGCTCCAGTTCGTTGAGCGATTCGGAGATCGTTTTGTTCGTATTTCGCTTTTGGAATGTTTCCGAAATCGACATCGGATAGCCTATCCGTGATATCGCCTCGAATGCACACGCCTCTCTTGCACCCCGCAGGTTCGCCACGATTGCCAGGAGCTTGCTCCGGCTTCCCTGCCACTCCAGACCGGCGACAACCTCGGCAGTGTCACGCATCTGGGGGACGTGCCGGGGAGAAACAAAGCTCCCGAAGTCGATTTCGTCGAACCCGACCTTCAGCAAGCGGTTGATATATGCAATCTTGGACGCTGTCGGGATGAACGTCTCAACACCCTGCATCGCATCCCGCGGACATTCAATAATTTTCATATTCTTCAGCGAATGTAGCGATTCGATTCGCGCAAGTTACGGTAACCCAGGGGTCAAAGGGAAATATTTGCAATAACCGTCCCCTAATGCAGTTCGTCCCCCCGACGACCGAAAAAATGCCGGAATCCTCTTATATAGCGTTCGCCAAGTGGCGCAATGCTACCTGGTAGCCAAAACCCCTGAACATGCCCCTTCCTGAGTTTACCGGCACCCTGGGCGTGAAGCGCGCGGCCCACTTGCTGCGGCGTGCTACGTTTGGCGCCACGCGTCAGGATATCGATAGCTTTGCCGCACTCACGCCGGCACAGGCCATCGTGCAATTGTATCGTCAGAACCTCGCTGACCCCGCACCTCCTGTCGACCCGATCACTAATGCCGAATGGGTGACGACCGGTACGACCGACGCCAATAGCGGCGACGAAGACTTGCAGGAATACTTCAAGCGGTGGTTTATCGGGCAAATGTTGGCCGCCGGGGTTACTCCTTCCCTTTCGCTCGCGTGGTCCGCGCGGGAGAAAATGGTGTTCTTTCTCCATACCCATTTCACGGCAATCCAGAGTAAGATCAACAGCAGCCGGGCGCTCTATTTTCAAAATCAGCTCTACAGGTTGTTCGCCCTTGACGCGCTAAATCCCGACCCCGAGGTGAACTTCAAGACCCTGACGAAAAAGGTCAGTGTCGACAATGCCATGTTGCGACTCCTTGACGGCGCCCTCAACGTCAAGGGCAGTCCCAACGAGAATTATGCGAGAGAACTTCTCGAGCTCTACAGCATCGGACGCGGCCTGGAGGGTACCCTGCCACCGACAACGGGTGAGGGGGACTACATCGTATACCGTGAAGAAGACGTCCGCGCAGCTGCCCGCGTGCTTTCAGGTTGGGAATTCGATGAGGACTTTGCGACGATCGACCCCGATACAAATCTGCCTCGTGGTCGTGTCAAAGGCTCAGCCAACAACGCGAGCGCCCACGACAACGACCCTAAAACCTTCAGCGACCGGCTCGGCAACGTCGTCATCCAACCGGACCCCGCATTGCTCAATGGGAGCAATCCAACCGAAGCGAGCGCGCTGGACGAAATCAGTCAGCTTATCGAAATGATCTATGCGCAGCCGGAAACGGCGCGCAATATCTGCCGCAAGATCTATCGCTTTTTTGTCTTCGCTCCCCATGATCCGGCAAGCGCCAACGCCGTTGAATCGTCCGTCATAGCAGAGATGGTGAACGTGTTTGCATCGAACGGATTCAAACTGCAGCCCGTCATTGAAAATCTGCTGTGCAGTCAGCATTTCTATGAAGCCGCCGCGGGCTTCGGCGACGATAACTTCGGCGCGATCATCAAATCGCCCCTGGATCTGGTAACGGGTACCCTGCGATTTATGAACGTACCCATTCCCGACATGTCCTCCCCCGCGGAGTTTTATGAAGTTACCGGGATGATCGTCAGCCAGATCGACGACATGGGCATGTCGTTCTACGAACCGTTTGACGTGTCGGGGTACGACGCCTATTGCCAATACCCAGTGTATCACCGAAGCTGGATTACGGTGAATTACCTGACACGGCGATACGACTTCATCCGGTCGTTGGTCAATATTACGGAGCCCGGCATGTTGAAAGTGCAGGCCGTCGACTTCTTTACATCCATCTTTCCGAATGCCACCATTGCAGACGCACGTTCACTCGTGGTAGCGCTGGCGCGATACATTCTCCCGGTAACGGACAACCTGACTTTCGATCCGGACCTGGATGACAACTCCGGACTTACGGCGGAAAGAGTCAACTATTTTCTTAAAGCGTTCCTGTCGGACATCTATCCGCCGGGAACGGAAGAAGCCAACTGGACCTCAAACTGGAACACGCAAAGCAACATGGATACGGTTCGCGGACAGCTCGAGAACCTTTTGAACGCCATGATGCAATCGCCGGAGTACCAGCTTGCGTAAACCCAAGCGCTATGAAGAGAAGAAACTTTCTGAAGAAACTTCCCGTCGCGATCAGCGTGCCGTTTACGATCGCGAACATACCCATAAAGCTGATGGCCGACAATCCGTTGTCGAGGCTGGCCCAGCAGAGCACCAACGACCGCGTGCTCATTATTCTTCAGCTGCATGGAGGAAACGACGGCCTCAATAGCCTGATCCCGATAGAGGCGTACGACATGTACTACAGCAAGCGCGCCAACATCGCCATACCCAGTAAGAAATGCATCCCCCTCGACAGCACCTTGCCCTCCAATGCACAGGTGGGTTTACACCCCGCCATGCAATCGATGAAGGCTATGTATGACCAGGGAAGGATGACCTTCGTGCAAGGTGTAAGCTATAAGAATAACAACGGCTCGCATTTTCGGGGACGCGACATCTGGTTTATGGGCGGCGGCGCCGATGATTATTACGGATCGGGATGGCTCGGACGTTACCTCCAGCAGGAATTTCAGCCGCAAAAATATCCGGACGATTTTCCGAACCCGGACATGCCCGATCCGCTCGCTATCGAGATGGGCAGCGACGTCTCGCTCATATTCCACCAGGAAGGCAACATACCGGCCTCGATTTCCATCGACAATCCCGCGCGCTTTTTTGAACTCGTCGACACGCTCGAGGGCTTCGACGACGTGGAGATCGACAGACGCGGGATTCCGCCGGAAGCGCTTAACCCCTCACCCTACTGGCAGGAACTCAACTGGATCCTTCAGCTCGAAGACAAGTCGGAAGATTACGCGGAACGCCTGTACAATGTTTACCTTGCCGGAAGGGAGGGCACGATAACGTATCCGGAAACCTATCCGCTCAATGCTCCGGCCGGTAGCAAACGCAATCCGCTCACGCCCCAACTGAAGCTCATAGCGCGTTTACTCGACGGCGGGTGTAAAACGAAAGTCTTCCTCGTGAAGATTGGCGGCTTTGATACACATGCCGAACAGGTGGAGAGCTACGACCCGACCATGGGTGTTCATGCCGCGTTGATGTACCACATCTCAACCGCGATGCAGGCATTCCAGGAGGATTTGAGGCAGAAGGGACTTGAAGACCGGGTACTCACCGTCACAACCTCCGAGTTCGGCCGGCGCATCTATTCCAACGGAAGTTACGGCACCGACCATGGAACCGGCGGACCGATTTTTATTTTTGGAAAAGGTGTCCGTCCCGGCGTTGTCGGCGAGGTACCCGACATGAACCAGGCCAACGTAGCGATGCAGTTCGATTACCGACAGGTATACGCAAACCTGCTCAAAGACTGGATGCTGATCGACCAGGACCGCATCACGAACGACATCTTTTTCGGCAACTTCATCGACGGGCCGCGCGAAGACGGCAACGGCTTTTACGAACCCCTTCCGCTCGCCGCCCAAACCATCACGGGTGTGAGTGATTTTATCGGAACCCGCTTTATCCTTGAAGGATGCTACCCCAACCCGGCGCGCGAGAAAACGACGCTGCACTTCCGGACCAATAACAATGGTACGGTAACCGTGGAGCTCTTCGACAACATGGGAGCCCGGGTCGGTGAATTGATCAATGGCGTATATCCGCCTGGGGAACATCGCGTCGAGGTGAGCCTGAATCACCTTCCGGCAGGAACCTATGTGTATCGCATGCGAACCGGGTTTTATCGTGAGGCCAAGAAACTCGTCATCATAAAGTAGCGTCATGAAAGGATTGTTGCTCGTCGCCCTGTTGTCTCTTTTCCTGACCACTGCTTTCGGACAGCAAAGCGGCAGAAAGAAGAATCGCGTCTCGTACATAACGAAGGACCGGATGCAGCGCGAGGAAAACAAATTCCTGGAAAAGCAGTGGTGGCTCGGACTTAAGGGCGGGACCAACCTGACCCGGGGCATCGTCACGACCCATTTCTCAGGCGTGTCGCCGACGAACTACACCACGGAACGCGCGTATAAAAAATATGAAGATTTCAAAAGCTTCGGTTCCCAGGTAACGCTTGAAGGAACCTTCTACTTCCGCCAGCTTTCACTCAGCCTCCAACCCACATACAGTCGCTCCCAGTTTGTATACACTAACGATTACATCTGGGCCGACTCGGAAAATCCGGGCCATGCCCTCGAGCTTCACTACCGGCAACTGCAGAGGACGGAACACCTGGTGATACCGCTTTTGGTGCGCTACGATCTGACCACGACACGGCTGCGCCCTTTTGTACAGGTGGGTGCGTTCGCGGCCCTGCTCATCAACGCAGGCAAGGAAGTGACCATTTCCGGTACCGACTATGCTTCAGGCGGCGAACATGAGTTTACGGACGATCCGATCATCGTCGGCGCCACCGATCTGTTCGCACCGGCATTTTACGGACTCACCGGAGGCGTGGGCGTCCACTATCACCAGGGAAACGTCCGTCTGAGTCTGGACATTTCGTATCGATACGGCATGACCAACATCGTCTCGCCGTCGAATCGGTATGGCAATGATCGTCTTGCCGGTGTAGGCGATGCCATGGACGATATGACAATGGACAACATCGTCGTCTCGGTGGGATGCGTC
>DASVCT010000137.1:0-3575 GCA_036381475.1 Cyclobacteriaceae bacterium
GGTGGAGCGCCTGTTGGAAGAGACCCTCGCCCATCTTCACATTCCGCACAAACGCCTGTCGGAAGACAAACGCCGGATCGTGGAAGGAATACGAAATAAGACGGACGTACTTAACGGAAGGTCTATTCTGGTAGTCGACGATGACGTGCGCAACTTGTTCGCGCTTACGTCGGTATTTGAACGCTACAACATGCACGTGACGACGGCGGAAAGCGGTCGGGAGGCGATTGCCGTCCTGGGAACCAACCCCCGAATTGAGATGGTCCTGATGGACATAATGATGCCTGAAATGGATGGATACGAAACCATTCAAAAGATCAGGCGGGAACACAAGAACAGTACGCTTCCCGTGATCGCCGTAACCGCGAAAGCGATGAAAGGAGATCGGCAAAAATGCCTGGAAGCGGGCGCTTCAGATTATATCACCAAACCCCTGAGAATCGACCAACTACTGGCCCTGATGCGGCTATGGTTTTACAAAGGTTAACCGCGCAGACATGACCAAATCGAAATTGCTGCTCATAGACGATCGAGAAGACAACTTAATGTCAATTGAGGCTATCCTGGAACCCGGTGGATATCGCTTCGTAAAAGCACAGTCCGGGCAGGAGGCCCTGCGGATTCTGCTGAAGGAGTATGATTTTTCACTCATCCTGATGGATGTCCGCATGCCGCAGCAGAGCGGTTTCGAAACCGCCGCTATGATCTATGAACGAGACAAGCTGAGACACATTCCGATCATTTTCATCACGGCAAATAATTTTGGTGATGAAGAACTCTTTAAGGGATATCAGGCAGGCGCTGTTGACTACATATACAAGCCTGTCAACCCCGACGTATTACGGGCCAAGGTAGCGGTGTTTGTAGACCTTTACGAGAAGAACAAGCGGCTGCAGCAGCAGGAGAAAAGCCTGCTCGTTGCGAATCAGAAACTGGAACGGGAGATCCGCGAGCGCATCGCCTCGGAGGAAAAAATACAGAAACTGAACCGCCAGCTGATCCAGAACATCCAACATCTCGAAGCGGTTAACAAAGAACTGGACCGGTTTGCCTTTATGGCCTCGCACGACCTGCAGGAGCCCTTGCGTAAGATCAGGTTGTTCTCCAGCAAGTTCCTTGCACGCAACCAGCACAACGGCGATGATCCCGGCCTTCAGGACATCGACCGCATTCAGAAATCGGCAGAAAGGATGCAGCGCCTCATCCGCGATATTCTGACCATGGCAAAGGTGTCGGGCAATCCCGACGATTTCGAACCTACAAATCTCAATGACCTCATCGCAGAAGCGATCGAGGAGTTTTCGGAGATCACACAAACACTATCCGCCCGCATCGTCGTCGACAAACTCCCCGTTGTGCACGTCCACCCCGGCTTGATGCGCCTCTTGTTTCGGAATCTGATCGGCAACGCCCTCAAGTTCACCCGTGAAAGCGTACCTCCCGTAATTCACATTTACGCTGAAGTCCCTCAGCAGCCAATCGCACCCAATGGATTTTGTACCATCTGCGTAAAGGATAACGGAATCGGCTTTGAGCCTCAGTTCTCAGAAGAGATCTTCGGCATGTTTACGCGATTGCATCGCGATCACAGGGAGGGTACCGGATTGGGATTGGCCCTTTGTAAGCGCATTGTACAGCACCACCGGGGAATTATCGCCGCAACCAGTACCAGCGGGGAAGGCGCGACCTTCACTTTCTCATTACCCAGAGAAGGCCAAAAAAAGAAAGCTATGCGGGCAGGGTATCCGTTTTCCCACAGTACTGAATAACCGCGGCCTTCGTGGTCGGATTTTTGTAAAACCATCAGGTATGAAGAAAGTCCGCACCTATGCCCGGATAATGAAGGAAACGCTCAAACGATGGTTTGATCGCGATCCATTCCGGAGTAGTACCGTCATCGCCTATTATAGTCTATTCTCCCTGCCCGGGCTCCTCATTGTGTTGATCACCGCCCTCGGCTACGTCTACGGAACGGATCAGGTGACCGATAAGATCATCACACAAATACAGGGTGTGGTCGGGAGCAAAGTGGCCAACGACGTGCGGGCCATCGCTACAGAGGCCGCAGCACTGGAGGACAACACGTTCGCGTATATCGTCGGCATAGCTGCCATTATCTTTGGCGCGACAGGTGTTTTTTATCACATACAACAGTCGCTGAACGTGATTTGGGAAGTAAAGCCGAAACCGAAACAACGATTCCTTAAACTGCTTCGCGACAGGTTGTTCTCCTTCGGAATCATCCTGGCCATCGGATTTCTCTTGTTGATTTCATTAGCAGTCTCCACCCTGATCACTGCCTTGAGCGAATGGGTTACCCGGACCGTGTCCGAATCGTTGCGTATACTTTTTCACGCGATCGACATCATTCTTTCACTCGGTATCATCACCGTCCTCTTTGCCGCGATCTACAAATTTCTACCGGATGTCAAAATTGCCTGGCGTCACGTATGGGGCGGAGCCATCATCACCTCGCTGCTCTTCGTTATTGCAAAATTCGCACTCGGTCTTTACTTCGGCCTCAATGACCCGGGCTCCGCATACGGCGCCGCCGGATCCATAATTTTGATTCTGCTCTGGTCAAGTTATTCTGGTATGATCCTTTTGTTTGGCGCAGAATTCACGCACGTCCACACGATGCACACGAGCGAGGTGGTCGAAATCTCAGACTTCGCGATGCCTATGCACGATGAGACCGAATTGACCTACCGGCATGTCGATGATGATGCTCAGGAAGGGAAAGAAAAACCGATTAGCGAATCTCAATGAATGCTTTGATGTACACCTGCAAATGCCCTGCATTCCTCGGCGCAGGTCTTGCAAGCTTCAGCACATCTCCGGCAATGATCCATTTCCACTGCGTGTTTGGAACATTCCGCTGCACAAAGGTCGCACATCTCCGCGCACAGCTGGCACATCGACGCGGCCTGCGGCACGTCCAGGCTTAACACCGCCGCCACCGCACGACACATAGCGGCACACTGACGGTCCAATTCGATGCAGCGAATCAACCGCTCGACATTGGGCTCCCGCAAGCAGGCCGTAGCGCAATCCTCACAAGCAACAGCACAGTCGTAACACGCCTCAATACAGTCAATCGTGTTTTTCGTTTCCATGGGTAAGAGTTTTAATGTTCTTTTTTAACAACCTAAAAACTATGCCATGCTTACGGTTGCTAAAAACATTCTTTACAAATCTCCAAAATGAAACTGGATGAACCTTCCCAAAATCTCATGCTGCTATGCCACGGGTTTGCTGTGTCGGATTGGGGATTAGTGGGGAAGCCCATCCCGCATTGTGAAGATGATACCACGTCGCGAGAATGGCATTAGCCGAAAACAGCAAGTATTAATGGTCTGGCACCCACTTGTGATTTATGGAATAGTATTTGGACTTGGTAAGGTAGTCGTGTTCTGTTGGGGTGTTTTGCCTTTGATGCAAGTTGAAGTCAAATCTGAGAACATACCCGTCGAACTTGAACCGGATAATACCGGCGCAAGAAACAGAACGAGACAAAGGGCCGTTTCCTCTTCGGAGTAAGCGGCCCTTCCAATTTCACCATTTCCTCAACTCAC
>DASVCT010000138.1:0-14378 GCA_036381475.1 Cyclobacteriaceae bacterium
GGTAATAAGCGGATTTATTGAACCCCCTCAAAAAGGGGGTCCATAAATCAGCTTCAGGCAGCTACGGCTGCCATTCTTTTATGGTAAAAGAAGTACGACAGTGCACCCAGCACGAAAGGTAGGAGCATTCCCAAAATAGACGGATCAAAGCCGGAAGAGGCAATCAGGGAATAGGTAGCGCCTATCAGGTCGAAAAATAGGCCGGCATAGGCCCATTCCTTGAGCGTCCGCGGAATGCCCGGGATCAAAACACCGATGGAGCCGACAATTTTTGCCGCACCCAGGAACGCTACAATGTACCTGGGGTAATCCAGCACATCCACGATCAGTGCCACGGAATCCTCCGTCACCAAAAGGTTGGTAATCCCGGAAAACAGCATGAAAAGGGCAAATAGGGTCGTAAAAATCCAGTAGAGAATGTTGATTGTTTTCATAACGACGGTGTTGTGTTTGACGTAATGCAACTTACGCAGCCACCCGCCGCCGGCCAATGGTCACTTCCGACATTTTTAGGGCACTTTACGACCTGTTCTACCCATCACTGCCCACTGCCTACTGTTACAAATTCTCAACACTTTCGGGACCTATTGTCCACATACACCCTGAACTCATAGGCGAACCGACTATGTATTACGGCCTGCGCGTTCGCAAACGTGATCAGGCCGATGCTGGCATGTTTTTTTGCCAGTCGTAGGCGGATGAAAATGATCTCACACACCCAATTCCGGGAACTCACCGCTCGCATTACCCAATGGAGGCAATGGCACTGGCTCGTCAAGTACGTGCCGCTGATTCCAGTGTGGCTCTGGTACTGCATCAAAGGCAGGGGCATGTGGTTCTTTACCACCGCCAATCCGGGGCTCACCTTTGGTGGCTTTACCGGCGAAAGCAAAATGGAAATGTACCGGTTGCTTCCTTCCGAGTGCATTCCGAAGTCTTTCCTGATAACGGAAGGCACACCGTTTTCTTCGTTGTACCGACTGGCTACCGAAGAATTGTCGTTCCCCCTTGCGGTCAAGCCCGATGTAGGCCGGATGGGACTCATGTTCAGACGGATCAACAATGTTGACGAGTTGCGGCAGTACCATAGTGTCATGAGGGCGGACTATGTCATTCAGGAATTCGTAACCTATCCTATTGAAGTAAGCGTATTCTACTACCGGCTTCCCCATGCGGCACGCGGATGCATCACGGGCTTTGTTCGAAAAGAGCCGCTCGCCGTATTTGGTGATGGCCAGTCTACTCTACGAGCATTGATCCTCCTATCCGAAAGGGCGCGTCACCTGAAAACGGAATTGTTCGCCCGGCACGCCGCCGATCTGGAGACCGTCCTACCCAACGAAGAGCGGTTCCTCCTTTCGCAGGCGTTCAACCTCAGCAGGGGTGCACGGCTGGTGGACCTCAGCTATGAAAAGGATGCCGCCCTGTTGGCCATTTTCGATGCACTGAGTCGCCGTACGGGTCTGTGCTTCGGGCGGTATGACCTTAAGTGTGCATCCATCGACGACTTGAAGGCCGGAAGGAACTTTACCATTCTGGAGTTCAATGGCAGTGGAGCGGAACCGCACCATGTGTATTGCGAAGGTCATTCATTGATCGGCGCACTACGTATCCTGGCGCACCATTGGAGCGCACTCTGCAAGATCAGCATTGCAAACCAAATCGCAGGGGCGGAGATCTGGGGCTTCCGCGACGGACTCACGCACTTCACCCGTTCGGAAAAACACCTCGCCTGGCTGCGCCGCCTTGACGCGGCGACGCCGCACGCACCGGAAGCATGGTCGGATTCGCCTACATCAGGAACACCTATCGGCGTGCCCCTCGTGGAATTCCGCCGTACTCAAAATTGAAATAGAATATATGAAAACCGCGAGCGCCATAATTGAGGAGTACCAACTCCACCTACAATCCCGGGGGTTCCCATGTATTGCCGCGCAAGCTGCGGTTTCGCGGGGTCAGGTCAGGTGCCTGGTCGCAAGAGATATGGAAAGCGGGAAGGAAGATCAGCGCATCCTGGAATTCCTGCATCGCTTTGTCGACGACTACCGGAAGGCAGATGCGCCGTACCACAGCGCAGCGATTATTTTCAGGACACCACACATCCGTGACGAGTGGATGTTCGACAGACTTTTGTGGGCCCGGCTAAATGCACTTGCAGATCTCGATCAACACGCGTATCGGCATGATCCCCGGGTCGACAATGACCCGAACTCGTCACAATTCAGCTTCAGCCTGAAAGAGGAAGCCTTCTTCATCATTGGTCTTCACCCGGCCAGCCGGCGAAGGGCACGCGTCTTCCCGTATGCCACCCTGGTCTTCAATCCGCACCAGGAATTCGAAAGACTCCGGAAAACAAACCGCTATGAAACGATGAAACGCACTGTGAGGAAACGCGACCTAAGCTACTCCGGATCCGTGAACCCGATGCTCACCGACTTCGGTGAGAAACCGGAAACGCGTCAATACAGTGGCATTCAATATAAGTCCGACTGGAAATGTCCGCTGCGAAAGAGACCGTGACCGGCATGAGCGTTATACCGCCACGCAGCGGGGTAGCACTCATCCTTAAACAAGGCGAACGCCTTCGTATTACGGACATCGAAGGGGAACAGGTATCGGACCTTGTCTGCTACAACCTTGACGATCCCCGTGAGGTGCTGTCGTCCGGCCGGACTATCGACTACGCAAGCACCATATTCCTGACGGCGGGCCATTCGTTTTACTCCAACCGCAGCAACGTGATGCTCGAGATGGTTGAAGACACTGTAGGACGACACGATTTCCTGCTGAGTCCCTGCAGTGCAGAGATGTTTCGCAAGCTATACGGACACAATGATCCTCATCACGGCTGCTTCGGCAACCTGTCGGCTGCCCTTGCAGAGTTCGGCATCGCGCCGGATACCATCCCGGTTTGCTTCAATGTATTCATGCACGTTACCGTTGATCCGGAGTCCGGTCGCATTGAAGTACGCCCTCCAAAAAGCCGCGCGGGCGATTACGTCGTGCTGGAAGCCCACATGGATCTTATTGTAGGGCTGACCGCCTGCTCAGCGGGCATGACGAACAACTTTTCCTTTAAACCAATCGGATACCAGGTATATTAATCCACGTGAACTGTTAGGGTCGAAAAAGAAAAAAGTGACCCTTTACAGTGTCATCATTTTCACTCACCTTGGCACGCCAGCCTTTGTGAAATGAAATGGTTCGACAGAAAATTTGACTTTAGCTTCGGGAGGGAACAGTTTACGCCGCTGATCGCGAGATTACGCGACACGCCGACGGAGTTCTCTTCAGTTGTTGGAGCGGCTCCCACCGATGTTCTTGAGATAAAGCCCGGAGACAAATGGTCTGTCAAGGAACACATCGCCCATCTCTTCTTGCTCGAACCGTTATGGCGAACCCGCTTTGATGATATACGGAACAACCGACCGGTAATGACGCCCGCAGATCTGGACAACCGCGCTACGGATGAAGGGGACTTCAATGCGGTTGCCATCGCCGAACTCACCGCGCGCTTCTTAGATGAAAGGAGCCGCACGCTCGCGTTGCTCTCGTCGCTCGGCGACAGCGACTTTAACGGCGTTTCTTTGCATCCCAGGTTGAAGAAGAAAATGCGGATTGTTGATCTTATGTTTTTTGTCGCCGAACATGATGATCACCATTTAGACACCGTCCGTAACATCATTTCTGCTTCGAGCGAGCGAAGATAATGTGCCAGGCACCGCGGAGATCGCCTTCTTTGAAGTTTACCGCCCGATCGGCAGGGTACAGTTGCCGAATTCGCGAAAGTGTGCGGTCTGCAATTTGCTGACCCGGTATCCCATGACAATTCAGGCACATAGCCTGGAGAATGATCGGCTTGAAAAAATGAATTTCGTTGTTCGTCCGCACGATCTTCACTTGTGGCGGACGTGCGGCCTGCAAGTCGTTTCCCATGGCAATCAGGACTGCAAGCTCAAGGCTGTCCGGACGGTTGTCCGGGTTCCTTACGCGCAGGGCCGTCCGTCGCAAAGCAAAGGTATCTGCATAGGTGGACGTAAGAGGATAGGCTTTTTCGCGGCAAAATGCGATCGCACCATCAAAATTCCCCTGGGCTATCGCATACTGAAGGGAACTCCGCAACGTGTCGAAGGTCATTGCCACGATGCGTTCGCCCTGCTCGACGTATACCGAATCGTGCAGGAAATTTTCACTGGAATCGGGACGTTTGGAGCATCCTGAAGAGACTGCCCATAAAACGGCACCGATGCCGATCCATCCAACAAAGGAAAGTAACGATTTCATGATCAGGCCAGTTTATTGCGGACCTGGATCAATTTAGGATCAGGATGGCCGTCCGTACATGACAACCATCAGGGTCAGAGGGTGATAAGTGTTTTCACGGTCTACTGAACCATTCTCCTTACCTCCTTCAGGTATTTCGACTCCGCTTTATTCTTGCCAGCGAATGCGCGGGCGATGGCGTTGGCTGTGAGGTAGATTTTCTTTCGAACAGGCTCCGTGAAGGCTGCCTTATGGGCCTCGAAGTAGTCTTTGAAGACCGAAAACGCCTCATCGGCCGACACGCTCCGGTCCATCAGGATATCGATCGTCATCAGGATATAGTGAGCGGCATCGGTTCCGAACTCGTCGGTAGAATCCTCGAGTGGAAGCCACTCTTTATTAATGAGATCCTTGATAGCGGAAAGTTCGGCGGGCTTTATCGTGCCGTCGGCAGCAGCAACGGCATAAAACAGGTATCCTGTGTGTTCGTAGATTCGTTGATAGTTAACGACCATGACAAGTGTAGGTTAGGGTGTCGCGACCACGCAGGCAGTCGCAACTACATTGGGCAATATACCCAAGGCGTGATTTTTTGCCAATTCCGCGCCCCCTCCCCCTGTCCGCCAGCGAACGGTATTGTTCGCCTTCGCACTCTTCTCCTCAGCGATATTTGAATTGGGATGCCCCTTTACAGGTGGCATTAATATTGGACCCCCGTCAGGGCTAAACGTGTCGCCATGCTGAAAAACTATCTTAAAGTTGCTGTCCGGAACCTGATCCGCACAAAAGTATTCTCGCTGATCAACATCCTGGGACTTTCCCTGGGAGTCGCCTGTTGCCTTCTGCTCGCGTTGTATGTTCAGGACGAATTCAGCTACGACCGTCATCATCAGCGCCTGAACGACCTGTACCGGTTAGACACGGAATTTGAAGGCGTCATAGGGTTCGACAAGTTGGGATCCGTCTCGCCCCCGATCACGATGACCCTGAAAGAAGAACTTCCCGAAGTTGAGGAAGCCGCCCGGGTTGTCGCCTCATTCAGCAGTCCCGACCTGATCCAATACGGAGATGAAAAGTTCTTCGAGCCCGGTGGGTTCATCGCCGACTCCACGCTCTTCGACGTACTCACCTATGAATTCCTTGAGGGCAATCCCCAAAAAGCGCTCGCCAACGCCAATACGGCTGTCCTTTCTGAGACGCTGGCCAAAAAGCTTTTCGGCGACGAATCGGCCCTCAACAAAAGCATCCTGATCACGCAGGGAGGCAGTCCGGTCAACTACAAAGTGACCGGTGTGTATCACCAGGCTAACAGTTTCTTAGAGGCCAATTTCATAACCTCCATGATGAGCGAAGGGTTCGGCTATTATGTTCGCGCTGATTCCAATGCGGCGTATGAGTGGGGTGGCCAGAATTTCGTGCAGGGATACCTCAAGCTCGCGCCGGGGCATTCGAAGGCAGATGTAGAAAAAAAAATTAATGACGTGCTGGTCAAGTACGGTGCGGAAGACATGAAAGCCCTGGGGATCACGAAGACGTTATTCATGGAGCCTGTGAAGGACATCTATCTGAAGTCGGCCGTCGATAGCGGCCAGCGGATAACACACATATACATCATCGTGTCCATCGCGCTGTTTATTCTCCTCCTGGCCTGTATCAATTTTATGAACCTGTCGACTGCCAAGGCGGCGAAGCGAGCGGGCGAAATCGGCATTCGGAAGGCGATGGGAGCGTTTCGCAGCAGCCTCATCCGGCAGATCATGGGAGAGGCACTTGTCATCGTCACGATCGCAATCGTCCTCAGTGTGCTGCTCGTGCAGGTCGCGTTGCCTTCGTTCAACGAACTGGCGGGAAAAAATATTTCGTTCAACAACGACAATAGCTTGTATTTCGTGCTTGCGCTGGTTGTCCTGACGATAGTAACAGGAATAATTGCTGGAAGCTATCCCGCATTTTACATGTCGTCGTTCAAGCCGGCGGAAGTACTGAAAGGGAAATTCTCTCTCGGAACTGCGTCAGGCAGGCTGCGCCAGGGCCTGGTGATCTTCCAGTTCGTCATCGCGATTGTGCTCATCTGTGGAGTATTTGTGATCTCGCGGCAGCTATCCTTTATGAAGGAAAAGGACCTTGGATTCAATCCGGAGGCAAAAATAATCATCCCGTTACGCACAGCGGAAGCAAAGCGGCAATATGAGACCCTGAAAAACAAGATCGCCCAGATGAGTACCGTCGAAGCTGTATCGGCGGGCAGCTATCCGCCCGGGAGACAGGTCTTCAACGACATGGTGTTCTATCGTGACGGTGGCAGTATGGAAACCGCGATCCTCAACCGGAGAAACACGGTCGACGCGGGGTACATCGAACTGCTAGGTATCCATATGATCGCAGGGCGATCGTTTACCGACAATCGCGAAGTGGAATCGAAGGGCCGCCTGATCATCAATCGCACGTCCGCGGAAAAGTTCGGCCTCAAGCCGGAAGAGATCATTGGCGAAAAGCTCCACTTCGATTGGCAGGGACAGCATTACACGTTCGAGGTGATCGGCGTGATGGAAGACTTCAACCAGGTGTCACTGCGGGATCCGGTAGTACCTTTCACGTTTGAGATCGCAGAGTCCGCCGAATATTATAATTTCATGATCGCCAGCCTGAACACGTCGGCGTTTACCAAAAGCATATCGGATATTGAAGGACTCTGGCGCCAATACGTATCCGACGCCCCGTTCGAATACAGCTTCCTTGATGACGACGTACAGAAGCAATACCGGGAGGATGAGCGGATATCGAAGATCATCACAGCCTTTTCCGTCATTGCAATGATCATCTGCAGTCTCGGCCTTTACGGACTCTCTTCCTTTATGGCGGAACGCCGCCTTCGCGAAATCGGAATTCGCAAGGCGATGGGCGCGAGCGTATCGCAAATCACCGGAATGATGTCAAAAGAATTTGTCAGGCTTGTGGTGATGGCCTTTGCCATCGCCGTTCCGCTGGCCTGGTATGGATCGCAAAAATGGCTCGAGGGATTCGAATATAGGACGCCGATGAATGTCACCCCGTTCCTCTTCGCCGGGCTATCCGCACTCGCCATTGCATTGCTTACCGTCAGTTACGAATCGCTGAAAGCTGCAAACACCGATCCGGCAAAGACACTGCGCAACGAGTAACCCTGAAGCTGATCGGAGATGGTGGTTAACAGCCTTCCTGCTGTGTCCCGGCGACGCTGAGAATCGCGCATAGGATCGCTTGAAAATGAACGCCCTTTTAGACACCTTTCTCAGGTTAAACCGAAAAACCTGATCCGTGACCGCAAAACGCAAATGTACCCTGTCGCTCCTGAGCGCCGTGACGGGGCTGGTTCTCCTTGCCCAAGTTGCTGAAGCCCAACTTCTCCCGACCCGACTTCGGTGTGAATACCTCGAAAATCCTCCGGTGGTCGATGTGCCCAACCCGCGCCTTTCCTGGGTAAACGAGGCAAAAGAAGGCGATCGCGGCCAGGTGCAAACTGCCCGCGAAATCCAGGTGGCAAGTTCCAAAGAAAAGTTGCTCGCGGGTGGCGCGGACCTGTGGGCAAGCGGCAAAGTCAACTCATCTCAGTCGTTCAACGTGCGCTACGAAGGCAAGCCCCTATCGTCAAGGCAGGACTGTTGGTGGCGGGTGAGGACCTGGGACAAGGATGGCAAACCATCGGAATGGAGTGAACCGGCGTTTTGGAGTATGGGGCTGCTCAATACGAACGAATGGAGAGCGCAATGGATCGGCGCACCGTGGCAGGGTGAAGAAGCGCTGCCTAAACCGCAAAGAGGAAACAGCGGACCAAAGCCCATGCCGCCGCCAGCACCGCTGTTGAGGAAGACGTTCACGATCAGCAAGGAGGTCAAGTCGGCGCGGGCGTTCGTCACCGGCCTCGGCTATTTCGAATTCTATGTGAACGGTAAAAAGGTCAGCGACGACGTACTCGTCCCCAACCTCACACTGTACGGCAAGCGACCCGGATTGGAAAACAACTACATATCACTGCCCGATAATTTCCGCGAATATCGTGTCATGTATTTATCCTATGATATCACAGACCAGGTGAAGCGTGGCAGAAACGCCATGGGCGCCATTCTGGGCAACGGCTTTTACAACGCGCCCATCAACTGGACCCAATCCTACGGGTCGCCGCGCTTCCTGGGGCAGATATACATCACATACACCGACGGTACCGAGGATGTCATTGTAAGCGACGCCAGCTGGAAGGCTGCAAAGAGTGCAATCGTGATGGACCTGGTATATGACGGCGAACATTACGACGCGCGTTTGGAGCAGGAAGGCTGGAGCCGTCCTGACTTCGACGATTCATCGTGGGAACCCGTGGCTATGCGGAGGGCACCGGAAGGAAAGCTCGTCGCGCACATGTCGCCAACGGACAAGGTGATGGAAAAACTGAAACCGGTAAAGATACAGGCGTTGGGGGACGGCAAATACAGGGTAGACTTTGGTGAAGAGATCTCCGGGTGGCTGCACCTGTTGAATGTTGAGGGTGAAGCAGGGCGCCGGATTGACATCAAGTACATTTGCGAATCGCCGGTTGGGGCGAATTCCTATACGATGAAGGGCGGCGGTCCGGAGTCATACGCAGCGCGGTTCACGTGGTTTGTCTTCAGAGAAGTTGAAATATCCAATTGGCCGGGTGAACTGAAACCGGAAAACCTGGTAGCCGACGCAGTGTACACCAACGTCGAGTCGACAGGGAAGTTCGAATGTTCGAACCCGCTTTTTAACCAAATCCATAAGATCTGGCGGCGAAGCCAGACCGACAACATGCACGGCGGAATTGCGAGTGATTGTCCGCACCGGGAACGGTCGCCCTATACCGGCGACGGTCAGGTGGCTTGCGTTACCGTCATGCACAACTTTGATACACGCGCGTTCTACACGAAATGGATCCGGGACATCATCGGATCGCAAAACCGGGAAACCGGGTACGTGCCGAACGGTGCACCATGGCAGCCGGGATGCGGTGGCGGCGTGGCATGGGGTGCGGCCATGCAGATCATGCCGTGGGAATTCTACCTTCATTACGGAGATGTGGACATCCTGAGAAACAACTTCGAAGGCATGGAGGGATATATCAGGTACATGCTGACGTGGACGGACGAAGAGGGGATCATGTTCTCGCAAGCGCCAAGTCCCGACAACCCAAACAAGTGGTTGAATTTGGGCGACTGGGCGCCGGCGCTGGAACTTCCGCAAGACGCAATGGTTCACACCTTCTATCTCTGGCGTTGTGCCGACATCACTGCGCAAACTGCTGCTGTGCTGGGCTATAAGGACAAAGCAAAGCAGTACGCCCGGCTTGCAGAAAGAACGAAATCCGCCTTTCAGAAAAAATATTACGATAAAGAGCGCGGAACTTACGGTCGCTTTGGCGGAAACATTTTTGCGTTAAGGATGGGGGTTCCGGCCGATCAACAGCCGCGGGTTATCGCAGCACTGAAATCCGATATCGCTGCCAACGGCGGGCACCTCGACACCGGAATATTCGGAACGCAGTTTTTCTTTGAGACCCTCGCACGGTACGGCATGAACGATCTCGCTTTTGAAGCGATGAACAAAAAAACGCAGCCAAGCTACGGATGGTGGATCGAACAGGGTGCCACGACGACATGGGAACAATGGGATGGGTCGGGCTCACACAACCATCCTATGTTCGGTGGAGGCATCGTTTGGTTTTACCGCGTGCTGGCAGGAATGAATACTGATCCGGAACAGCCGGGCTATCGCAACATTATTTTCAAACCTCAGCCCGTTGGCGATGTGACATACGCTTCTTACTCGAATGAAACACCGTACGGGACCGCTGGAATTCAATGGAAGAAAACTGACGCTGGTTTCACGATGGATGTTGAAGTACCGGTGGGAAGTACGGCGACCGTGTATGTCCCGGCAAACAAGGCCGATGACGTAACAGAAACCGCCACGCGCGCAGGCGACAAAAGCGTTTCGTTCAAGAAGACGGAAAACGGGTACGCCGTCTACACAGTGCAGTCAGGTAAATACGCGTTTAGGAGTAAGAGTTGAAGATTGAAGAATTGAAGAGTTGAATAGGGGTCTCCGAATGCGACTGCTGGCAATCATCTCCGATCGAAGACCTTTTATTCAACTCTTCAGTCTTCAACTCTTCAACCTTTCTAATAGTTCGTTACTTCCTCCAAGGTCGAAACGTGTTTCATTTTCCCCTGATGGTATTCGTTGTACAGGCGGATGATGTCCCGCTGCCGGTCGCCGATGAAGGGACCGTATGAAGCGACGGGCTCATGCTGTGGTGGCGCGCTGTAGAGAACAACGCGTGCACCGGCAGGACCGGCTTTCAATACCAGTTCAGCACCTGAATCTTCAGCTGTGTTCGAGAGCCATCCGACCTGGTCTTCAGAAAGGAGCCGCCGGTCCTTCCCCACTTCGACTACGCCGTTGATGACATAGAGAAAGCTGGTGTCAGCACCAGGAAGTGTTTGCCGGGTCAACACACCGGGTTGCAGCCAAATATCAGCAACGATGAGCGGCACGTAATTTTGCACGGGTGATGACACACCCGCAAAGGATCCGCTGTATACCCTTATTTCCTGGTCGTTGGCGGAGTACCTTGGCACGGTGTCAAGGCGTACCCGCTGCAGTCGCGGAGCGGCCCACCGGTCTTTTGCAGGAAGCGTCAGCCACATCTGCAGAACGCGGAGCCTCGTGCCGGGATTCATGGATTCTGTGTGAATGATACCGCTGCCCGCGGTCATCAATTCGAAGTCCCCAGCCTCGACGGCGTGGGGTTCGTCACCCCATTTGCCGTCGAGGATCAGTGAAACGGTTTCAAAGCCGGCGTGAGGATGCGGTCCACCGACGGGGTCGCCTGGGGGTACCACAATGCGGTCGTCCATGAGGACGATGAATGGGTCCGATCTTGCAAAGTCATCACGAACGAGTGCACGAGCAATGTGCCCGGTCCCGAGAAATCCCTGCTGGGGCGCGGGAGTTTCTATGTGTTCAAGTTTTCTTTCCGAAGTCATATCTTGTTTGTGTTGCGAAAGTTTATTGTGCTACCGCGCTTCACTAAGGTAACTCAACTCTTCGTTCGGTTTCAGTTCCGGTCTTTTCGTAGCGATCACCTTTTGGTAGCTAATGAAGGAACCCACGAGCACACCAAGAAATACCAGGGGTGGTAGCCACGCCGACATGGGATCACCGAGTGACAGGTGGGCGATCACGGCCGATACAAGGTTGATTGTAAATCCCGCGTAAGCAAAGTTTTTTAAGGCACGCGGTACGAGGGGAATCAGCAGTGCAGCTGCGCCAAAAAGTTTTGCTGTCGCGAGCTCTATCCTGAAGTAGTCGGGAAAGCCAAGGTGAACGAAAGCGCCTTTTATCGTTTCGTCGGTGAAGTAGCTGTACGCGGCGAACAACATCATGGCTGAGAATACGCCCGTCAATACCCAATAGATCACTTTTTGTTTCATACCATTTCAATTTTAGGGTTACTCACTCATTTAAATTATCATCATTACTTTATCTAACACCGTTAACAAAAGCGACAAAAAAAAAGAGCTAATCTTTGAAGCCGGACAGGAAGCTGGCGAGGAAATCCTTCAGAACCATCATATTCAGTTCTTCCCGATTGGGATTCCCGCCCACCATATTGATGGCGATCAGTCCGTGAAGCATCGAGAGGAAGGTATGAAACTTCAGGAACGGATCGGCATTGCTCTTATTGGAGCTTACCAAAGCCTTGATGGGCTCCAGGATAAGATCCGATTGGGTGGCGAGTTCAGGAACCCGTTTGGCCGCCTCGCAGGTGGGAAGGCCCAGCCCATACATCAATTGATAGTACTCCTTGTTATCGAAAGCGAAGCGCCAGTACGCATACGCCATAGCCTCAAGCTGCCGGGCCGGATCCGAAAACTGGTCGCGGGCCGCCCTCAATTGCCCGTTCAACAGGCGAAAACCGCGTAGGGTAAACTCCTGCAAAATGGCCTCCTTGTTCTCAAAATGATCGTAGATGACCGGAACGCTGTACTCGATGGCGTCTGCAATTTTCCGGATGGATAGTGATTGCCATCCTTCGGCACCTACAATCCGCCACGCAGTGTCCAGGATCGACGTCCTGACCTCTTCCCTCTGTCTTTGCCTGCGTTCAGCGATTCCCATAATTCGGATTTTCAGGAATGTTAACGGTGTTAGGAATGCTAAGGTTCGAAAATTTTTCAGGAAAATCAAAGCCGTCTGATGCATTTACAGCTAGAAGCCTGACCGTTAACCCATTAGGCAGCTCGATGTAAAAGTCGTTTGAACCTGAAAAGATTTTGCCTAGAATGCCTCAAATCCTGGCAGCCATGAATTCCCTTTCCTTCAAGACGATCATCCTGGTGGCGCTCACCACCACGGCGTTCGCTCAATATCCCGGCATCGAAAACGACATAGCCCGTAATCGGATGGGTGAGATCACCGTGAAGGCAAAACCGGGCGACGCGGTCACGGTGGAGCAACTGCGCCACGAATTCTGGTTTGGATGCGCGCTCAGCAACGGGTTTGGGAGCGGATCTATGTCTGAAAGCGACCGTAAGAATTACGCTGAAAAATTTCTGGCCAACTTTAACTCTGCCGTCACGGAGAACGCCGTGAAATGGATGAGCATGGAGCGCGAACAAGGTAAGGTTGACTACAGTGTCATTGACGCGCTTTTGGCGTGGACGGAAGAGCACGACATTCCGCTGCGCGCGCACAACCTTTTCTGGGGAATACCAAGGTTCGTACAACCCTGGCTGAAAGAAATGGACGATGAGGAACTGATGAAGACGCTGCAGCATCGCGCGGAGTCGGTTACGCGCCGATACAAAGGACGCTTCGCAGAGTACGACCTGAACAATGAAATGATCCACGGCAACTACTACGAGGAACGGCTTGGCCCGGAGATCACGAAACTCATGGCCCAGTGGGCGCACAACGGCGACCCGGATGCACGGTTATTTGTGAACGACTACGACATACTCACCGGCAACAAGCTCCCGGAATACATGGCACACATCCGCAAGCTGCTCGCGCAGGGGGTTCCTATTGCAGGCATCGGCGTTCAGGGCCACCTTCACGGTGAAACGTTCGACCGCGGTGAATTGCGTCGGGCGCTCGACTCGCTGGCTGTGTTCGGATTGCCCGTGCGCATCACGGAGTTCAACATTCCTGGTCAGCGGTCCCGATACCACACGGAAAGCATCAGGACCATGACGCCTGAAGAAGAGGCGCTAAAAGCGAAAGAACTCGTCGATTATTACAAAATTTGTTTCGCACATCCGGCAGTAGAGGGAATGATCATGTGGGGCTTCTGGGCCGGCGCAAACTGGATCCCCGTTTCATCCCTTTATCGCCGCGACTGGTCTCCTACTCCTGCCGCAGACGCTTACCACAACCTCATCTTCAAAGAATGGTGGACGAGTAAATCCGGAAAGGCCGACAAGAAGGGTACCTTCACCGTTCCCGCTTTTTATGGGAAATATAAGGTCACCGTCAACGGCGTCTCAAAAGAAATCGATCTGCCGAAATCCAAAGGAAAAGTCGTTGTGACATTTTGATGCCGGTGATGCGAATCGGGACATTTTCTGAAAAATGCAAAGTAAAGCCGCGCTTCGACTCCGCTCAACCCCCGGAGTAATGTGATCACCCAACAAGAATGAACCACTGGGAGAGTAAATTTTTTATTTTTCCATATTGCGGGCGCATCAGGTGACTGATTGTGGCTGAAAACGGTGACTGAGCGGAGTCGAAGTCACCAGGAAGAAATTGACACCACCACTACCATAGTACCTGTCAACATTCGGAGGCTGAGCGAAGTCGAAGCCCGGTTCAGAAATTTTCCCCGGATAACACTGATTAGATTAGTGAATTTTGATTTGTGATTTGTGATTTGTGATTTATATACCCACAGAACACATTTCGATCAGCGAAGATGCCTTCCCCTCTAAAGCAGAAACTCCATTCCTGACCATCAAATCGAAAATCAAAAATCGTAGATCGTAGATGCAAACGCTAATCTACCCACAACTCCATTCCGCTGACCCCCTATACCCCTATACACCCTATAACCCAATACACCCTAT
>DASVCT010000139.1:0-14040 GCA_036381475.1 Cyclobacteriaceae bacterium
ACTGAATCAAAAATCCCAAATCATGGGGGTACATAGGGTACATAGGGGTATACGGTGTATAGGGTGTCCACGGATTGGAGTGAGAGTAGACTCCCTAGGGACATTACCGATTACAATTTTCCTCTGTGTCCCCAATACCTTGTAGAAATAAAAAATTGTGAAGCAATCAGCCAAGTGATCGAAGGACCCCTATACACCTATACCCCTATACCCCTATACACCCTATACACCCTATACACCCTATACACCCTATATACCCTATACCCCTATTTCCCTATTTCCTTATTTCCTTATTTCCTTATTTCCCTATTTCCCCCTCTCCCTCTTCCCCTACGCCCGGTTCGTTAAGCCTTTTTCCCCGCCCCATGCATCATCCTCTTAATGGGCTCCTTCCTTGCCGTTCTGATACCGGAGGCTTCCCGTCCGGGCACCTCTCGCCTCACGTCTGATGGGACACTTGTGATTACTATGGTATGGCTTATATCCTTCGCTTTCTGCGACAGGGTAAATGCACAGGAAACCATCAGGGTGGTAGGGACGATTGTCGACAGTCAGAGCCGGGCACCGCTAGCGTTCGTTCATGTCTACACCGCTTCCTACCGCCACGGTACGATATCCGATGCGATGGGTCAGTTTACCCTAAGCTTCACAAAGCCTGACACGCTCATCTTCTCTTCCGTGGGGTATGAGTCCCAGCGCCTTGCTTTTTCGGCGGAGGACAAAGGTGATTTTCGTGAAGTGACGATTCAAATGCATCAGAAGACGTATCAACTCGATCCCGTGCAGGTTACGGCTTATCCAAGTATCGAACAATTCAAGCAGGATATCCTCAATGTAGAGGTGACGGAAGCAGAGGAATTCAAGTTGAACATTCCAAAAGGGGCCAGGCTTCCTCCAGAAGGTCCTGGTGACGTAAACCTCAATCCCTCCGTTTCATTTGGCGGCCCGGTCACGGCACTCTACAATGCCTTCAGTCGTGAGACAAAGGAAAGAAAAAAACTCGAGGCATTGCGTGAGCGGGCGAGCAATTTTCATGACATCGACGCCAAATACAATATCGACGTGGTCCGTCGGGTGACTAATCTCGACGAGGAAGGTGCTAAACGTTTTATGGAATACTGTAAATTTGAAGATGAGTTCATTCTGAAATCGAGTGAATATGAGCTCGCGGTAGCTATGCTCAAATGCCTCGACGAATTGAACAGGGTGGACTCGATTCGATGAAGAATCTTTTTCTTTCATTCGTTTTTCTTGTGTTTCTGTTGCCCGACCTGGCTGCGCAGTACAAGTACGGCTTGACGCCCGTGACGCTGGAAAGATACCTTGAACAGGTCAGGCAAAACAAGGAAAAGGAACTCGTCGACCTGGAAGAGCATATTCCGGGCATAGTGCTCGACATCCGTTATGCCACGACCAACAACTTTACTGGTGAACAAATCTACAATGTGGCAAAGGCCTATGCACGCAGGCCGGTTGCCGACGCGCTCCTCCGGGCACAGCGGGCGTTCCACGGCTATGGGTATGGCATCAAGATATTTGACGCCTACCGTCCGTATGCAGCCACGGTAAAGTTCTACGAAGTCTACGGCGATACAACGTTTGTCGCTTCTCCGTATCGCGGCTCCCGGCACAATCGCGGGTGCGCTATCGACATGACACTCATCGACCTTAAAACAGGGAAGGAGTTGAAAATGCCAACGGGTTACGACGCATTTGTGAAGGAAGCGTTTCCTGATCATCCCGTCGCCGATCCCGAGATCAGGAAAAATCGTGCCTTGCTGATCCGGATCATGGAAGAAAATGGTTTCAGGGTGAACGCTTCGGAATGGTGGCATTTTGATTTCCGTGGATACCGGGCCTATGAGGTGCTCGACATTTCTTTTGAAGAACTCGCTCAGCAGTGAGCCAATCGAAAAATCTTTAACAATCCGAACTATGACTTTGAAGGAAGCCCAGAACCAGGTCGACACGTGGATCAAGACTGTTGGTGTTCGCTATTTCAGTGAACTGACGAATACTGCCCTGCTCGCGGAAGAGGTTGGTGAAGTCGCCCGCATCATGGCAAGGCGCTACGGTGATCAGTCGGGCAAACCTTCCGATCCGGCTCAGGACCTGGGCGATGAACTCGCCGACGTCCTATGGGTATTGATTTGCCTGGCTAACCAGACCGGCGTGGACCTGACCGAGGCTTTTCGCAAAAACCTGGAAAAGAAAAACAGCCGCGATGGACTGAGGCATAGGGAGAATCCGAAGCTGAAATCGTAGAAAAGGGGAATAGGGAAATAGGGAAATAGGGAAATAAGGAAATAAGGGAATAAGGGAATAAGGGAATAAGGGAATAAGGAAATAAGGGAATAAGGAAATAAGGGGATAGGGGTATAGGGGAACTCGATTAGTGATTTGTGATTTTTGATTTTTGATTTTTGATTTGTCCCCTCGATCGCAACTTCGGGGTGAAACCGAACGTCGTCGTTGATTGGAAAACAAAGACTCGGAGGCAAATCACAATCATTGTTGTCGGGGGAAAATTTCTGAACCGGGCTTCGACTGCGCTCAGCCTCCGGATATTGAAAGGTACTATGGTAGTGGTGGGACCAATTTCTTCTCCGTGACTTCGACTCCGCTCAGTCACCGGTCTACAGCCGCAATCGGGCACCTTCGCCGCCCGCAATATTGAAAAATGAAAACAAAAATTTCCTCTCCGGTGGTCCATTCTTGTTGGGTGATCGGATTATCCGGTGGTTGAGCGGAGTCGAAACTACCGGAGTAATCCGATCGTCCCTGACGCCTATCCTTATTGAATAGACAAGGTTGCTGAGCGGAGTCGAAGCACGGCTTTACTTTGCATTTTTCAGAAAATGTCCCGATTCATACTTGGAAGACTTCTTTTTCCGCGTTCCTCAATTTTTCCCCGGACAACCCTGAATCACAAATCACAAATCTCAGAGGGCCCTGAAAGCAGGCCTTCTGGGGCGGCCGTTTCAGGGCAATAGGTCCAAAGATGTAACGATGGGTAAGTCGTGGAGTACATTACCGAATGACCAATCACCAATCACCGACCACCTCTCCCTTCTTAACAGCTGGCGTTAGACGCGGACGTAAATCGACTTGCGGTCAAGGCCATAGGCGATGAGCCAGTTCATCAGCATCCACCAGACCGCCGTGAGTAGGGATGCGAACTTGGGACTGGCGAAGCTCCCGAACACCGACTGGTACATCCAGCCGTAAAGGGATGTATCGCCAATGCGGATCATGAAGATAAATTGAAGAAGAATAGACGCGGTGATATAGATGAAGAGCGGATTTCTGCCGAACACTACAAAGAAGTAGGTGCCGCGACTGGAGTGTACGATGTCGATCAGGTAGATCAGGCTTGCAATCATCGAGAGGTTGATGCCACTGGTCAGCAGGACGAAGGAGCTGGTCCAGATCTTTTTGTTGAACGGAAAGACCATATCCCAGGCAAGCGCAATGAATATCAACAGCCCGCCCGCCAGCATCAGCCGGGCGACTGTCTCATACGAAGTTCCGTGGCGGCGTATGAATTGTCCTGCAAGGTATCCGATAATGACGTTCACCGTGGCAGGCAGCGTGCTGAGCAATCCCTCGGGATCAAACGGTACGCCTTCGCCGTGGTACAGGTGATCAGGACCAAAAAGAAAAAGGTCCAGCTTCAGAACGGCATTGCCGTGGAGACTATAAGGATCGCCGGGGTCACCAAACATATTTAGGATCGCCCAGTATCCCAGCAAGGCCAACACACTGTACACATAAACAAATTTTCTCGATCCGTAATGCAGCACAATGCTGGCGATGAGATAGCACAGTGCGATGCGTTGCAGTACGCCCGGAATACGTGTCTCCGATAGCGGGCTCATGATCCAACCGCTGTCCGTCTTCTCCACGAAGGGAAACCAGTACATCATGTAGCCGATAAAGAAGATCAGGAAAGACCGCCGGAGGGTTTTGTTCCAGAAGGCGGCACTGCCCCGGGCAGCGTATTTTTCCATGACAAATGCCATCGCATTGCCAACGGCAAAAAGAAAGGAAGGAAACACAAGGTCCGTGGGCGTGAATCCATGCCATGAAGCATGTTCCAGGGGGGCGTAAAGATTTCTCCAGCTTCCCGGGGAATTGACGATAATCATAAAACATATCGTCATCCCACGAAATACGTCTAGCGCTACGAAGCGATTTTGTCCCGCCATTCCCGTGATCGGTGTGGATAGGTTTGTGAGATCGTTGAAATGTATTAAGAATTATGAGACACACCAAATGCACACGTAAATTGGGGGATGAGGAAATAAGGAAATAAGGGATATAGAGTGTATAGGTCGATGTGTTGATGTGTTGAAGTGTTGAAGTGTTGAAGTCGGTCTCGCCCAAAGCGTTTGTTTACCCCCACCGATTACCCCACCATACGCGTAATCCTTGCTGCCCCTATACACCCTATACACCCTATACACCCTATGTACCATGTTTAGAGGGTATCAAAGGTTAGGGTATAGGGTACATAGAGGCATAGGGTATCGGGGAATTGATTCGTGATTTTTGATTTGACAGCCTTCAGCAAAGTCTACGGGTGAAATCGACACGCCATCATCGTCCGAGACTGTGTTCGTGGCCTCTAAATCGCAAATCACAAATCACCAATCAAAAATCTTAGGGGGGTATCGCCTCTACGCCTTCACTATCACGCCGTCCTTCAGGACGGGCACGACATCGTATCGTCCGGTTTCGAGGCAGAAGGCAATGTCCTTCTCGATGTTGAGGCGCCTCAGGCGTTTGACATGACTTGAGCGCTGCAGAAAACCTGCGAGGTCGTCCTTGGCCTGGCGGTAGAGGTGCAGTGCCATCAGAGGTGCGTCGCATTCGGGTTCGGCCACGCCGTCAAGTTCGTGCACCAGCGCACCGGCGAATAGCGTGTCTTCGAGGTTTACCTTTCCTTTCCATCCGGCGCATACCGCCAGGATGTCGCGTGAACCCGATTTCAGATACCGCACAACGGCGTGGAGGTTCAAAAATGAGCCCAGTATGATTTCGGCCGCCTTGAGCGACCGGCTGATGGCAAGTGTTCCGTTGGTGGTTGTGAAGGCAATGCGCTTACCAGCCAGGTCGGGATTCATGTATTCGAACGGCGAATTGCCCAGATCAAAACCGTCTACTTTTTCTCCATTCCGCTCCCCTGCGGTGCTGCATCCATTGCTCCGCATGGTGCGACACGACTCGAGGTCGGCTACCGGAATGATACCGGATACACCATTCGCCAGCGCGGTAGTCATGCAGGATGTAGCCCTGAGAATATCGATGATCACGACTGTGCGATCGCTGAGGGGGTAAAGGTCAATAAGTGCGGGACTCAAACAGACGTCGATACGTTTCAACGGGAGAGAAGCCATGGATACGGATAGGTTCTGTCAGAAATGCATTCGGGCCATCAGTTAAACGAAGGGAAGTTTTGACACTTTCGCACGAAGCTTGCGCTCCCGTATTTTGATGTAAATTTCTGTATCAGGGGTCGCGTGCTCAATTGCCACATAGCCAAGCCCGATCCCGATTCCAAGCACAGGCGACTGCGTGCCGGACGTAACTCTTCCGATGACGCTACCGGATGCATCTTGTATTTCGTAATCGTGCCGCGGTATTCCGCGGTCAACCATCACGAATCCGACCAGCTTCCGTTTGACTCCTTCTTTCTTCTGGTGTTCCAGCCCCGACCGATTGACGAAATCCTTGGTAAACTTGGTAATCCAGCCAAGCCCGGCTTCCAGCGGAGACGTTGTGTCGTCAATATCGTTGCCGTAGAGACAGAATCCTTTTTCCAGTCTCAGCGTGTCGCGGGCACCTAACCCGATTGGCTTGATGCCTTCATCCTTTCCCGCCTCGAATAGCTTGTGCCAGACCGTTTCAGCGTGATCCTGTGGCACGTAAAGTTCGAAACCGCCGGCACCCGTGTACCCTGTATTCGAAATGATCACATTGTCGACGTCGGCGAGTGTACCGATGGCGAAATGATAATACGGAATTGATGCCAGGTTTGTCGAGATAAGCTTTTGAACAACCGCAGTTGCTTTCGGTCCCTGCACGGCGAAAAGGCATGTGTCGTCGGAAATGTTGTTCATTTCTGCGCCCATGGTATTGAACCGCGAGATCCAATCCCAATCCTTTTCAATGTTGGAGGCATTTACGACAAGGAGGTAGTCGTCCGCTTTTATCCGGTATACTAACAAATCATCGACAATACCTCCGTCCTCATTGGGCAGGCAGGAGTATTGTGCCTGGCCGTCCTGGAGCTTGGACGCATCATTGGTCGTGACTTTCTGAATGAGCTCAAGGGCACCAGGACCGCGTATCGTAAATTCCCCCATGTGTGAGACGTCGAATACTCCCACGCCCTTTCTGACGGTCATGTGTTCTTCAATATCCGAGGTGTATCGCACAGGCATCATGAATCCCGCAAAGGGAACCATTTTGGCACCTAGTGATTCATGGATGTAGTGTAGCGGTATTTTTTTTGTATCCATGGCGTATTCGTCGCGGCAAATGTAAGTATTATTCTTCTAGTCGACGGCCTGCAACGCGACGACGTTTTCCACGTGCATGGTGTGCGGGAACATGTCCACCGGCTGGATATCGGTTACCCTGTATTTTTCAGAAAGAATTTTCAGGTCACGGGCCTGGGTAGCGGGATTGCAACTTATATAAACGATCTTTTTCGGACATGCTTTCAGCAACATGCGGCACACGTCTTCGTGCATCCCTGCGCGTGGCGGGTCCGTAATCACGACGTCGGGACGGCCATGCGCCTGAAGGAAGTTTTCGTCCAGCAATTTCCTAATGTCGCCCGCGAAGAAGGACGCATTCTGCAAGCCGTTCAATTCAGCGTTGGCCCGCGCATCTTCGACAGCATCGGCTACATATTCAAGCCCGATGACTTTGCCGGCACCCCTGGCTACATAGCAAGCAATAGTCCCCGTACCCGTGTAAAGATCGTACACGGTTTCCTTGCCCTGCAGCGTGGCCATATCCCAGGCCACGCGATACAATCGTTCGGCCTGGACGGGGTTGGTCTGATAAAACGATTTCGGACCGATGCGGAAACGCAGCTCCTCGTTAGCCGAGGGTTCGTGCATCGTTTCTGTAATCCACGCGTTCCCTTTCCAGCAGATTACGTCGAGGTCGTGGAACGTATCGTTGCGCTTACCGTTGACGATATAGTTGAATGAAGTGATCTGTGGGAAGTCGCGTTCCAGCCGCTGCAGCAATGCCTCCGTCCATTCCGGTTTGTCGTACGTAACCTGAAGTATTACCATGATCTCGCCGGCGGTCGTCGAGCGGATTGTAAGCGTTCGCAGAAAGCCCACCTGCTTCCTCAAATCAAAAAATGGAATGTTCCGGCGGATGGCTTCGTCACGGGCTGCCAGTCGGATTGCGTTGGAAGGATCAGCCTGCAGGTGGCACTCTATCACGTCGAAGACTCTGTCGTACTTGCGGGGCATGTGGTATCCCAGCGCTGGTTCACTGGCTTGTCGGTCAGGGGTAAACCGCTCGGGAGGGATCCATCCCTGTGCGGCGAACGTAAAGTCGAGGCGATTTCGGTAATAGCGCGTCTCCGGTGAGGGGAGGATAGGCCGGATGGGGGGCAGAGTGAGTCCCCCGATGCGTTCCAGGTTGTCGACTACCTGTTGTTGCTTGTACAGGAGTTGCGTGCTGTACCGGATATGTTGCCATGAACACCCGCCGCACGTGCCGAAATGCCGGCAGAAGGGTTCAGCCCGATCTGGCGAAGGCGCGGTGATTTGCGTGACCCGTGCTTCCAGGAACCGTGGTTTTATCTTATAGACCATCGCATCGACTACGTCTCCCGGCGCCCCTCCGATCAGAAAGACTACGCGGCCTTCGTGATGGCCCACGCATTTGCCCTCAGACGCCATGGTTTCAATGCGTATTCCGTGGATTATGTCTCCCTTCTGCATTATGGCCCCAAAAATACGCAAATCGACGTCGTTTTGGCCGCCAGGACCTCCAACGGAAGGGCCGTAAGGGGTGTCTAAGAAGATAAATCCGCGGGGAAAAAGGTTCCACGGGCGATGGCGATTTTGTTATATTTAATTCCTGACGATATGGTATGAAGTGGATTCTACTGGGTGTATTGTGGGTTTTTGTGATTCCGGCCTTTGCCTCGCATATCGTCGGGGGAGAGTTTGAGTTGATCTATCTATCAGAAAACAACTATCGGATCAACCTGATTCTCTATTTCGACGAACTGAATGGTTCGCCTGCCGCACGCGATCAGAATGTTGTCGCGAGGATTTACCGCAAACGCGACAACTACTTCATGCGGGATGTGTTTCTTCCCATGGTGTCGCAGACGCCAGTAAGCTATACACAACCTGAATGTTCTAACGGGGAGATCATCACTACCAAAATTATTTACTCCGACGTTTTTTTCATGCCGAACGGACCGTACAGCGATCCGGAGGGATATTATCTCGTGTGGGAACGGTGCTGTCGCAATTATTCCATTACCAACATTTACAGTGATGACCCGCTTATTGGCACATACGCCGGCCAGACGTTCTACCTGGAATTTCCCCCTGTCGTTCGCGATGGCCAACCTCTCATCAATTCAAGCCCGCGATTGTTTCCTCCACTTAATGATTATGCGTGTCCTAATCGGCCGTATTACGTCGACTTTGCGGGCGTTGACGACGACAACGACTCATTGGTATACTCCATCGTTACGCCGCTGAACACAAAATCGAGTGCGGCGATTCCCTTTCCCGGGCCGGGTCCACTTCCATATCCGGATGTTACCTGGCGGCCACCGTTTGGCCCTAACAACGTCATGAATGGAAATCCCGACCTGAAGATTTCCGATGACGGCTTTATCACGGTTACACCCACTACGCAAGGACTGTTTGTATTTGCAGTAAAATGTGAGGAATTCCGCGACGGCGTCAAGATCGGGGAAGTGCGCAGGGATTTTCAAATGCTCGTCGTCGACCGATGCCCGCAGGCTGAACCACCCCAAATCCTGGGCAAGAAGGCTTCAGATGCAACGTTTACCTATGATGAGACGATGACCGTGTCATTCAGCAACGCAGTGGCTAATGAGGATCGGTGTATACAGGTGGAAGTCTCCGATCCCGACGCATCGAAGGCAGACGAAAATTTTCAGGAGCAGATTCACGTCAAGGCAATACCGCTGGGATTCAAAAAGGATGTAACAGCTGTACTACCGGAGATTACATCCGCGACGCTTACCAACGGTGACACGCGCGTCTTTGAGGTTTGTTTCCCAGATTGCCCTTATGTCCAGGACGGCCCTTATACAATAGGGATCGTCGCCTACGACGATGCATGCAGCCTTCCGCTGTTCGACACGCTCAAGGTAACCGTCAATGTAGAGCCCCCGCCCAATGAAGAACCCTATTTTGTAACCCCTGACGTTTCCGAGGTCCTGGTGGAAGGCGACACGAAATCATGGCCGATCCAAGCCCGGGATGACGATGGCGATCCCCTTTCCCTTCGCTTCGTTCCCGTTGGATTTTCGGCCGAAGAGGCGGGCATGCGTTTCACAATCGAAGAACAGCAGGACGGACTTGTGAACGCGCGGCTGACGTGGGATGCCTATTGTGATATATATAACTTCACGAAGCAGACTGATTTTGAGGTACTGGTCGTGGCCGAGGATGCCGACTATTGCAGCTTTAACAATGCCGCGATTATGAAGTTCGACCTGAAGGTACTACTTCCTCCAAACGCGATGCCGATTATCGATACGGATCTTACTCCCGATCCCGCCGAACGTTTTGTTCCCGAAGTCCGACGTCACGTGTATGAAAGCCTTGTTTTCAACGTGACGGGTACTGACGCCGACAATGACCTCATTACATTGAGCGTGGAAGGTGTCGGCTTTGATATCTCGGATTACAACATAACCTTCGAGCCGGCGAGTGGTCAAGGCCATGTGACTTCACAGTTCAAATGGGATATTGCGTGCGATAACGTTGACCTGGACAAGCGGGATGTCTTCGATTTCCGCTTTTTGGTTGTCGACCAGGCGAATAAGTGCCAGTTTGTGAATACCGATACGGTCGACGTCTTTGTACAGGTCGAACGCCCAATCAATAGTCCGCCGACGCTCACCTACAACAGCCTCAATGCAATCCACACGTTCGTCGACGGAAGCCTTACAGCCCACCTGGGTGAAGAGATTGATATTGCGCTCGCTGCTACTGATCCTGACGACGTTCCGACGCGCGACCTGCTGAAGCTGGAACTCGTTGACGCGGAGGGAACCGTTGAACCTGAAGGGTACACCTTTTCGCCCGCGGAGGGAATGGGCAACGTTCAGAGTACGTTTTCCTGGCTGCCTGACTGTTCTATATTTAAGGAAGGCGTTTTCGAAAATCAGTATGAGTTTACATTTCGAGTATACGATAGCCGGTGCTTCAACGTCAAGGGCGATACCGTCGTGGTCAGCATTACCGTGCGCGATGTAGAATCGGACCTCGATGCGTTCAACCCACCTAACATCATAACGCCCAATGGCGACGGATGTAATGACTATTTTGCGTTGGAGGGATATGATCCGGTTGGCGGTTCCCTATGTCCCACAGAAGAGCCGGATGCCATTGTGCGCCTACCTAAGGACAACTGTATTCGCCAGTTCGAAGCCATCCGGATCTACAACCGGTGGGGTAACCTCGTGTATGAAAGCTTCAGCCGCGATTTCCGCTGGTACGCGAAAGATCAGCCTAACGGTGTATATTACTACTCGCTTTTCTTTACCGACCAGGAGTTCAAAGGTAGCCTTACCGTGCGGTACTGAAAATGTCCTTTTGGATCGTGCGCTACTGAGATTGTTTCTTGCGCAGTAACGTGGCGTAAACCTCTTTGGCCTGGGCGCTGACGGACTTGGCTTCGGCACCGATAAGTTGGCTGTGCTTGTCCATAAGGTCCGAATAAAAATCAAAGACGTCGTCATTGCCTGGGTCCAGGCCAATTGAGTAGAGAATGGGATGATCCAGATGTGGCTGAAAAAAGGAATATTCAAAGCCTAACTCATGAAGAGTGTTGAAGAACTTCCTGCTTTTTAACTCTTCGCCGATGAGCGTGAGCGCCAACGCGGCGTTATCTGGACCATTGCCAGGATCGGGATGGTGGGTCATAGAGAGCAACTTTTTGCGGTTGAAAGTATAAAAAATCGCCGCGGTTAAGCCAAAAAATAATGTGACTAAAAGTCACTTTTCTTTAGATGTGTTTGACATGTCTGCCCGTTTTCCAACTTTGACCCCCAAGCAGGAGCGCGAAACCCCTACATTTACACCATGAAAAGAAAGGAAATCCGCGTTCGCTGCTGGGTGAATGTTGACGGGCAACGTTTTTTCGGGCCCGGTCCGGCCGAACTGCTTCGACTCATAGAGGCAACCGGGTCCATTTCCCGGGCTGCCCGGACCATGGGGATGTCCTACAAGAAGGCCTGGGACATTGTGGACAACCTTAACACCAGAGCCAGGAAGGCGTTTGTCATTGCCCATAAAGGTGGCCAGCGGGGAGGTGGTGCCCAGCTGACGGACACGGGCAGGAAGGCCTTGGTGGCCTACGAAAAACTTGCCGGCAAGATCGAAAAGATCGTCCGTGCCGAGAAAGCCTTGCTCCAATTTGTCTGACCGCTCGTGTATCCGAAAACCCGCTACTTCGCGGATACGGATATTGGAGCACAATCCCTATCTTTATTCGTTATATCGGATCATACATAACGATCGGACACCGTATTCCTGATGAAGTATCGAATCCATCTAACGCTGTTGGCCCTGTGTTGTTTTGCGTGCAGTTCGTGGGGTCAGGAGCGCATATTGGTTGCGGCAGCTTCCGACATGAAATTTGCAATGGACTCACTGGTGCAATCGTTCCGGTCGAAGTCGTCAGGTGTCGTAGAAATCACGTACGGTTCTTCGGGGAAACTGACGGAGCAGATCCTTAACGGTGCTCCTTTTGACCTGTTCTTTTCTGCTGACATTGGGTATACGGAACTCCTGCAATCGCACCAGCGGGTGTCATCTGCTATTTATCCTTATGCTAAGGGCCATCTCGTCCTGTGGAGTCGGAGCGTAAACCCCGAGATTCGTCAGATGCAAACGCTCCGGGATCCGTCGATCGCCCGGGTATCGATCGCCAATCCCCAACATGCTCCCTACGGAAAACGTGCGATGGAATGCCTGCGCTACTTCGGCCTGACGGAAGTCGTAAAGCCGAAACTGGTCTATGGTCAGAACGTTGCACAGGCCGCGCAGTTCGTCATTTCAGGCGCGGCCGATGCCGCGATACTCGCGTTGTCGATAACCCGTTCGAACGCAATGTTGCAAAGCGCCGGAACTTACTATCTGATTCCTGAAGAGAGCTATGAGCCGCTCGTACAAGGTGCCGTCATTACCCGGCGTGGAAGCGAGAAGAAGCTTGCGAGCGCCTTCTTTGAATTCATGAAGAGTCCGACGGCGGTCGCCATCCTTTCCTATTATGGCTTCTCCAAACCTGAGTGATGCTGGATTTCGGACCTTTTATACTCACTCTGAAACTTTCGCTGATCACCACAGCAATTTTGTTTAGCATCGGAGTGCCCATCGCCTATTGGCTGGCCTATAGTCGACACAAAGCCAAGGTGTTGGTTGAAGCGGTAGTGGCGCTGCCCATGGTTCTTCCTCCTTCGGTGCTGGGGTTCTATCTGCTGCTGGCGTTCAGTCCGCAAAACGCATTCGGTGCATGGCTCAGCGAGCACATGGATGTACAGCTTGTGTTCACGTTTCAGGGACTGGTCGTGGCGTCCACTCTTTATAGCCTGCCGTTCATGATTCAGCCCATACAGTCTGGATTCCAACAGCTGCCCCGTTCGCTTACGGAGGCGTCCTACACGCTTGGCAAAGGGAAGATGACTACGCTGTTGCGGGTGTTGCTGCCCAATGTCCGGATGGCGATCGTGACTGGTTGTATCCTCGCATTTGCCCACACGATCGGCGAGTTTGGCGTGGTGCTGATGGTTGGTGGAAATATTCCCGGTGAGACACGAGTTGCGTCCATCGCCATATATGATGAGGTTGAAGCCATGAATTATGACGCCGCCGGCATTTACTCGGCTATCCTACTTGTCTTTTCCTTCATAGTCCTGGCGACGGTCTACCTGATCAACTTCAATCAGAGAAAAAAAGCTGAGATGCGATGATCGAAATGGAGGTACGCCGGAAACTTCAGGGCGCCGATGGCGAACTTAACCTGAATGTCAACGTCAGGATTGGGGCTGGTGAGCTCGTTGCCCTATACGGTCCCACGGGCTCGGGCAAGTCAAGCATTTTGCGTATGCTTGCCGGTTTGATGCTGCCGGATGAAGGCTTTATCAAAGTTCGCGATGAACTGTGGTTTGATCACGAAAAGAAATTGAACATACCGCCCCAACATCGTGACATCGGTATGGTGTTCCAGGAGTATTCGCTGTTTCCGAACATGACGGTGCGCGGTAACCTGGAGTTCGCGCTGGGCAGGAATGAAGACAGGCACATGGTGGAGGAACTCCTGGATGTTGTCGAACTCCGTGGGCTGCAGGATCGCCGCCCTGCGTTGTTGTCTGGCGGTCAGAAACAACGCGTCGCCCTGGCGCGCGCGCTTGTACGGAAACCGCGACTGCTGCTATTGGATGAACCGCTTTCTGCGCTCGACTTCGGGATGAGGGGCCGTCTGCAGGAATATATCATGACCTGCCACCGAAGGATGAACCTCACGACGATCCTGGTTACCCACGACTACCCGGAGGTACTCAAATTATCCAGGCGCATCCTGGTGCTGGCCAGCGGTAACCTTGCGTATGACGGACCACCGGAGGCCTTCCTTGAACAGATGGGAAACAAAGGGTAGTGGCAGATGCAGTCGCAATCGCTACGACAAGTACTTTTTGAAGAAATCAATGGTTCGCTTCCAGGCAAGTTCAGCGGCTTCCTTGTCGTATCGTGCCGTAGTGTCGTTGTGAAATCCGTGATTGGTATC
>DASVCT010000140.1:0-9201 GCA_036381475.1 Cyclobacteriaceae bacterium
ACGCTACCCATGGTTGCAATAAGTGCGTTGACGTCGTCGGCCGTGATGACCTGTTTTCCTTCGTTGAGTTTGGAAAGAAACAGTTCCGCGATCCGGCTTTCGATATCGGCGAGGATTTCGTTGCTGTCTTCGAAAGAGGAGAAGTATTTATGTATGGAATCGAGATATTTTTTCAGCCGGTCATATCCGTCTTCCTCGATGTGAAAGATGATTCCACTGATATTGATGCTGATGTTTTTTTTCATCGGGGTAATGTATTAGTCGCTTTTGTTGAGCCTGCGTTGCGCGTGACAGTCGGGATTTTTCAGATCCCCGACTTCGAAGTTATCATTTGTGTGGAGTGGACCAGCTCGTCCCAGGTTTTGGTCAGTTGTTCCAAAACCTTGCTTCCCTTGTCCGTCAGGGTATAATACTTCCTGGGCGGACCGGATTTGGATTCCACCCATTTGTACTCCAGCAACCCGGAGTTCTTCAGGCGGGTGAGGAGGGGGTACAGGGTACCTTCCACCACGATCATTTTCGCCGCCGTCAGTTCATCCAGCATGTCCGAGGCGTACACCTCTCCCCGCGAAATGATGTGCAGCACGCAGTATTCCAGGATTCCCTTCCTCATCTGCACCTGCGTATTTTCGACATTCATACGTTGAAATCATTAGAAATGAGCAATTCTCTTGATACTATATACGGAAAAGTACTATGTATGGCCAAGTACTTGACGTAAAAAATTGGAAAAAAATTAAGGGTATAGGGGTATAGGGGTATAAGGGTATAAGGGTATAGGGTGGGGTTGATTCTGTAGGGACGCACGGCCGTGCGTCCCGGTATGTGTAGAGGTATAGGGTATATAGGTTGGGCGCATAAGGTGTATAGGGTAGATAATCGCGAGAATGGTTCCTGGAAAGGATGTCCGTGGGGTTGATTCTGTAGGGACGCACGGCCGTGCCGGTCTATATATGTCGCGGTATACCCTCGCCGAAACCCACCAAAAACACTGATTTTGAGGGGGTCTTTGCTTACTTTTGGGTTTCTGTGTGTATACACGATCAGCACGCGCCACAAATGAGGAGGTCCTATTTTTTGCTGATTTTCAGCCTTTGCAGTCTCCAGGCGGCCGCCCAGACTAACCTATGGATCCGGTTCGACCAGGAATACTACAAAATCCCGACCGCCCAGGACGCCCTGTACCGCCTCACCTACGCCGACCTCCAGAACGCCGGATTCCCCGTAGCCGCCGTCGACCCTCGGGCAGTCAGGATCTACCATCGCGGCCTGGAGCAGGACATCCTCGTCACCGGCGGGGAGGATGGCACTTTTGACCCCGGCGACTTCATCGAATTCTTCGGCCGCCGCAACGACGGCACTTCCGACACCGAACTGTACTCCAACCCGGGCGACCAGCCGCACACGTACTACAACCTGTACTCCGACACCACGAGCTATTTCCTCACCTACGACCCCGGAATGACCCCCTCCACCCGGCGCATGGCGCTCTTCCAGGAACCCAACACCGACGGACTCCCGGCTGAACTGTATCATTTCGACGAAAGTCTGCTCATCCTCTTCGATACTTATGCGGCTGGCGAAAGCGTCGCCGACCTCGTCACGGACACCGATTTCATCAGGGCCGAAGGATTTAGCGGCATCACCATTCCTAACGGGCAATCACGCGATTACCAGCTCACGAACATCACCGGCGGCTATACCGCCGGCCCGGCACCACACCTCGAACTGCTCATCACCGGCCGCGGCCTCCAACCCCACCGTTTCGAAGTTTTCGTAGGTGGCGGCACATCCTCCATGAGAAGCCTGGGTACATGGGACTTTAATGGCTATGACGTGTTCAAAGTGCAGCAGGACATCGCCTGGAGCGATATCGGCAGTGATGGAACCCTGACTGTCCGCGTGGCCACCCTGGGTGATGCGGAGACCTACGACCGCGTCAGCCTTACGTATGCCCTGTTGCGCTATCCCCAGGCCATCACGGGCAGCACCGAAAACAAATTTCTAAACCTTCGCCCCAACAGCGGGGGAAAATCATTCGTGTCCATTTCCGGGGCACCGGCGACGGCACGACTTTTCGACGTAACGGATCCGGTGCACGTCCGACGCATGGGCGACCCCGCCGGAACTGTAATCGACAACACGACGAACAGCCGGCGCTTGCTGCTCACCACTTCGCCGCTTACTCCCACAATCCGCAAGGTCATGTTCAGACAGTTTCAGCCGTCGGACTACGACTATGTTATCATTTCCCATAAGTCCCTCATGAAACCTGCCATGGGCTACAGCGATGTGGTGCAGGCATACGCCGACTACCGCGCCAGCGCGGCCGGTGGATCATATCATCCGCTGGTTGTGGAAGTGTCTGAGCTCTACGACCAGTTCAACTACGGCGAAATCTCTTCGCTGGCCATCCGCAAGTTCCTGGAGTTCCTGGCCGCTTCCAATCTTCCCAAATATCTGTTCATCATTGGCGAAGATGTCGACATCTGGTATAACTACTACCGGGAGCCAGCCTCCTTTCCCAATTTCAAAAGTCTCGTCCCCACAGCCGGCTATCCTGGATCCGACGCCTACTACTCGTTTAACCTGGCCGGATCCTCGAACGCCCCCGCCATTCCTACGGGGAGGATCACCGCGATGAAACCCGAAGAGGTGGGAGCATACCTTAACAAGGTCAAGGAAATGGAGGCTCTTCCCCACGATGCCCTGTGGCGGAAAAATCTTCTTCACCTCAGTGGTGGCATCCGTCCCGGTGAACCGGAACGGTTTCGTGATTATCTCCAGGGATACCAGCAAATAGCCGAAAGTTTTTATCTCGGGGGATCGGTAAAATGGGCGGCCAAAAAATCTACGGATCCCGTCGAGTTTATTAACATCAACCAGGAAGTAAACAAGGGACTTAACCTCATCACCTTCTTCGGACACTCCGCCTCGTCGGTGATCGACTTCGACATTGGATTTGTCACTGACCCCAAACTCGGGTATAACAACAAGGGAAAATATCCCATGTTCCTCATCAACGGCTGCAACGCGGGATCTTTTTTCATCAACAGCAAGCTCTTTGGCGAAGACTGGATCCTGGCTCCTGACCGTGGAGCGGTGGGGTTCATTGCGCACACCTCCTACGGTCTCGAGACTACCCTTCAGCGCTATTCCGAGATCTTTTACGAGGTGGCCTTTGGCGATGACAATTTCATCGGTCGCGGCGTCGGCGACGTTCAACAGGAAGTGGCGAAGCGATACATGCAGGATGTCCAGCCGAACATTTCCAACCTGGCACAGATAGAACAGATGCTTCTCCTCGGCGACCCCGCCGTTTCGTTGTTTGGCACGCGGCGCCCGGACTACGCCTTGACGGAGGAGAATGTCTTCCTGGAGACGTTCGACGGCGAACCCATCACCGCTCAATCCGACTCACTCGCCCTCCGCCTCATTATCCCCAATTTCGGTGCGGCTACCCGCGATACCCTGTGGATACGCGTCACCCGCACGCTCCCTGACGAGCGGACCATCACGTATGACACGTTGTTTCCACCGATCCTGTATAGCGATACGCTTACCATGACGCTTCGCAATGACGATGGTTTTGTCGCTGGTCGGAATCGCTTCACTGTCGAGATCGACCCCGAGAACGACATTGTTGAAATCAACGAAGAAAACAACTCGGTTAGCTTTGAATATCTGCTACCGCTGAACCGGACACGCAATCTTTTTCCGCACAATTTCGCTATCGTCCATGAAGGGGAGGTAGACCTCGCGTTTCAGGCCACCGATCCCCGAACGCAGTCGCGGAAATTTGTAGTCGAAGTAGACACCACGAACACCTTTGACAGTCCCTGGAAGTCGTCTTACACTCTGGACGGCGATGTCCTCAACCGGAAACAGGTGCAGCTGTTGACCGCCGACTCGCTCACGTATTATTGGCGAACGAAGCTGTCGGATCCGCTTCCCGACGAAAGCGAGGAGTGGACGTTGAGCTCATTCACCTACATCGATGGAGGCCCTGAGGGTTGGGCGCAGGTTCACTTTCCACAGTTTCTCCAAAACCGATCGGAAGGATTTGTGCTGAACACGCAGGCGCGTCAGATGGGTTTCGAAGAAACCGTGACCGATGTTTATATCAACAACTTCGGATCAGCCGCCGGTGTTCCGAACCTCAACGTGTCTGTTAAGCTGAACGGCACGGAGTACCAGATCAATACGCAGCAAAAGGCATGCAGGACGAACACCATCAACCTCATCGCCTTTGACAAAAAAACAACGGTGCCCTATGCGCCGGTGCCCATTAAGTTCGTGGACTTTCGCACATGTGGCCGGCAACCCCAGGTCATCAACAGCTGGCGTGTCATTGATTTCTATGGCACAGATCCCGATACCGGCGCACCGGCAGGTCCGATAGCTGCCGTTGACAACATGGCGCCGGGTGATTCGGTAGTACTCTTTTCCATTGGGAATGCCGGCTTTTCAACCTGGCCGGCAGACATCAAGGCTAAGCTTGGCGAGCTTGGCATCTCCATTGCCCAGATCGAGGCACTTCAGGATGGTCAACCGGTTGTGATCTTTGGCAAGAAGGGGACGCCACCGGGTTCGGCACAGGTTTATGCGAACCCGACCCTGCCGCTCAACAAACAGTCGCTGGAAGTTAGCGCCACCGTTACCGGGCGTTATGACTATGGAACCATGCTATCCGAACGAATTGGGCCAGCGCTGGAATGGCACGACGTCTTTCGCAAGAATGAGGCGCCCGAACCGCAGGACGTCGTCTCCGTCGACCTGATCGGTGAAAACCTTCAGGGAGACGCGTCACTGCTTGTATCGGGTCTTGATCCAACAACCGACCTTTCCTTCCTGGACCCTGCGCAATGGCCCTATCTGCGTCTGCGGTTTCACGCTGAAGATGAGTTGAGCCTGACGCCGGTCCAGCTGCGCTCCTGGATCGTTACCTATACGCCAGTCGCCGAAGGTATCGCCCTATTTCTCGATGACGGGAAAGTGGACAAGCTGCGTGAAGGTCAGACCTGGGCAGGAACTTTTGGTTTCGCCAATATTTCTTCGGGTACATTTCCTGATTCACTCGACGTTGCGTTCAGGATGACCAACAAGGCTACCCGGAAACGGCAGGAGTCCACATTTCGCATCCGCTCGCCGGCCCCCGGCGATACGACTGTCTTTACCATCGAGGCGGAAACCCTGGGCTTTGCCGGGATGAACGACCTGGAAGTTTTTGTTAACCCCAGAGTCACTCCTGAACAGGTGTATGAGAACAACCAACTACTTATGCCGGACCGTTTGGAGGTTGAGACGGACACCTTCAGGCCCGTGCTTGAAGCCACATTCGATGGAAGGACACTTGCTGACGGCGACTTCGTGTCGGCGAACCCGAAGATTTTGCTTCGACTGTGGGATGAGAACCGGTATCTGCTCAAGAAGGATACAACCGGCATCCGGATATTCCTGGAGTATCCATGTCCACAAGGGTCCTGTGACGATGATCCATCGGTGTATTTCAGCCGGACTGATATAACATGGTTTCCCGCGACGGACACGTCGGACTTCCTCGTGCAATTTACACCCGCCGATCTGCCGGATGGCGAATACCGTTTCAGCGTTTCGTTCGAAGATGCCTCTGGCAATCCCGCGGGTGACCAACCCTATTCGATTACTTTTCGGGTACAGCAGGAGACCTCTGCGCTCGTGTTGGCGCCCTATCCGAATCCTTCCACCGGTGCCGTCGTGTTTACCCTTGTGATATCCGGCAAGGACACGCCCGACGCGCTGGATGTGACGGTACTTGGTTTGGATGGCCGTGAATTGCGTCACCTGTCCCCCGCCAAAATTTTTGTTGGCACGAATGAGGTTATGTGGGATGGCGCGGATGAGTCCGGCCAGCTGCTTCCTGGTGGTCTTTACCTCTATCGGGTGAGGTTATGGCGTGGCGGTGTACCTCAGCTGCTAAAGGTACCTCTACACGCCACGTACCTCCAGGGTGGCTATGGAAAGATCGTACTGCATCGGTAGTCAGCGTGAATATTTGAGGGCACGGATGACACGGTTGGCCCGGCGATCGGCATACATGTTATGGAGTGATGCGAACGCCCAGATCGCCGCTGGTAACCAGCCAATGATCGTTATCTGCAGGATCAGGCAAATAATTCCGGAAAATATCTTTCCCTGTAATAACAATGAAAGCCAGGGAAAAAAGAACGCGATCAGGTAGCGCATGATGCAAAAATGTGTTATTCGTTTCGCAGTGTAGTTGCAGGGTTGAGCAGCGCAGCGCGAATGGTTTGAGAGCTTACGGTTACGATCGCCAACAGGATTGCTGCGACTCCCGCCAGGGCGAAGATAAGCGGACTAAGGTGTATCCGATACGCGAAGCTCGCCAGCCATTCATCCATGAGATACCATGCAATGGGCCAGGCGATGAGGTTGGCAACCAGGATCAGGACGAGTATCTCCTGTGTCAGCAGGTTTACAATTTGGGTGACGGATGCACCCAGGACTTTGCGTATGCCGATTTCGCGGGCCCGTTGAAGTGTGTTGAAGGTAGTAAGTCCGAATAGCCCCAGCGCGGCGATGAAAATGGCTAGTGCGGCAAAGATCAGGAACAATTGGCTCTCCTTTTGTTCGCTTTCGTAAAGCTGCCGATAGGATTCACTGAGGAATGTATACCGGAAGGGTACCTCGGGAGCGAACTCCTTCCATACCTTTTCGATATGTTGAAGTCCCTGTTGCATGTTTGCCGGGTTGACGGCTACCGACATTTGTGCTCGCTGGTATTCCTTGCCCATATAGAACACCATAGGGATGATGCTCTCGTGCAGTGATTCAAAGTGAAAATCTTTTACGACGCCTATGATCCGGCCTTCGCGGCCTCCGTAGCGAAGCACTTTACCGGGAGCTTCGTCAATACCCCAGCCGATCATGCGGACGGCAGCCTCGTTTAGAATGAAGGCGGCAGAATCATCGCTGAGTACATCCTTTGAAAAGTCCCGGCCGCTGACAATCGGGATACCATAAGTGTCGAAAAACTCGTGGTCGACCAGCACATTCTTGATGACGACATCCGTCGGCACCAGGGAATCGCCCTCCTGCACCTGCGCACCCTGTGTGTCAAGCAACCTGCCCGTCGGTATACGGCTCGAGCGCGCGACATTCTTCACAAATGCACTCCGAAGCAATTCGTTGCGGAAAGCGTCGTAGTGTTCAGCAAACCCGTCGCCACCGGATGGCAGTGCTACAATCTGGTCTTTCTTGTAGCCGAGATCGCGATTATTTAGAAAGCGAAGTTGGTCCATCGTAACGAGCGTGGCTACGATGAGCACGATCGAGATGGCAAACTGGGATACCACAAGAATCCGGCGGACGGTACTGCGCCTGCCCGGAGTGTGGCCCTTTACAATCAGCGCCGGCTTGAATGCGGAGAGAACCAAAGCGGGGTAAAATCCGGCTACTCCACCAACAAGTACAGCAGCAGCAACAGAAGCAACAATAAAATTGGCATGGGTGATCAGGTTTAATTGAAGGTTCTTACCAGTGAATTCGTTTAGCCAGCCCAGTGCGGCCAATGTGAGACCGATCGCCACTGCAAGAGCTAGAAGGGTAGTAAGGATCGATTCGCTAAGAAACTGTACAACGAGCTGGCGTTTGTTGGCACCTGCCACTTTCCTTAACCCTACTTCTTTCGTTCGCTTCGATGCCCTGGCCGTGGAAAGGTTTATAAAATTGAAGCAGGCGATCATGATGATGAAAAGTGCGATAGCACCCATCATGTATACATTGTTGATATTTCCGTTCGCCTCCATCTCGGAATCGAGATGCGAGCGCAGGTGAATGTCAGTGAGCCGTTGAAGGAAGAGGTTGGTCCACGACGAAGGAGCCGGCGCATCGGGACCCTCCGAGGGACCCATATGGCGATCGATGAATGCAGGAAACGCTGCTGCCGTGCGGACCGGATCGAAGCTGTCGTTCACCAGGATATACGTTGCAAAGGAATTGTTACCCCAATTGGTTTCGAGTTGATTCTTCCCGTAAATGTTGTCGTCCTCAAGCGTGCTAAACGAAACGAGTATTTCAGGATGCCAGTGCGACTGCGACGGGAACGACTCATAAACGCCGGTTATGGATAACACAAGTCCGCCGTTTACATGCAACTCCTTGCCTGCTACATCGGTTGTTCCGAAGTATTGCATTGCCGCCTTGTCAGATAGCATGGCCGTGAACGGTTGGGTCAGCGCTGTCTCCGGGTTACCCGACACGATCGGGATAGTGAATATCTTAAAGAGCGAAGGCTCGGCCGCATAGGAGCGCGGCTCCTGGAAACTCACTTTCCTTTCACCGCCTTCCTCGATCGTAAAGGTGAGGTTGGTGTTGAGAACGCGGACCACCTCCACGATATCCGGAAAGTCATTTTTCAACAGGGGGCCGAAGGGAGGGGCAAGGTGTCCGAGATGGAGATTTTCCGAACCATCATGCGAAAGAAAATTGCGGGTTACACGATAGATGTGATCCGCATTAGCATGGTAGCGGTCGTACCGAAACTCATCGGAGATATAAAGATAGATTAACAGGCAACAAGTCATGGCAAATGCCAGACCTCCGATATTGATCAGCGCGACGAGCTTGTTGCGGAAAACCGAGCGAAGCGCAACGATGAAGTAATTGTAGAGCATGCGGTAGGCGTATAAAGATTAGACCGACTCGGAAGTAGTTTTGTTACAGAAAGACCATACGCCAGGGGCCAAAAATCAAGCCGGGAGGAAAATCCCCCAATGCGTGCTGTTTTCTCCCTTTTGCTGTTCGAAAGCGGGCACTCACATGTACGGTTATGTTCAGTGCGTACAGGACCGTACTGCAAGATCCGACGGCCGTCGTGTTTCAAGCGGCGGGTTTAAAATGTTGCGGCGCTTTTTTACCTTGTTGGCCGCGAAGCTTCAGGTCGTTTTCCGGCCTGATCCACGGTGCCTATGAAGAGGTTCACATTCTGGAGTAAAAATGGATGCTTGCTCTGCATCCTGATCCTTGCAGCGTGCAGCGCTAAAAGGGAAGCGGTGTACCATTGGAAGGGGATGGACGAAAGCAGGACACTTACCCTTCGCCGGGACAAGACGTTCATTTTCGAGGTTGACGGGGGTTATTTCTTCCGTACCGACACGGGTCGATACATGTTACGTGGGGACACGTTGATTCTCAACCCCG
>DASVCT010000141.1:0-3894 GCA_036381475.1 Cyclobacteriaceae bacterium
TCCATTCCGCCTCCGATATCCCGCTCATAAACAGCATCTTGTCTGCGATATCGTCGACACGGAAAGGGTCAAAGATACAACCATTTTCCTTGTCGCGGACCAGATCCACGGCGCATCCGCAATTTTGGGAGACGAGGACAGGTAGCTCGGAAGCCATCGCCTCGTTGACGACCAAACCCCACTGGTCCGTCGTGCTCGGCAAGATCAGGCAAAGGGCACTTGAGAAGTACGCCGGTAAATTTTCGTACTGAACGAAACCCTTTACTTCAACTCTTTCGTCCAATTCCAGTTCCTTGATTTGTTCGATCAGTGAACGCTCCAACTCCCCGCTCCCCAGGAGGATCAGCTTGCGCGTACCGCCTCTCCTTACATAGGACCCGTATGCCGATATCAACCGCGGTAAATTCTTCTTTGGAATGAATCGACTGATACAAAGGAACGGTTTCTCAGAGAATGGTACTGTTTCGTCGCTATTCGCTGTTGCGAAAAAGCTGTTGTCTACCACGTCCCATGGCTGAAAGATAGCGGGCGAAGGAAAGCCGAGCTTGACAAGGTATCGACGCGACGCACTGCCCGCCACGAGTGCCGCCGAATAGGATCTCAAGATTACACGTTTGACGGCCTCTTTGTGAAATTTTCTGGGCTCATCTTCGTGACGACTGTCACTGATCACGACGCATGGTATATTACGGCTGCGTGCCTCCAGCACGGCAGCATGATACTCTGGGTCCGCCCAGCCTGTTGTGACAATAACCGACGGATGATGCTTTATGAAAAGGTTGCGAACGGAATCATGGAGTCGATGCCCTCGTATCCCCCTCTCCGGGTCACCTTCTGGCAACGTTTCAGACAAATATTCCCCAGTTGCCGCAAACTCCCATGGGTACTCCTGTGATAAAGGACGGGTTTCCACCACAACCAGTTGGAGGCGTTTTGCGGCCTTGTCAAACCGGGCATGATGGTAAGGTCCTACGCGCCGAACAAAAAAAAGAACCTTCATTTCCCGCGGATCAGAGCAGCAACTTTAATATAACCTTCCATCATTCTCTTAGGCGAAAATGTCTTAGCGTAATCCAACTGTTCATTTAGCTTCTCCTCACTACGTTGGGTGATCCAGCTTTGTAGAATAGCTTCTGCAAATGATCGACGATTGCGAATTGGAACCAGAGTTCCGTAGCGGCCGTCTTGCAACACTTCACGACATGCCGGTACGTCCGTTGCAACCACGAAACATCCAGCTGCAAGCGCTTCCAGCAAAGATGTGCCGAAGCCTTCCTTCAGGGTGCTAAAAGCGTAAACACGGGTTTTCCAGAGATACTGCCTGACATCATCCAAACGCCCTGTGAAGTTAACTCTTTTGAGTTCGAGTTTTTGCGATAGTGATTCCAGTTCTTCGCGCAGTGTACCATCGCCAATTACATTGAGTGTGGCACCTGGAATGCGATCCTCAATTTCCTTCCACGCGTGCAGAAGCGTTCGATGGTCGCGTGCCTCCTCAAGATAGCCAATCATGGATACATCTCGACGACCGGAATCATCATGCCCGGGCGGTGCGTAAAAGCGATGGGTGTGAAGTGCATTGTAAACGACATGCAATTCGGGAAACCCTCCGGGAAGTATCTGCCGGTATTGTTCTCGTACAAATTTTGAGCAGGCAATTACCTTGTTGCCGAATAGCCAACCCAGATAAAAGCACAAATACGTTTGAAAGTACTTTTTCATTAATCCGTTGCTCGGCGGATTGCCGCAGTGTGCCAACACCTTCCGAACACCACCGATACGAGCTCCAATGGTAACCCAATGAGACAATCCAAATGTCCATGAGATAACAAGTTCAGGACGCCGTTCCCTACAAATCCGTTTGACAAGTCGAACCAGCCGTGGTATGGACCGATAACTCAGTGTGAAGTCGTCGTTATAGAACTGCCAAACGCCGGTATCTTGAAATGTTTGCTTGATATTTCCCTCTGGAGAAAGAAAAAGTATCTCGTGATCGTGATCACCCACTGCTATCCAGTCCAGCACCAGCCTGGGTGTGCCTTGCGCCCGCGGCGCCGTAAGAACATGCAGTATTTTCATTCCTCTATGCCGGCAAGACGTTGAGACAATTTTTCAATGCTGTAGTCGTCCATGGAGACTGCTTGCGAGGAAAACTTTTCAATCAGCACAGGCTCATCCAGGATTTTCAGTACGGCATCGCGAATGGTAACAGCGTCCACGCGTTCCAGTACAATGCCATTAATCCCGTCCGTTATCACCTCGGCGCAACACTGCGAAGTGATAATAGGCAGCTTGTAAAATTGTGCTTCCAGTTGGGTCAGTCCGAAGCCGTCGGATAATGTAGGGAACATGAATACATCTGCTGCCTGGTAATACCGATCCACTTCCCTACCGGGAACAGCGCCATGGAGTACAATATTGTCAGGTAAGTCCCGGATCAGTTCAGCAGGACCCTTCAAGAGTCCAACAACATCCAGGCGAACTGGGTGTGCCGTCAACTCTTTCATTGCGTCAACCAGCAAGTGAAATCCTTTCCTGATTCCGATCCCGCCAAGGTATAAGAGCCGGAGGGGGGAATCAAAGTCGAACCGTGTTGGGAAGCGCCTCGCAGGCGGCGTATCCCCGGGTTCGAATGCAAGTGGAACCACTACACATTTCTCCGCAGGTACGCCTGCCTGGGTGAGCAGGCGAAGCGACCATGACGAGTTGATTATCACGGCGTCGGCATGGTCAATCTCTTCATGCCACAGGTCCCAGTACGCCTGGTCCGGTACGGTCGGTTTGTGCACACCGTTCCGAAAATGTTTGAACGCCTCAACGACAATTTCCGCTTCGGCCGGGCCCGGGTTGATCTGACCCAGCACTGTTTTGTATCCCAGGTTTTTTGCAGCGCCCATGCTCATCCGCGACGCGTAGCTATAGCCAAAGAAAATCGTCTGACCCTGCCGTGGGTTCCTTGTCAGTGCCTGTTGTACGCACCGATCATAGACCTTATCTATAGTCGCCGCGCTGCCGGTAAATTTTTCGGCCACCTTGCTGGTGAACAACCTCCGGGTAAAGTGAGTTACACCTACCTCGCTCAGATCGGGGTGAAACCTGCTGGTCAGGCGACGGTTTACTTTGGCAATCAACGACCCGGGTCTTGCCCACACGTCTGTGTAAAGGTGCGCGAGATTGCCGTTACGACGTATGGCCCGGGGAATAGCGTACTTTTCACGGGCACCCAGCTGTGAACAAATCCAGTGTACACTCATGATGGCAGTAGCTTTTTGAAGTGGTTAACACAGGCGACCCATGTTACTTCATTGGAATAGTTCCATGCCTTTCCCTTCATTTCATGTCGTAGATCATCATTCCGAATGAATTGTTCAAACGCGTTAGCTACCTCCTCCGGGCGGGCATCGGGCTTAAATCGAAAACTCGCTCCTTCCAGCAACGTGTCTTTAAGGCCCTGGTGGTAAAAGCCGGCGACGGGCACACCGGTCCGCAGGAACTCCAGGGTGGAGATGCCCAGCGCTTCCGATGTGCTGAACAGGCAGCCTATGTCGCATGTCGATATCAACTGCACGAAGCGTTCCATCCCTGAGTACTTGTCGATAAAGCCGGTAACTTCAATGGCCGCATTGGCGGCAAGGTCGGATGGACGACTCCCGATCAGTCGAATCTTCACCTTGTGGCCGCGCTTTGCTAATTCCGATTGCACTTCCATTAGAAAAGGCAGCCCCTTTCGCCGCCAATCTTTACCTACGAAGCCCAATACCAGGTCGCGGTCAATGCCGGGCCGGCCCGGAATCATGGGCGGCGTCCATTCAGGTGAAAGGGTAACGTTGGCGCCGGGTAGAACATGAGTTATTTTGGCGGGATCCACTTTATAATAGTCGACCAGTGTGGGAA
>DASVCT010000142.1:0-15569 GCA_036381475.1 Cyclobacteriaceae bacterium
GTGACTTGAGAAGCACATACTGTTTGAAGCGGATCCATCGCTCGAACAACCTGAGGTTGCCTTTGAAGTCGCGCTTGCGCTTCTTACGAAGTTTTCCTGAGCTGGTGACGATCGTGCGGCTGATTTTGGGCAACTCGGCAGGCTTCGGGACCTCCGCCGTGGCGGGGTCATACAGCATAGCGGTGCACAGGCAGTTTTGCCTGTTCTTCATCATAAGTATCTCGTAGTTGACGCAGCTCTGGCATCCCTTCCAGAACTCCTCATCCGTCGTGAGTTCCGAATAGGTCACGGGCTTGTAGCCAAGACTGGAATTGATCTTCATGACGGCGAGACCCGTGGTCAGTCCGAAAATCTTTGCGTCGGGATAGCGTTGCCGTGAAAGGTCGAACACCCGCTTCTTGATTTCGCGGGCCACGCCTGTGTGACGGAATTTCGGCGCGACGATAAGCCCGGAGTTGGCGACATACTTTTCGTGTTGCCAGGCTTCGATGTAGCAAAAGCCGACCCACTCGCCCTCCGCGGTTGCGGCGATGACGGCCTTGCCCTCCTCCATCTTGCGTTGGATATATTCAGGGCTTCTCTTGGCAATGCCCGTACCCCGGGCTTGCGCCGAAAGCTCCATTTCGCGGGTAATGGTTTCCGCGTACTGTTTGTCAGCGGCCGTAGCGACCCTGACAGATATATTGTTATTTTCCAATGTCCAGAAAATGTTACGATGTGAAAGGATTTTTGATGCCGAATGGCACATCAGCGGCGCGCCCTGGGCGCTACGCTGCTCACAGTGGATGTGAGGTTTTTATCAAATGCGCGCGATACGCGCCGGGCGAGGTCGCCTGGACACCTGACAGGCAATGGAGGAGAGATACCGGAGGATCGTCCGGGAGCGGGATGCAGAACAGTCTGCGAAGGAGGTGGTCACTGTTTTCAATTTCTTTAAATCATTTACTGGGTTGACACTAAAGAAAAGGCATCAAGCTTTGTGTTTTGGTTCTTCACTAATGCAAAATTAAACGATAAAGTTCGGAATTTGATCACTATCCGGGTAGGAGATTTAAAAAAAATTTACACCCGGGCTAACGTAAGTTAGCGACCGTACCGACGAACGGTTCTTTCGCGACGCTGTAACGGTGATGCAGCCGTCAAAACTCCGGACAGGGAATCACCATCTTGTCTGGCGGTGGCTTGCGCGGATTGCGCATCGGCCAGGTGTAGACGAGGCTGAACTCGTGGGCGCCGCCGGCGCCAATGCCGAGCTTCGAGATGGTGTAGTCGAAGCTGTAGCCGATGGTGAGACCGTCACGGTTGCCATTCTTATCCTTTCCGCCGATGCGGGTGAACCCGATGAGCAGTACGATCGACTCGTTGTTGCTGATCTCGTTGACGGTCTTGAACGGCACGCCGCGGTACCACGTGCCGACTACGAGCGGCTCAAAGGTAAAGTACAACCCCAGGTCAAGCTGATCGAACTCCCCCTGGTGACGGTACTGAAACGCCGGTGAGATGCTGCGCTCCGACGACCGCGCATATACGCCGCTTCCTACCACCCCGGGACGCAGTGGAATTTTGAGTCCGCCGTGAACCGAAAACTTGATGGGCAGTGGCGCCTCTTCGTCGATGATCGATTGGTTCGGCCGCGTGAGGTGATTGGCGGTGATGCCGAGCCAGGCAAAGTCTGTGAAGAGCAAGCCGCCAACCGAAAGGTCGACAAAAGATTTTTTGAAATCCGTGTCGAAGACTTCCGCCGTTTCCGGACTGATGAGGTTACCCGTAACGGGGTCGAACTGATCGCCGAATGTAAGGCGACTGAAGTTTACATCGCGGGAATAGTAAGCGACCTGGAAGCCCGGACTGAACGCGAGCTTTTTGGTGATCCGCAGCTCATAGGAGTACTGCAGCGCGACGCTTAGTGAACGGAGTCCGGCAAGTCCCTCGCGATCCTGCGTCAAAAGAAAACCGACCCCGCTCCGCTTGTCCGCAATGAAGTAATCAAAATAAACCGATGTGGTTGTGAAGTTCGCGTCGATTGCCGGCCACTGGTTACGATAGTTGATACCGGCGCGCGCCTGACCCGTTGACCCCGCCATGGCAGGGTTCAGATATAAAGGCGCTGCATAGAACTGAGAGAACTGCGGATCCTGAGCTGTTACCACCCCCCCAAACACCAGTATGAAGCTAACAAAAAGCAGGAGTGTCCTGACCATCCGAACTAATTTCAGTTACGCTATCAAAGCAAATTAACGCTATAATTAAAACTTAAAAAAACGAAACGTGCCGATTTCAGCATCATAACGTTATTTTCTTGCAAAATGTATACTTTAGCGAAACTTGGGCGTTTATTGTTTGAATGCCACCAGAGCCAGGTGTAAGTTGTTAGCTGTGAAGCCTATTCTATCGCGATGAGGAGACCTTACTGTTATCTGCTGTCATTCGTTTTGCTGCTTCTGCTGGCCGGAGCATTTCCCATTCAGGGACAAAACAACGCGAGCCTTAACTGGTATTTCGGCAGCAGCGATAAAGGTATTCGATTCAACCGCGGAACCAATACCGTCACCCTGGCCAACAATCCGGCAGCAACATTCGGTAATGGAGGGGCCGCCGTAGCTTCCGATCCGATCAATGGAAATCTACTTTTCTTCACCGACGGTTCTACTATTTATGATGCGTCAGGCGCTGCAATGCCTAACGGCTCAGGACTTTCCGGAAATCCCTCCGGCAACCAGCCGGCGGTCATCGCTGCTGTTCCCGGTCAGCCCAATCAATACTTCGTATTCACCAACACAGCGGACTTCAATACAGGAGGCGATATCTTTCTCACGACAGTAGACATGTCGTTGCCCGGCAATGGAGGAAACCCTGCACCGCCACCTCCTCTCGGTGATGTTAGTACTGCCAACGTTCCCATACCGACACTAACAAACCGATCGGAAGCGATGATCCTGGTACCACATGCTAACGGCACCGACTACTGGCTGATCACGCATGAAAACGGGACTGCAAACTACACGGTATCGCTCATCGATGAGACAGGCGTTGTCACCAGCACCAATTACCAGAACGAAGGCTTTGCCATGAGCGCGGGCAATTTTGCCTACAATGCATCCAGCGGACAAATCGCGGTATCACCGCAGTCGGCAAACGTCGGCGTTCACATCATGAATTTTGACAACAGCACCGGCGAACTGGAATTCGATCAGGTCGTCCCCAACACGGCAGTGGCGTCAACCATCGGTCAGGCGATCTATGACGTGGAGTGGAGCAGCAACGGACAATACCTTTATATATCCGTGGCCGGCGAACCGGGCATACCGGCGGACATCCTGCAGTTCGACACTCAAAATCCATCCGCCACCCTGACTTCCGTACTCCCCAACAGCATTGCGAACAGCTATGGACTGCAGATGGGACCTGACAGCGTGATCTATCACCTGTACCGGGAAACCGCGGGCGGTCCCATCCTGCTCGGCGCGCTGTCAAATACCGACACCGTTGCCTCGGCGGTCACCTATGATCCGTCAGTGTTTGCCGGTGACTTCGGAGGTACGCAGTTCCCGTCTTTCCTGCCGGGAAGCAGCCAGGAAATCACGGTCGACTTCACGTCGTCAGGTCAATGTGCCAACTCACCCGTTAGTTTCTTCCCCGAAGTGGATCCTGCAGCGGACAGCCTGGTTTGGAACTTCGGCGACGGCACTGGCGCGAATCAATGGAGCCCCAACCATATCTATGAAAACGGCGGACCGTTCACCGTAACGCTGACAGCGTATCTCAATGGTGAGTCGCAAACCGTGCAGCACGACATCAACATCACGCAATTCGACCTTCAGATAGACCTTGTGCAGGACACAACAGCATGTAGCTGCGAGTTACCCTTTCCCAAGGCGCCTAATCCCAAGCCCAACTGCGGACAGTTTTCAGTAACCGCCACGGTGCAGGGGGGATCAGGAAATGCGATATGGTCGAACGGTCAGACGGGATTTACGCTGACGCCCGACTCTGCCGGATTTTATTACGTCGTAGTAACCGATCCGAATACGGGCTGCTCAGCCTATGCAGGTGTCAATATCAACGAGTACCAGGTCCAGGATCAGCGCGCAAACATCTGGCATTTCGGACAGAACGCAGGACTCGATTTTAATCCATGGAACACGAATCCACCGGTCCCAATTGAAGGGCCCGTCAATTCACCTGAAGGGGTCGCTACCATCAGCGACCGGAATGGTCAGGTGATCTTCTCCACGGACGGCCTTCACATCTACGATAAGGACGGCAACGACATTACACCCGATCCCAATCCGCCGGGACTCGGCGGTGAGCCCACAGCGACACAATCCGTGCTCATCATGCCCGTACCCGGCGACGAGACACTGTATTACATTTTTACAACACAGGAAATCTACGGCACGGGAACCTACGAACTTCGGTACTCCCTGTTCGACCTGAAACTCAACGATGGAAACGGCGGGCTGGTAGAATACAATCAACTCCTCTTTGAGCCCAGCACGGAACGAATCACCGGAAGCGGCGAATGGCTGATCGCACATGAATACGGCAACAACACGTTCCGCGCCTACCGGATCTCACCCGACGGCATCAGCAGCCCGGTCATCTCGGGAGCGGGTTCCGACCATCCTACATCATCGCCGGAAGCTGGTCAGGGTTATATGAAGCTGGGTCCAGGCAACAAGCTCGCTGTAGCCTTGTCAACACCCGGATCGAATGTCGTCGAGATCTTCGACTTCAATGACTCAACGGGTGTCGTCTCTAATCCGCAGGTCGCCGACCTCAAGACATCCGATGGCCAGGTATACGGTATCGAATTCTCACCTGGTGGGAATAAACTCTTCGCCACGGTGACGGGCAGCGACTCCAAGATCGTAGAATTTGCTTTCGACTCACTTGGCAATGTGTACTTCAAGCAATCTGTAGACCGACCGGGAGAAGAACTGGGCGCAATACAGATCGGACCCAACGGCCAGCTCTACATGGCTGTGAACGGCCAGCCCTTCCTGTATAACATTACCGCAAACGAAGACACCGCGTCGTTGTCGCCGCTAACTAATCTCCAGCAGTTTGCACTGGCGGGCGGCACGACAAGTACGCTCGGCCTTCCCAACTTTATTCAAAACATCTCAACGCCCATACAAGGGCCATCGATCTCTGTAACCGGCACGTGTCTTGGGTCGCCGACAGAGTTCGAGGGGGCGGGCCGTGACCCGAACATTGAATATTATTCCTGGAATTTTGGCGATGGAGAGGGTACACCGTTCGATACCAATCCCACCGCAGAACATGAGTACGCCGCCGCGGGCACGTATCAAGTAGCCCTTACGTTGAGAAACCGGTGTGATGTCGATACGGTATTGTTTACGACCGTTGTCATCACGGCGCCGCCTGACAGCACGGTTTCTGTTTTGGGCGGCGCGTTCCCGACCTTGTGCGACGGACCGCTGACGATCCTGGCAGAGGCGAACGATCCTGGCCTGACCTATGCCTGGTCAACAGGCGATTCAACGCGACAAATCGATGTAGACAGGCAAGGCATTTATACCGTGACGATCGCCAATGCTGCGGGCTGTACGTCAAGCGGCAGCATGCTCGTCGCCGACAACAGGCCCATCGTAGAACTCGGCCCGGATTTGACATTGTGCCAGGATGCATCGACGCCGCCTCTGGATGCTCAAAATCCCGGCGCCACGTACCAATGGGCTATCGATGGCGTTAACGCCGGCACCGGCAGAACACAGAATGTCGACACGGCAACGCCCGGCGTGTTCGAATATACGGTTGCCGTCACCGACCCGATCACGTCCTGTACAATCACCGATTCGGTCACGTACACGATCAATCAATCACCCCTATTCACAGCAACGCCGTTCAACCCGACAACCTGCGGCGCTGCGGACGGCCGCATTGAACTCAACATCGAAGCGCCGGCATCCAACCTGTTCACCTATTCGGTTACAGGTCTGTCAACGGCGATAACAGTTTCCGATCAGGCGGCCAATCCTTCGCCCGGTGCTCCTTACACCGCCACGCCACTGGATGCAGGCACGTATGGTGTGACCGTCACGGACCAGCTGTCAGGATGCGCGGTGACGACGACTGCCTCTATCAACGATCCGGGCTTTACGGTTACCGCTACGCCCCTGGGAACGTGCGACCCGATGGTACTCCAGGTCTCGACGTCACCCCTCCAGAACCCGGTCAACTATCGCGTCATCGATAATGCCACGGCCCAGGTCGTGGATTCCGGTACCAATCAGCCCGACAACTTCTCCACGCTGCCTGTTCCCAGCGACAATCGAACGTACGTGGTGGAAGTAACTTCCGTGGGTTCGGGTTGCACGGTTTCAAGTCCATTGGTGGACGTCAATCACGGACCGACGGTTCCCATTGACGTCACGGCCGACGTTTGTTCGAACCCGATCACCATCGCTGTATCGGGTGGCGACAACTGGAGCTGGAGCGGTCCTGATATCCAAAGCGGCGCCTCCGCTGCCACCATGACGGCAACGCCACCCCAGGGTCCAGTCACGTATGACCTGCATGTTGAACAATCCGGCTTCTGTGCGCTTGACACGGCAATAACGGTGACCGTCGACAACGCGATCGTCCCTTCCCTGTCGCAAAGCAGCGCCTGTGACGACCAGGTCACGATAACCGCCACGCCTTCGGGTTCCTTCCTTTACCGCTGGTCGAGGAACGGCAATCCTGACGCTACGCTCGCGGGTCCGCAAGTGATCGCCACCGACGCAAACGACGGAGACTCCTACACCGTGCAGATCTACAACCCGGTAACGGGATGTACGCCTACCTCTCCGCCGCTCGTGGTGTCCGTGATCGGTTCCCTGGAACTTGATCTTGACGTAGGGCTCGCGTGTGAAGGGAGTCCGTTTACTATTACCGGTACCACCAATGTTCCTGTAGCAACGTACGAATGGTCTTACGAAGGAGCCGTGATCGGCGGCGAGACATCTTCCACCCTTGAAGACACGCGGGAAGGAACCTACGAGGCCAGGGTATCTATTTCAGGATGTGAAACGGAGGAGTCTATTGTTGTGGCCCTGTCACCAGTCACCCCGGGTTCACTCCCGTCAGGTGCGACCATCTGCAACGATCCGGCGAACGCTGACGAAACAACACGCCAGGTTGAACTCGACCCCGGGACGGGTTTCACCAGCTATGCATGGTTCAAAGATGACGTGCCGCTCGGCGTCACCGATCAGGTTTATACGGCAACGGAACCGGGTACCTATCGCGTCGACCTGGTAAATATGGTGGGATGCGCCTCCAGCGACCAGACTATAGTTGAGGTCGAGTGCCTCCCGAAGATCGTCGTGCCCAATGCCTTCCGCCCCGGACCCGGCGCACGCAATCCCGAATTCTACGCTCTCACATACTTCATCGACGATACCGACTTCGAAGTGCTGATCTTTTCACGCTGGGGCGAGCTCATATTCCAGTCCACCAACCGAGAGTTCCGGTGGAACGGCGGCTACAACAACAATCCGTCAAAACCCCTGCCTCCGGGAACGTACGCCTACGTGATCAAATACAAGAGCTCCTACCAACCCGAACGAGGAGTACAGGAGAAGCGTGGTGGGGTTGTGCTTCTACGATGAGAAGGGGAAATAGGGAAAAAGGGATATAAGGGTATAAGGAAATAAGGAAATAGGGATATAAGGGTATAGCGACAAAGAAAATCGCATATTTGCTGGGGCGCACGGTCGTGCGTGCCTGAACGTAAAAACACTTGTCTATGAAACGATTGAAATACGTAGCCTCTCTTATCATCCTGGCCATCGCCGCATCCGGATTTCAGTTGATCAAGACTTCTCTCAACATCACCGTCCGGAATGAGTTGGGTAACACCGTCGAAGGTGCGACCGTGAGGTTGTTCGAGAATGAAGAAGATTACAACAAAGAGCAGAATGCAGTCGCTGAAGGCGTAACAGACGAAAAGGGCGTCGCAAAATTCAAAGACCTCAAAGACATCGCCTACTTCGTTCTGGTGGAAAAAGACGATCTCAATAATTTCGGCGGCGGCGAACAGACGGGCAAGCTGGAGGCGAAGAGGATCAACAAGGTCACCATCGTGATTCAGTGAGGGTTAGAAAATGTGTTGAAGTGTTGATGTGTTGAAGTGTTGAAGTTGTCTGGCTTCCGGAGGCCCTAGGGATAGTAAGGAGATATGCTTATGTCCAATTGTTGAAGATCGTTCTTCGCCACTTGTGTGCAAAAAAAGTAGGACGTATAGCTCGTCGGGAAAACGTAGGTCACGTTACTACTAGCACGTTAGCGGCGAGTCAGAAACTTCAACACATCAACACATCAACACATCAACACACCTCAAAACCACTCCTCACTCCCCTCCGCCGGCTTCCATCCCGAATCCGGTTCAAAGTAATTCCAGAGCATCCTTGACACATCGCGGAGCAAGACGTTGCCGGCGTTGTCGCGGGTCCAGCGTGTGTCGTCCATGTCGTTGGCAATGACGCAGAATACATAGTCGCCGTGCGGAGCGTTCACGAGCACAACTTCCGCGCGGTACCGATCAAGCGAACCGGTTTTAGACGCGGCCTGCACATAGGGAGGCAGTTGTGACAGCGATGCACCATCCCAGTAAATGCGCGTAAGGTTGCGGTAAATGCGTTCGCTGGCGCGGGGACTTACCACCTTATTGTTTCGTATCATAGTAACAAGTTGAGCCATCTCGCGCGGCGTGGTCTGTCCCCACCCATACCGGTTCCGCGCTTCTTCCCGCCCTGGTGTTCGTGAGTTGACCCGCGTATACATCAATCCGTTTTTCTCAAGCCACGCATTGATTTCGGCGCCACCTCCTGCCAGGGTCTGGCTCCATATGGCGGCGGTGTTGTCGCTCGTCGTAACCATCAGCATGAGCACCTTTGCCAGCGAGATCTTTTCGCCATCGCGGAATGAGCCAAGGATATCTTCTCCAACACCGGAGGCAAGTGAGTCCCGATAGGTAAGCACACTGTCATAGCGAAGTTCACCCTTTTCGATCTTGTTGAATATGCCGATGGTGATGGGAATCTTGATCATGCTTGCGGTTGGAAAAAGGCTGTCGGCATTGATTGCGACCTCCTGTCCGGTCTTCAGGTGTCGTACATACAGTCCGACGCGTCCCGGGAACTCGGACACACGCTGGCGGAGCGAACGGGGGAGGTCGTCACGTTGTTGAGCAGCGGCCACGGCAGCGCTGAACAGGAGCAAAAGGAGGAACAAAGACTTCATGGCATGATGGGTTTGTCGACTCAAAATACAATGGTTTAACACAATGACATGGGAAGTTCGTCGCGAACGGGAAAAAATCGGTTATTTGGGGCGCAACCCTGGCAGACTAGCGATCACATGGCTGAAATTGGAACGGACGTCAGCAAAGCAGCGGAACTGTTGAAGGCGGGACGACTCGTAGCGATCCCCACGGAGACGGTGTATGGGCTCGCGGGCAACGCGCTCGACGTCCACGCCGTGGCGTCGATATTCTCTGCCAAGAACCGTCCGCGCTTCGACCCGATCATTGTCCACGTCACCGGCCTCAACCAGGTTTCGCGTCACACCAAAACTACCCCCCGCAGCGCAGCAGCTCTTGCCGAAGCCTTCTGGCCCGGGCCGCTTACGTTACTCTTAAAGAAAAACGAAACGATCCCCGACCTCGTCACCGCCGGCATGCCCGAGGTCGGCGTCCGGGCACCTGCCCATCCCCTTACCCAGGCGCTCCTGGAACAACTGCCCTTTCCCCTGGCCGCACCCAGCGCGAACCCCTTCGGCTATATTAGCCCAACACGACCGGAACACGTCAATGAACAGTTGGGCGACCAGATCGCATACATTCTCGACGGCGGGCCTTGTTCGATCGGCATCGAATCCACGATCATCGGGTTCGACGACGACGGTCAGGCCGTCGTATACCGACTCGGCGGACTGAGTCTCAGCCGGATTGAAGCGATCACGGGCGAAGTTATCATTCGAACCGCGGCTTCGTCGGATCCTCATGCACCGGGTCAGCTGAAAAGCCATTACGCGCCTTCAAAGCCGCTGGTTGTCGGCGACCTCGACAAGCTGTTGAGCGAACACGACACGAATGACGTAGCCGTTCTCTCCTATCGAAAGTCCTACAATGTACCCTACCAGGTTGTGCTGTCGGAACGAGGCGACATTGAAGAAGCCGCGCGCAACCTTTTCACCGCAATGCGCGCGCTGGAAAAGATGCCCGTGAAAACGATCCTTGCCGAGTTCGTTCCGGACGAGGGCCTGGGAAGGGCCATCAACGACCGGCTGATGCGAGCTTCTGCGTAGAAATGTGTTTGTGTCTTGATGTTCCTGACCGACTGCCCAATGACATCATGAAGTTTGGGGTACGTCAGCTGGGCAGGATGAACCCCCTTTAACCTTCCTCCTGCGGCTCTGCGTCTCTGTGGTTAACCTTTCCTCCGCGTCTCTGCACTTAGCGAATTTTTTCCCAACTTGTGTTCCTTGGTAACCAAGCTCAATATGAAGAAGGCATTGATCCTCACTGGTGGTGGCGACTGTCCCGGACTGAATGCCGTCATCCGGGCAGTATACAAACGGCTGAAGCAGGAATCCGATTGGGAGTTATACGGAAGCATCGAAGCCTTTAACGGAGTTCTTGCCGAACCACAGCAGATCATTAAAATTACGGGCCGGCTGGTGGCCGGCATCCACGTCAAGGGCGGGACGATCCTGAAGACTACGAACAAAGGCAACCCGCTCAACTTTCCCGTGGAAAAACCTGACGGCACCGTTGTCTTCGAAGACCGCTCGGACCTGCTCATCAAGAGACTGAAAAAATTGAAGTTCGATGCCATCATAAACGTAGGCGGTGATGGATCCCAGCGAATTTCGAAAGCGCTGTTCGAAAGAGGCTTGCCCATGATCGGTGTACCCAAAACCATCGACAACGACTTGTCGGCCACCGACGTTACTTTTGGCTTCCAAACCGCAGTACAGGTCGCGACGGACAGCTTCGACAAACTGGTGACGACGGCTGAAAGTCATCACCGGGTGATGATCATGGAAGTTATGGGCCGGGATGCGGGTTGGATCGCCCTGCACACCGCCATCGCAGGCGGTGCTGAAATATGTCTCATCCCCGAGATACCCTATGACATTGGAAAGATCCTGCAGTGGATCAACCGGCGCTATACCAAGGGCAAGGGCTTTGTGAACATCGTAGTTGCCGAGGGTGCGCATGCCATCGGATCGACAACCGTGGGAACAGGAGAAAAAGGCTCGGAGCACAAGAGGCTTCGCGGTATCGCCTATCAACTCTCGGATGAGCTCAAGAGTATCGGGTGTAAGGCCGAGATCCGGGAAACGATACTTGGCCACGTACAGCGGGGCGGAACGCCGACAGCGTACGATCGGGTCCTGGCCAGCCTGTTTGGAGTCAAGGCATTCGAGCTGGCGTTGGAAGGAAAATTCGGTCAGATGGTAACATTCAGGAACAACCAAATCGCCTCGGTGCCTTTCGAAGAAGCTACGCGGGATTATAATTATGTTGACAAGAACTCTTACCTGGTTCAGGCCGCCCGCGGGTTGGGAATAAGTTTTGGGGATTGAGGTCCGCGATCCGAGGCTCGATATCCATTCCGTTGCAAGCGACATTGTCCCGCGATTTGCTAACTTGGCGGTCTCAAAATCAATAACGCTTAATACACCACATGAAAACGGTTGACGACATTAACTTCAACGGCAAGCGCGCGCTGATTCGCGTAGATTTCAATGTGCCCCTGGACAAAGACTACAACGTTACAGATGATAACCGCATCAGGGCGACCATTCCCACCATCAAAAAGATACTGGGCGATGGAGGAAGTTGTGTATTGATGTCGCACCTGGGCCGACCCAAATCGGGACCCGAAGAAAAATTCTCCTTGCAGCATACCGTGTCAACGACGGAAAAACTCCTGGGCACAAAGGTGATGTTTGCCGACGACTGCATCGGTGAAAAAGCCTTTCAAATGTCCTCTTCATTAAAGCCCGGCGACGTACTGCTGCTGGAAAACCTTCGGTTCTACAAAGAGGAAGAAAAAGGCGACAAGGGCTTTGCAGAAAAGCTGTCCCGTCATGGCGACATCTATGTGAACGATGCATTCGGCACCGCGCACCGTGCGCACGCCAGTACCACCATCGTAGCCCGCTTCTTTAAGGAAAAATGCGCCGGTTACGTGATGGCCGCAGAATTGAATAATGCGAAACGTGTCCTGGAGAATGCCGAGCGTCCTTTCACGGCGATCATGGGAGGAGCAAAGATCTCAGACAAGATCCTCATCATCGAAAAGCTCCTGGACAAGGTCGATAACCTTATTATCGGAGGTGGTATGTCGTACACCTTTTTCAAGGCAATTGGCGGCAACGTGGGCAAGTCTATCGTAGAAGAAGATAAGCTTGAACTGGCGCGCGATCTTATTCAGAAAGCAAAGAAAAAGTCCGTAGACCTGATGCTACCGATGGATTCGGTGATTGCGGACAAGTTTGATAAGGATGCCAATACGGAGGTGGCCCCCAATGGAAACATCCGTGACGGATGGATGGGATTGGATATCGGTCCCCAGGCCGTTCACGTGTTTTCGGAGGTGATAGAAAAATCGAAAACCATTTTATGGAATGGTCCGATGGGCGTCTTCGAGATGGAAAAATTTTCCACCGGCACCCGAAAGGTGGCGGAGGCTGTCGTCAGGGCAACGGAAAAAGGCGCCTTCTCCCTCATCGGCGGCGGTGATTCCGCGGCAGCCGTCAACCAGCTCGGCTTCAGTGACAAGGTGAGTTATGTTTCCACCGGCGGTGGCGCATTGTTGGAATATTTTGAAGGTAAGGAACTGCCGGGTGTGAAAGCCCTCGATTAGGGAAATAAGGAGATAAGGCAATATGGAAATAAGGGTATGGGGTGTATAGGGGTATAGGGGCTTCACGATTAGAGTTTGCCGGTCACTTCTTACTTCTTACTCTACTATTTCGGTACTCTCATAAATGTTCAAGTTACACTAACCCAAAAATTTGCCACACGCGGCCAGACCACCCAACGTAAACACGTAAACACCTAAGCACGTAAACACCGTTCCGAAAGCGTTCAAGCTAACGGCCGTTCAATCCTTTAGCACCCTAGTTCAGACTGCCCAACTTCAACACATCAACACTTCAGCACTTCAACACTCTGTAAATGAAGAAGGCCGCCCTCCTGGCGGCCTAACCCCAAACCTAACCTACACTACTGTAGAGTCTTTCCTATCTTCGATAGTTTGTCTATATCTTTTATTCTAAAACGAATGATGCTGTGCCGGCGTATATCCTCCTGGAATTTTTCCGGTAGGTAGTTTCCGGAGTTGACCGGTAACTCTCCCTTTCAGTTTCTTCGCACGTGATTTCATCTTGAGTACACCGAGGTCGAGCAATTCGGCCTCGTCAATGTCGATCTTCGGAAACATGACGCGGGCAAGTCCAACGGCCAGCGCCATAAAAGCAACATAGGCAATGATTATCCCCAGAACAATGATTAAAGCGTCCATAACTTTTTCTGATTCTGCTGAGTAAAAAGGAAAAACTGTGCCAATCTCAGAGTATTGCAAAATGGCCCAATTTGAAGGGGTTTCAAGGAAATTAATGCGGACAATATCCCCATCGGAAAGGGATTTCCACACTCCGTTCCACAGCGGTGAACCACCCTGAAGCACAGTTACGGTAGCTTCCGGACTGCATGGCACCTAGGAAAAAACAGAATTACTTCTAAATTTGTTAGATACCAGTTTTTCTATTCTTTTTTCGTTATGAACATCTTTGTCGCCAAATTAAACTTTAAGACCCAGCAGGCGGATCTAGAAAAAGCGTTCGCGCAGTACGGTCGCGTCACTTCGGTAAAGATCATCATGGACAAGGAGACGGGCCGGTCCAAAGGCTTCGGCTTCGTAGAAATGCCCAACGATGATGAAGCGCGAAACGCAATTGAAGGCCTGAATGAGAAGGAGTTCGAGGGCCGGGTGATCGTCGTAAAGCCGGCCAACCCGAAACCCTCTTACTAATTGCAGGTACAGTGCCTTACTGTTCCCGCCCCTTCCTTTGCTTTTTCTCCTCAATGAGATAGGCTGCTCCCAGCCCCAAACCTCCGAAGATAAACAGCATGGAAAAGTAGGCCACCGCCTCCATATGGAATTTCCTGTCGAGGAAGTGGCCGAGCAGAAGGCCTATACCCGCACCAAGCAGCAGCAGGGATGCTCGTAGCGGACCCGTGTCATTACGCTTTGGCGTGCTGAAAAGGGTGGGGTCCACCCCCCTTTCGATCATCGCTTTGCGTTCGTCGTAGGAGTATTTCCGCAAGTAAATGACAATGATCACCCCGCCAATAATGGCAATGATGGGTATGAATACGCCGATTATTTCTACGCCCATGGTATTGTTGTTTAGTTGTTGCCGCTTTGACGCAGGTCAATAACCGTCAGGTTACAGGCTCCTCCAAAACGGATTGCCACCCGAAACCCAAACTTAATTTGGCTGTTTTGATCGCTAATGCACGGACGGAGGTGTAACTTGAGAATGTCGCCCAACGTCCAAGAGCAGGAACATGTCCCGTGATATTGATGATTTGCAGCTCATTGACAGGGTGCTGGCCGGTGAGCAGAACGTGTACGCCCAGCTGGTAGAGCGCTACAAGGGCTATGCGTTTACCATCGCGTTGAAGGTGCTCGGCGTGCGCCCGGACGCCGAAGAGGCGGCGCAGGACGCGTTCATCAAGGCGTATCACAACCTCGCGAAGTTTAACCGCGAAGCGAAATTTTCGACCTGGCTATACCGGATCGTATTCAATACCGCGGTCAGTCTCCGCAGGACGCGGAAGGTGACCTTTCAGGATATTCCCGAAAGCATCCCCGCGCAGGGAAGCGATTCCGTGAAAACGCTTGAAAAAAGCGACAAGAGACGCTTCATCGAGATGGGACTCTCCCGGTTAAGTGAAGCAGACCGGGTTGCACTCACGCTGTTCTACCTCCGGGAACTCTCCCTGGAAGAGATCGGCGCCATCACCGGAATGCCGGCTAACACGGTCAAGGTACGTATCCATCGGGCAAGGTTGCGGCTGGCCGACGAAATGAAGACTATATTGAAAAGCGAAGCGTTATTGCTTTGAAACCGCAAACATGAGCAAGGAACACGACGATATCAGACTCCTGGAGTACCTCGACGGCAAGCTTAGCGCCGATGAGGCGGCGCAGCTCCTCCGGCGCGTAGAAAATGACGCGGCGCTGAAGGAACGTCTTCGTGAACTGCAATCCCTGAATGCGATGTTTTCGGGATATTCCGCCGAGCAGCCCTCGTCCGGCTTCACCCAGGCACTCATGTCACGGCTGAACCAGTATCCCCGTGGCGCCGCCGCGCCGATACGAAGAGGGCTCATCCTTCTCGCTGGCCTCTTGGTCACCGTGGCACTCGCCTCCTGGCTGTTATCCATAGGAATTTTCGACAACACCCGGATCGATCTAAACTCGGTAATTTTCAGTAGCGACGCGGTGCGTCAATCCCTCCCCTCCCTTACGTTCAAT
>DASVCT010000143.1:0-4440 GCA_036381475.1 Cyclobacteriaceae bacterium
AGACAAGCCCTCCGGTCTCGAGGGTGGAGAGCACGGGATAAAGTCCAGCCATTGGCGACCTAACCGCTCCGTGGAGGTTCGAGCCCTCCCTCTACAGCGCTCACGTTTAGGTTAATAATGTTTAATTGAGCAGAACCTACCTCCGGGTAGGTTCTTTTTTTGTAGCCGAAAACGAGGTACCGGCCATTTTTTCTGTTGATTTGAAGCCAAACAATCGTTTGCTTTGGGGTAGGCATCTAACCTAAATCGCACAAAAAGGCAGCAATGGAAGCATTTCCCTGGATCAGGTCGTATCCTGCAGGCATTCCCCCGGAGATAAAACTTTACGAACACGAGTCGCTGGTAGCGCTTTTCGAAGACTGCTTCACCCGCTTCCGCGACCGCGTTGCATACGAAAACATGGGTACCACCATGACCTACGGGGAGCTGGATGATGCGTCCAGGCAGTTTGCCGCGTTCCTCCAAAGCGTGGGCATGAAGAAGGGCGACCGCATAGCTATCCAGATGCCCAACTTGCTGCAATTCCCGGTTGCGTTCGTTGGCGCTCTCAGGGCGGGTCTGATCGCGGTAAACACAAACCCGTTGTACACGCCCCGCGAAATGGAACACCAGTTTAGCGACTCGGGGGCTACCGCCATCGTCATCGTTTCGAACTTTGCGGCCCACCTGGAGAAGATCATTCGCAACACCGCCATCCGACACGTCATCGTTACGGACCTTGGCGACATGCTTTCAGGCATTAAGCGACCCCTGGTAAACTTTGTTGTGAAGCGCATCAGGAAGATGGTTCCTCCCTACACGCTGGAAGGCGCCATCCCGTTCCGTCGCGCCCTGGCGTTGGGAGCATCGCTAACCTACAAACGCCCCGAAATCGGACTCCAGGATCCCGCCATCCTCCAATACACCGGTGGCACCACCGGCGTTTCGAAGGGCGCCACCCTTTCCAACGGCAATCTCGTAGCGCACAACACGATGGTTACGAACTGGTTCCGACCGTACCTGTCTCAGGGCTCCGGACAAGAGATCATCATCACGGCTATCCCGCTGTACCATATTTTTGCCCTTTCCGTCAACGGCTTGCTCATGATGAGCGTGGGCGCAAAAAGCGTACTGATTACCAATCCCCGCGACATGAAAGGATTCGTCAAGGAACTCCGAAAACACAAGTTCACGCTGATCACGGGTGTCAATACGCTCTTCAATGGCCTCCTGAACAATCCTGACTTCGCGAAGCTCGATTTTAGTCGTCTCAAAGGTGCCGTCGGCGGCGGTATGGCGGTACAGGATTCAGTGGCCATCCGTTGGGAAGAAGTGACGGGCAAACCCCTCGTTGAAGGGTATGGTCTGAGTGAGACGTCGCCGGTGTTGTGCTGCAATCCTCTTGACGGCACGCACAAGAGGGGTACCATCGGCCTGCCGATGCCGTCTACCGAAGTAGCAATTTTCGATGATGAGGGCCGGCAACTTCCCCAGGGAGAGACCGGTGAGATTTGTGCTCGCGGGCCCCAGGTCATGTCGGGATACTGGCAACAGGACAATGAGGGCGTTTTTTGGCCGGGAGGCTGGTTCCGGACCGGCGACATCGGGACGATGGATGAGCAGGGTTTCTTCCGGATCGTCGACCGCAAAAAAGACATGATCAAAGTGTCAGGGTTCAACGTCTTCCCGAACGAGATCGAGAATGTGGTGGCTGCTCACAAGAAGGTTCTGGAAGTGGCCGCGATCGGGGTGCCTCACGAAAAATCGGGAGAAGCGATCAAGATTTTCGTCATCAAGCGCGATCCCAGCCTCACCGAGGCGGAGCTCCGCGCCTATTGCGAAGAAAACCTGACAAAGTATAAGGTGCCGCGTTATATCGAATTCCGTGAGACGCTGCCGAAGTCGAACGTAGGTAAAATACTTCGGAGGGCGTTGAAGGAAGAGGTTAAGCCAGCGGCTTGAGTAGGCAGTAGGACGGCGGGCAGTAAACCCCAGGGAATCGAGGTACAATCCTGGCGAACAGCAGCAACTTCAACACTTCAACACTTCAACACTTCAACACTTTAACACTTTAACGCATCAACACTTTTATGATCGGCTTTTTTGAACATCAATACCTTTCGTACAAGAAGAACCACATCAAGAACCTCCTCGCCCTGGCGCGGGCAGACGGTAGCATGCACGAGAAGGAGGAACAGCTGGTGTTCAAGATCGGCAAGCGGTACGGCCTCAAGAAGAGGCAAATACAGGAGCTTATCGATTCGAACGAGCAATACACCGTGGTTGTGCCGGACAATCACAACGACAAAATGAATCTGCTTTATGATCTCATCCTCATGGTTTACGCCGACGACGTGGTCGATGAACATGAAGTGGAGTTTTGTGAGGACGTCGTGAATCGGTTCGGTATGAAAAAAGAACTCGTACAATGGATGCTGCGCGAATTCGACCGCGGTACGCCGCCCCCTCCGGATGAATGGGAGGAACTCAAAGAAGAGGCGCGCACTAAATTCGCTCTTTAGGACCCCGAAACGGCACGCTTCGCATCACCTAATAAACCATCCTTCCCGTGGAAGAAGAGGCATCCTTCCATGCAATTTTCCTGTAAGGTTTTGTGAAGGATTTGATGCCAATTTGTTGCTATGATTGGAACGATTTTTGGCGTTATTGCATAAATTTCGAATTGGTCGCCAAGGTATCGGAGGTCATGGTAGAGTTCAGAAAGCTTACAACGCAGGAAAAGGCGCTTAAGATAAACCTGTCCAAGTCGGTTTACGGCTCTTTCGCTGAAATCGGAGCCGGGCAGGAGGTCGCTGCCAACTTTTTCAAAGTCGGCGGGGCTTCCGGCACGGTGGCTAAAACAATGTCGGCATACGACATGAAATTCAGCGACGCGATTTACGGGCGTTGCGAACGTTATGTCTGCGAAGACCGCCTCGTTCAGATGCTGGACCACGAGTACCCGCTGCTTCGCGAGCGGCTGCCGCACCGCGTCTCAGACACGTGTTTTTTCGCTTTCGCCGACACGGTAGAAACTATCAACTACGAACAAACAAACCAGGGACACGGATGGATGGGGTTGCGATTCCAACTGCGACCTGAAAGCGAGCCGAACGATTGTGTCATCCACGTGAAGATGCACGACAACGACCCGCTGCTGCAGCAGGTAGCGCTCGGGATCGTTGGCGTCAACCTGATCTATGCCTGCCTTCACTTTACCGATCCTGAGCAGATCGTGCTGTCGCTCCTGGACGGGCTTACCAGCCGGCGCCTCGAAATCGATACCTTCCGGTTGACCGGTCCTGATTTCCGGCATGTTGACAACCGGCTCATGGCGTTGAAGCTGGTGAAGAATGGGCTGACCAAGGCAGCCATGTTCGGCCCCGATGGAAGCGTCCTTCAACCGTCTGAATATCTCTATAAGAAAAACGTCCTTGTGCTGCGTGGTCGCTTCCGTCCCGTGACGCACGTCAACGTGGACATGCTGTTTACCTCACGGCGCCATTTCAAACGTGAAAAGGACGTCGACCGGTCCAGGATTGTGATGCTTGCCGAACTCACGCTGAACGATCTCAGCCAGGAGGGCACCATCGACGAAAAGGACTTCCTGTACCGCGCCGACATTATTTGCTCGCTGGGTCAGAATGTCCTTATCTCCAACTACTTCGAGTATTACAGGCTGGTTACGTACCTGTCGCACATCACGAAAGGCCGCAAGATCGGCATCACGATGGGTATTTATGCGCTGCAGAAAATTTTCGAAGAGAAGACCTACGAAAACCTCAGAGGCGGTATCATGGAGGCTTTCGCACACCTCTTCGGTGGCAACGTGAAACTGTATATCTATCCCGCCCTCCGCAAGGACAGCAACAAACTGTTCACCCTTAAAGACTTTGAAGCCGAACTCCCTGAGAAGCTCAAGAGCTTCTTCCGTTATCTTATGGAGAACGACAAAATGGAGGACATCACCGATGCAGACGTCAGCAAACTCCACATCATCTCCGACGACGTCCTCGCCATGATCAAGAAGGGGGAATCCGGCTGGGAACAAAATGTCCCCCACAAAGTGGAGGAAGCCATCAAGGCACTAGGCCTGTTCGATTACCCCGACGCTCCGCCGCAAAGACGCAAGTTTCCGGTTACCACGTGAGGATGAGGTGATCGATGATCGGTAATTAGGTAATCGGTAATCAGTGATCGGCGATCGGTAATCAGGTTTGGTAACCAGTAACCGCCAACCGCCAAACGTAATCTGTGGACCCCTATACCCCTACACCCCTATATACCTTATTTCCCCTATTCCCCTTTCCCAAAGTACCTCCTCGCCTCCCTCTTCACTCTCGGTGCGAGCAGCAGCCCTGACACCATGGTAGGCACAGCCATCAGGGCGAAGGCGGCGTCCATAAGACTGATGATGGAATTGAGGGAGGCCACCGCCCCGACGATAATGCTTGCCAGGTA
>DASVCT010000144.1:0-36519 GCA_036381475.1 Cyclobacteriaceae bacterium
TTAGTCAGATGAAGGTATCGGTCATCATAAGTACAAACAGCTCACCCAGCCTACTCCAAAAATGTTTGTGGGGTTTCGAATACCAGACTTATAACAATTTTGAGGCTGTCGTTGCTGAGGAAGGGCAAAACCCTGAGATTGCCGCGCTGATAAAGGACTTTGCCGAGCGCGGCGTATTGAACGTGCGCCATCTGAGCGATCCCAGCGGCCGGCCACGGGAGATCGCGATGCTGAACCGGGCGGTTGCCTCCGCGAGTTCCGATTACCTCATCTTTTCCAACGATCATTGTATTCCGCGCAACGACTTTGTGGAGGTGCACATGAAGCGCGCCAGGAAACAGCACTTCTTATCAGGAGGATATTTCAGCGTGCCCCATAAGGTGGCACAGGCGATAACCAGGGAGGACATCGCTACACTGTTTGCCTTCAACTGGCGATGGCTGTATTACAACGGCCTTCAGCCCGGCAGGCTGATTGGCATGACCAATCAGAGACTCCTCGACAAATTGTTTGAACGGTTTTCCTCCACTGTGCCCTGGTGCGGAGCTAACGCTTCGGCTTGGCGGGATGACATCCTTTCCATCAACGGTTTCAATGAAGATCTTTCCGTGCATGAATACGACTGGGATTTTGGCGAGCGCCTTGTCAAGCGAGGCGTGAACGGCATGGCGGTGCGTAACGAAGCCATATGCCTCTGCCAGGAAGGACACCGCACAACGCGCAACGGCAACGAGAAAAAAGCGGACAGGAACCGGACGCGCCTTCAAACCGGCGCCTGGGCAGTCAACGGCATCTCCAAGACTGGCACTGCCGATGTGAGGGAACGACACTCTGCCTTATAACGTTAATCACATCCACGCAAGCAGGTTCTGATAGACCCGGTGGACGGGAAGGCCCATGACGTTGAAGTAGGATCCCGAAATTTTTTCTACGCCTGTCAAGCCGATCCAATCCTGTGCGCCATAGGAACCCGCCTTGTCGAAGGGCTCATAATGCCGAACATAGTATTCGATTTCCGCTCGGGTAAGCTTTCTAAAGGTAACTAGCGTGGTGTCGTCGAAGATGCGTTCTCGTTCCCGGGACAAGATGCAAACGCCCGTCATCACGGTGTGGGTGCGCCCTGAAAGCGCCTCCAGCATATGCACCGCCTCGTTGGCGTCGGCGGGCTTGTTGAGCACAACCTCGTCGAGGATGACAACCGTGTCGGCCGTAATAATAATCTCGTCATCGATTCCATCGCGTATTGAGGACGCCTTTTTTGCCGCAAGAAACGACGCCACCTTTTCCGGTGCCATGTCTTGCGCGAATTGCTCATCGGTTTCACACGGCCGTACGCTGAAGATGTAGCCGGCCTGTTCTAAAAGGAGTTTTCTTCGTGGTGACGCTGAAGCAAGTACAAGGGGGCGGTCAGGTTGAATCTTCATCGGTCGCGCATCTGCCGGTTTCGTTTCCATTTCTGTTGCGGCGATCCGTGTGAAATCGCTATTGCACCTGAGCTCGCAGAGTCTCCATTGAGTTGCATGACAGCAAGAGCAGCAGCAAGCATGGCTTCCGTGCGGTCGTTATGAGGAAGGCAAGCCGGGTCGAAATGCTTCTCGACAAAATGAGTGTCAAAATTTCCGCTGGTGAACGCTTCGTGTTGCATTACGAATTTGCAAAAGCCGAGGGTTGTTTCGACTCCTGTGATGCGGTACTCCTCAATGGCCCGAATCATCCGGGCGATAGCTTCCTCGCGTGTGGCGCCATGACAAATCAGCTTCGCGATCATCGGGTCGTAAAACACCGGGATCTCCATTCCCTCTTCAAAGCCGTCGTCAACACGTACACCGTTGCCGTGAGGTGGACGATAAGCTACAAGCCGTCCGGTATCCGGTAGAAACTGGTTATAGGGATCCTCTGCATACACACGCACTTCGATGGCATGTCCGCGCAGGCTTAGGTGGTCCTGACTGAAGGGCAATGGTTTGCCTTGCGCGATATCGATCTGCAGTTTCACAAGGTCCAACCCCGTCACCGCTTCAGTCACCGGGTGTTCCACCTGCAACCGCGTATTCATTTCAAGGAAATAATACCTGTGGTTTTCATCCAGCAAAAATTCGACAGTACCCGCGCCATAATAACCACACGCACGGGCTATCCGCACCGCCGCGTCGCCCATTTCGGCTCTGAGTTCCGGGGTGAGCACCGACGACGGCGCTTCTTCGATAACCTTTTGATGGCGCCGTTGGACGGAGCATTCGCGTTCAAAAAGGTGCACGACGTTGCCCTGGGTATCCCCAAGAACTTGAAACTCAATGTGCCTGGGTTTGGCGACATATTTCTCGATGAACACAGAGCCGTCGCCAAAGGCCGCCGCTGCCTCGCTTGCCGCCCGCTCCATCTGGGAGGGAAAGTCCTCTTCCTTCTCCACGATACGCATGCCTTTTCCTCCGCCGCCGGCGGCCGCCTTGAGGAGTATCGGATAACCGATCTCCCCGGCAACGCGCTGACCGTCCGCGACCCCAGAAATGGGGTCTTTTGTGCCCGGCACAAGCGGAACGCTGTGATCTGCCGCCATCCTTTTAGCGGCCAGTTTATTGCCCATCAGACTAATCGATTGCGCCGAAGGGCCTATGAAGATGAGCCCGGCCTCGGCAACAGAACGGGCAAAGTGTTCGTTTTCGGACAGAAAACCATAACCGGGGTGAATGGCCTGGGCGCCGCTACGGCGTGCGACCTCAATAATGCGTTCGATGGCCAGGTAGGATTCGGCTGAGGGGGGAGGACCCACACAAAAAGCCTCATCGGCAAAGCGTACATGGGGGCTCAGGCGGTCGGCTTCGCTATAGATGGCAACGGTACGAATGCCCATTTCCCGGGCTGAACGCATGATCCGAAGGGCAATTTCCCCACGGTTGGCCACCAGAATCTTGTGGATGTTGGACATAAAGGACAATGCTAGCGATTAATTCGAATCGGCGCCAGAACTTACGTTGTGGCGTTCCGGACCTGCATGGTACCCGCTTTTTCGCTATTTTGCGGCCATGTTAACCAATTCCAGGAAAAATGGCAGACTTGTTTGATAAGCTCCGCATGGAAGCCGGGCCACTGGCCAAATATTCCCACCTCCCTGATGATTACTTCTTTTTCCCCAAGCTTGAAGGCGAAATTGGTCCCCGGATGAAGTTCAACGGGCGTGAGGTGCTGGTCTGGAGTCTTAACAACTACCTTGGGCTGGCCAATCATCCGGAAGTACGCGAAGCGGATGCACGTGCCGCTCAGCAATACGGCATGGCTTCACCAATGGGCGCGCGCATGATGTCGGGGAATTCCGACAATCACGTCGCGCTGGAACGTGAGCTTGCAGCATTCGTTTCGAAAGAAGATGCCATGCTCCTGAACTATGGTTATCAGGGCGTTTTTTCCATCATCGATGCACTGGTGGACCGAAAGGACGTGATCGTGTACGATGCCGAATGTCACGCCTGTATTATCGATGGCGTGCGCCTCCATATGGGCAAGCGTTTCGTCTACGTCCACAACAACATGGAGAACCTGGAGAAACAACTCCACCGGGCCTCCAAGATCGTAGAAGAAACGGGTGGTGCCATCCTTGTTATCACAGAAGGCGTGTTTGGCATGTCGGGCAAGCAGGGCGACCTCAAGGGTGTGACGGAACTGAAGAAGAAATACAACTTCCGCTTGTTTGTTGACGACGCGCACGGCTTTGGAACGATGGGGAAGACCGGCGCGGGCACTGGCGAGGAGCAGGGCGTTCAGGATCAGATCGATGTTTATTTTTCGACGTTCGCCAAATCGATGGCCGGCATAGGCGCATTCGTCGCGAGCGAGAAACGCATCATCAAATACCTCCGGTATAGTGTTCGATCGCAGATCTATGCCAAGAGTCTACCGATGGCCATGGTTCTTGGCGCTCTGAAGCGCATGGAACTGGTAAAGACGCGCCCTGAATTGCGCGACAACCTTTGGAAGATCGTTCGGGCATTGCAGAACGGCCTCCGGGAAAAAGGCTTTTACCTGGGAGACACCACGTCGCCCGTAACCCCCGTGCTCTTTAAGGGGGGTGTAGGGGAGGCTGCCAATATGGCAATGGACCTTCGTGAGAACTTCAACATTTTCTGTTCCGTTGTGATCTATCCCGTTGTGCCTAAGGATGTTATCATGTTCCGAATTATTCCTACAGCAGCGCATACCCTCGAGGATGTCGAAGAGACACTCACGGCGTTCTCATCCCTCAAAAGGAAGCTGGATGACGGGTTTTACCGGAAGGAGGAACTGGTTGCGGTGACCCGGCCTCGGTAAAAAAAGTGCCTCTAACGGTTGAATTTTTGGGTTTTTCTTTAAATTGGCAGTAGAAACTTAAATTTTCAATCTTAAATCCTTAAGGCAATGCAAAAATTTCAGGAACTCAAAAATCTCATAGCGTCACTGGAAAGTGACATTGACAAGTTCTATAACAAGGGCAACAGTGCTGCAGGTACCCGTGTTAGAAAGGGCATGCAGGAACTGAAAACCATCGCCCAGAGCATTCGGGCAGAAGTTCAGGAATTGAAAAACAAGGCTAGCTGATTACGCTTATCGAGATTTTGAGTTTGAAATAAAGATATTAAGGGGGGTAGCTGTCACAGCTATCCCTTTCTTTTTGTGTTTGCGTAGGCCTGAACTATTTTTTGGCGAAGCGCATCGGACGCCGGCGCCATCGGAAGGCGCGTATGAGGCCCACAGATGCCCATTTCCGAAAGCAGCTGCTTTATGCCTGTTGGACTTCCTTCGGCGTACATCAGCGGATTCAGCTCAAGGATGCGGAAAAATTCACGGCTGGCCCTGTCAAACCGGCTTTCGAGCACATACTTCTTGATTCGTGCAAAGATGCCTGGAAGCGCATTCGCAAGCACGGAAATCACTCCATGACCGCCGATGCTGTACAAAGGCACGGTCATCATATCATCGCCGGAAATCAGCATGAAATCCTTAGGCTTCCCATGAGCGATTCTCATGCACTGCTCCAGGCTTCCTGACGCCTCCTTCACGCCAACAATGTTCGGGTGCTCCGCCAGTTGCAACATCGTTTCTGCAGCGATGTTGGTGCCTGTCCGTCCCGGAATGTTGTATACGATGATCGGGACAGGAGCAGCATCGGCAATTGCCGTAAAATGTCGTACGACACCTTCCTGCGAAGGTTTGTTGTAATAGGGACATACCGAGAGAATGGCGTCTACACCGCTATAGTCGGTTGCCTGCAGGTCCTCCAGCACGTGACGCGTATCGTTGCCTCCAATGCCGAACACAACGGGAAGCTTACGTGGATTGTTTTCCAGAACGAAGCGAAGGATGTCATTTTTTTCGTCACGTGAGAGCGTGACCGACTCGCCGGTCGTTCCCATCACGACAAAGTAATCGACACCGCCGTTCGCCGTATGGCGAAGCAGTCTTTTCAGGCTTTTGTAGTCGATCGCCCCATCTTCATCAAAAGGCGTGGCCAGGGCCACCCCGGTTCCCATAAGGTTCTTCATCGGGTTATCGCAATTGGGTTGTGTATTTGTAAAGACTCTCCATCAGCTCGTGCGTGCTTCCGTTGCCTTCAACCATAAACTCGAAAAACGGCTTTCCGGTTTCCCAATAGCGGCCAAGACGACACTTAGCCTTGCAGCGCGCCAGCAAATTAAGAATTAACGGGTTTGGATCGGTGTCGATGTAAAAAAGATAATCGAACTCAATGTTGGCAAACTTCAAGGCCAGGGCAGAGGTTACGTTACCCCACATGTTGAAGTCTTTTTGCGTAAAGAAGTCAAACAGGAATTCGTAGTTCTGCTTGTCGTCAGGAAGAAAGCACAACACAGTCACCTTCTTGCCGTCCTTTTCCAGTCTCTTCACCAGGTCCTTGATGTTCGTGTGCTTCTGCTTGTCTTCCACTGTAAAAAGGATGCCCACCTTTTGCGCCTCCGCGTAGGGGAGGCACGCGCGGATGGACTTATTCTTTCTCAGGTGGCTGTTGGTACTGATTTGCAGAAAGTTAAACATCCCGAAGTATACTCAATTTCCTTTTAAGAGTGACTCGAACTCTTCTTCACTGATAATGGTGACGCCATTTTTTTTGGCTTTTTCCAGCTTGGCGGGACCCATGTTCTCACCGGCGAGAAGATAGTCCAGCTTTCCCGATACCGACGAAAGTACTCTGCCTCCATTACTCACGATCAGTTCCTTGAGTTCGTCGCGCTCGTATTTCTGAAAAACCCCTGAAATGACGAAGGATTTGTTGTTCAATTTGTTGCTCACCTGCGGAACCGTTTTTTCCTCAGCTGCAAACGAAAGCCCCGCCTTTTTCAACCTTTCTATTTCCCGCATGTTTTCGGGATCCCTGAAAAACGACCAGATGCTTTGGGCGATTTTTTCCCCTACCTCAGGCGCGGCCAGCAGCTCTTCCACGCTGGCGTTTGCGAGATTATCGATGTTCCTGAAGTGGCGGGCGAGCTTGGCTGCTACGGTTTGCCCGACATAACGGATGCCCAATGCGAACAATACATTGGCAAAAGATGCATTCTTCGAAGCTTCTATACCCTTGAGCACGTTCTGCGTGGACAGTTCCTTAAATCCTTCCAGCTTCATGATATCCTCGCGGGTGAGGTCGTAGAGATCGGCCGGACTTTTCACCAGTCCGAGGCGATACAATTGTCCGATCGTCCGCTCACCCAGTGAATCGATGTCCATCGCTCTTCGCTGAATGAAATGCTCGATACGTCCGGTAATCTGCGGCGGACATCCGGTGGTGTTCGGACAATAATGCGCAGCTTCACCTTCCTGACGTATGAGCGGCGTGCCGCATTCAGGACAATTGGTGATATATTTTACGGGTTCAGCTTCCGGAGGACGCCGTGCCAAATCGACACCCGTTACCTTGGGGATGATCTCTCCGCCTTTCTCAACAAAAACATAGTCGCCCACGCGCAGGTCGAGGCGCGCGATTTCGTTGGCATTGTGAAGTGAGGCGCGCTTTACGGTCGTCCCGGACAGGAATACCGGCTCAAGTTCTGCTACAGGTGTAATAGCGCCGGTCCTTCCGACCTGGTAGGTGATGCTCTTCAATCGCGTACTCAAGCTCTCCGGCTTATACTTATAGGCTATAGCCCATCTCGGACTCTTGGCAGTATATCCCAGACGTTCCTGCTGGCTGAGGCTGTTGATCTTGATGACCGCTCCGTCGGTTTCAAGAGGTAGCGTCAGCCGCTTGGTTTCCCATTCATCGATATAGCCAAATACATCTTTCAGTGATGCACATTTGCGATAAGTGGGGGATACGTTAAACCGCCATTTCTCCAGAAGGTGAATGCCCTCCTCGTGACTTTCCACGTCAAGGTCTTCTCCCAAAAGACTGTACACATAACAGTCGAGCTTGCGACGCGCGACCTCGGAGGAATCCTGCATCTTTAACGTTCCGGCAGCCGTGTTGCGCGCGTTGGCGTAACGTTCCTCGCCAATGTCCTCACGTTCCCGGTTGAGTGCTTCAAATACTTTGCGCGGCAGGAAGACCTCACCACGCACTTCAAAGGAGGGGGGAACGTCACCCTTCACGGAAAGCGGAATGGCGCGTATCGTCCTGATGTTGGCGGTGACGTCATCACCGCGCACGCCATCACCCCGCGTCACCCCACGCACCAGGCGCCCGTTTTCGTAGGTGAGACTGATTGACACGCCATCAAACTTCAACTCGCAGAAATATTCGTAGGGCTCATCCTCGAGGGCACGCTTTACGCGACCGTCAAATTCTTCCAGCTCCTGCCGGCTGTAGGTGTTACCCAGAGACAGCATCGGATAGCGATGGTAGACGGTAGCGAACTCCTTGGTGATCGTGCCGCCAACACGCTGTGTCGGAGAATCCGGACTCTTAAATTGCGGAAATTGTTCTTCCAGCGCTGCAAGCCGGGCGAGAAGCTGGTCAAATTCGTAGTCGCTTATCTCCGTCCGGTTTTCCTGGTAGTATAACTCGTTGTGCCTGTTTATCGTCTCGGTGAGCTCCTTTATTTCCCGGGCAGCCTGTTCAGCGGTCATCGTTGTGAAATATACGCCCTAAGTTATAATGAAAACCACATTTTGGAAAGATCAGGGCGGTCGCTTAGTTGGCTTCTGAAACGATCAGGGAGTTGTCGTCAGGCAGGACATCAGCCAACGCGCCGGAGGGGTCAATCTCAATCCGCGCCACTTGTTTGCCAGGATGGCTGACTTCCAGTGAATAGTTCGGATTCACCCAATTCCATGTGGGGGCAACCTGCCACGAGGGCGCTACAGGCTTTGTGGCGACGGTTTCATTGAGCGGAATATGGATCATTTGCTGCGTACCGTCACGGTATGTCACTCTCAAATCGACCGGCATGGGAAGTTCACCTTTGCGCGTCAGGTGCACTATGGACCGCTCCGCACCCGTTTCGATGCCGCGCACTGCATAGTCGATTTGTTTTGTTGTCGAAACCCACAGGTTGAGATACCATTTCAACTGCATGCCCGATGTTTTCTCCATGACCCGGATGAAGTCCGAGGGTTCGGGATGCCGAAACTGCCAGGTTGCAAAGTAAGAGCGCATGGCTTTCCCAAAGTTCTCGTCTCCGACGATATATCGAAGGTGTCGGAGGAGAATGCACCCTTTAAAGTAAGCCGCCACGCGGTAGGCATCGTTGGTGGTGAAGAAATCGGCCCATTGCGCCATCGGCTCCTCCTTCCCCGCAAGGGCTAGCGTCCTGTACCCGTCGTACACGCGGCTGTGCGGGTCGTCATCACCCAGTATTTCGCGCTTCGCCTCGTTCTGATAGTATTGCGCAAACCCCTCGTCCATCCAGGCATAGCTGGCTTCGTTCGTGGCAAGCACGCCCTGGAACCAGCTGTGGGCCGCTTCATGAAATACGGTGCTCACCGTACTGGCCGGTTTACCTTCGCCTACGATCAGGGTACACATCGGGTACTCCATGCCACCGTCGCCACCCTGTATTACCGAGTACGTTTCATAAGGGTAAGGCCCCACCTGCGCACGCATAAACTGGAAAAAGTGCGTCGTCAATTCAGGAAGGCTCTCCCATGCCTTCGTCCTGGCATTGGGTTGATAAAAGAAGTGAAGGTCAGGCCCACCCGGCACATGGGTACGAAGATGCCGGTAATCCGGATCTGCAGTCCAGGCAAAGTCGTGTACATTGTTTGCGCGGAAACGCCAGGTGAGGGTGGACTGTTTATTTCTGACCGCCTTGCCGTTCGTTTCATATCCGTGCCCGATGGAGTCGGCATTCAGAAGGACGCCCGTGCCGGCGATCGTATAGCGTGCGTCGATGGTAATGTTAACAAGGAAGTCGCCCCACACTCCGTGGAACTCGCGCGCGACATAGGGATTGAGATGCCAGCCTGCGTAATCGTACTCCGCGAGTTTGGGATACCACTGTGTCATCGAATAATCAATCCCTTCATCACTGTCACGACCAGAACGCCTGATCTGTATGGGCACCTGCGCTTCGAATTGCAAGTCGAGCACCGTGCGGGCATGAGGAAGGAGGGGCTGTGCGAGCTCAACTTCCAGGAGCGTACCGTGTTCATGGGTGACCACGGATTTTCCATCCTGCTCTAGTGATAAAATTTTTTGATATCCGATCTCATCGGGTTTTAACCGGGCTATGCGATCACCAATTCTGGGATCCGGGTCTTCGATGTAGCGCGAACGAATGTCCATCATGCTGCCCGGCTGAAAGGCGTTGAAGTAAAGATGATAGTAGATTTTTCGAAGTGTATCCGGGGAGTTGTTGTGATATACGAGTTTCTGTGTGCCTTCGAGAATATGCTTTTTCGTGTTCAGCGCAACGTTCATGGTGTATTCAACCCGTTGTTGCCAGCGATGCGCCTGGGCCCATGATGGGGTTGAGGAGATTGAACTATATGTGATTAAAAAACAGGTTATCAATACTTTATGGGCCTTCATCGTGAGTAAAATAAGAGGGCAAAATATAGAAACAACCGGTAAGGTCAAAGAGGAATGTGTTAACGCGGCTCAGACACAAACTCCAGGTTAAACACAACGCTGGCCGAGAGGTATCCGGAATTTTCCAGGGGCAGCGGTTCATCGCCGAGAGCACGTGGAATGTTATACGTGTAGGTGACGTTGAACAGCCAGTTGCCGACGGTGAAGTTAAGCGGCGCGCTGAAGGCGTAGTTCATGATTCCGAACACGGTGCGTTCTTTGATGCGGTAGCCGAAACGGTCGCCATACTTTTGAATGTTCGCTAACGCTTCCTCGACGCTCGAAGGTCTGACAACCTCGATTTCAGTGATCTGCTCGTCACCGAAGAGGACATACGCCGAAGGATAAAAGGTGATACGATCGAAGCCGAGAAAGTCCTTCTTTCGGATGTTGCCACTGATGCCAGGCATGATCCTGTGCGCATAGGCGTCGCCAAAGTATAAGGAATAGTCAAGACGGAAGGAGACGGGTTTGAAGTCCAGCATGGAAGAAATGCTGGCGGAGTTTGAGTACGGGATAAAATAGTCATCTCCGAAACGGTAAAAGAAGTGATCGAACGCTGCCATCACCGAGAATTTGTCGCCGAAGGTATGCAGGTATCCGGCCGAAAGCGTTGTGAGGTAAAGCCGTGGTTCGAAATCACGACTCCAGTAAGCGGTCACGTCGGCATAAAGTCCCGACTTATGATAGTACGTAATTCCTGGCGAGAGGCCGAACTGCGTTATGCCCAGGGTCCGCCCCGCGTCGAGTATGTTGCTGTTGTACCCGAGGCGTACAGCCAAAGCGGAAGTGTTGCCCTCCTCGAGGGTCATCAGGCTGTCGATGAGACGAAAAATCGCCAGTGAATCGCTAAAGGTTAGCAGTGAGTCGGGTGTCGATTTAAGGGAGTCGGGTACCTGGGCACGCAAGGGCACCAGGAACCCGAAAAAAAGGAGGAAGCCAACACAGCGGCCGCGCATCAATGTGCGGTCAGTTGTTACGTTGACGCAATCTTTCCTGATGCCGTTCCCGTATGTCCTGCCGGTGATTCATCTGCTGGCGGCGTTGCTGGATCTGACGGAGGACGATCCGCGTGAACTCCTGCTCGGCATGCCGCAGGCGGACCAGCTTTTGTGCAGGGATTACCTGCAACAATCGGCTCGAGTAATCCTTTTCCAGGTCGAGTTCCTTTTGTCGGATCTCCAGCCCAAGGTCGACGAGTTCTTTCTCATCGGCTCCCTGCCTCCTGGCATCGCGGTAGCGCTGGCGCAGTTCCAGGCGTTTTCCTGCAAACTCGCGATAGATCGGCCAGAAGCGCTCGGCTTCTTCTGTTGTCAGCCCCAGCCGCTCGGTAATGTAGGCCGCGCGGGCTGCGTCAATCCGGGCGGAAACTTCCGGATTCGGAGCCGGCATAGTTTCCTCAGGTTCCTGCGCATAGGCAGCAACTGAAGTCAACGCGACCAGCGTTATCATCAACATTCTCTTCATCGCTCTCATTGTTTTAGGTTTATCCAACTATATTCAACTCTTCAACTCTTCAATTTTTCAACTCTTCAATTCTTCAATTCTTCCGCATCCAGCGGCAGCTCATCAAGCAGCAGCTCCAATTCACTTTCTTCAAAGGCGGCATCGTAAACTTCGCTTTCAATGGCAGTCGCATCGTCCGCAGTGAGGTCCTCGTAGGGAATAAGGTCCTCCGTAACCAGGCCGTTTTCTTCCAGATAAGCCGCCAGTTGCTCGGCCTCTATAGAAGCCAAAATGGCCTCGGGATCCTCAGGGGCCTGTTTCAGCCACCACCCGGTAACCAGGGCTATGGCAACGAGAACGGGCAGCGCGTAGCGCAACGAGTTCGTCCACGACCACGATACACGTCTGCGGCTGCTGGCCGAAACGCGTGCCTGTACGCGCGCCGGCAGCTGGTCGAAATACCCCTCCGGTACGTCGAAAATGTTCTTCCTGGGTATATCTTCGAGCTTTTTCATCTTTCTCATTTGACAAGTTTCGGCCGTCAGAGTTTAGTCCCGTTTCAGGAATTCTTCGATTTTTTTTACCGCGTGATGATAGCTTGCCTTGAGGGCCCCAACACTGGTTTTCGTAATCTCGGAAATATCCTCATACGTCATATCATCGAAATATTTCATATTGAAGACCATACGCTGGCGCGTAGGCAGGGTGAGCAGTGCTTTCTGGAGTTTTAGCTGAATCTCATCACCGTTCAGGCTGGACATCGTGTCAAGCTTGCCCGACAGCTCACTTTCGACATCGCCAATGGGAAGAAAAAAGCGCCGTCTTTTGCGCTGAATGAAATTGAGACACTCGTTTGTAGCGATCCGATAGATCCAGGTAAACAGCCGGGCATCTTCACGGAAGCCGTCGATGTTCCGGTGTACTTTGATAAAGACCTCCTGCGTAACGTCGTCGGCGTCGTCGTGGTCGATGACCATTTTTCGAACGTGCCAATACACCTTTTGCTGGTACGCGCGTACCAGCAGGTTGAAGCCGTAGTTCCGCGTTTCCGGATTACGGATCTTTTCCAAAAGCGCTCTGTCGTCCAAGATTCGGGATTCAGAAACGTAGGTTAGACCATTCCGGCCCGAGAGGGTTTAAAAATGCTGCAAGTTCTGATTTTGTCATCGTATGGCCGATAGAATGTCGGCGAGCCGCTCATATTGCTCCTTCGAATGCGAAGGAAAGTTGGCGAACACCACTGAATCTCCCGTAAAGCCTGCAGAAATGGCATGCTTCCGGAGCTCCTCCTGCACCCTCTTGAGGTCCGCAGCGCGAGCAGCGATAACTGTACGTGAACGAAGGGCCTTGTCACCGACAGCAGGATGAAGAAAATGATGCTGGTCGAGCAAGTGATAGATCAGCGACGACTTATACTCCGTCTCGCGGCGGATGGTGATGATCCCGCGACTGAGCATATCCCCAATCACTCCACCCAACACCGACACCCAGGTGAGGTTGAGTGAAGCAGGTATCGACCTGTTTGCTGTGACTTCTGAACGATCTTGCTTCCTCCACCGTTCGTTCGTGACGACCGCACCCAACCCAGCCGGTAGTCCGAAGCCATAATGGAATTCTAGGAAGGCAGCGTCAATGACCTCGAATGGAAGGGATGCATAGGGCCATGCCAGCGACACGTCTGCCGCGATAAGACCATTGCCGACATGGTCACGCAAACGCACCAACTCGTCCTGGGGCAGCGATGTCCCCGTCTCTTCAGTGTGACGAACAGCCACAAGCTGATTGGTGTTGTTTGCTCCATGTCGATCGCGGTCGGAGAATATGTGATCGTGAGTGAGCCAAAGACCGTGGTTATCTCCTGCAACACGGATCGTCTCGTTGATGAAATGGTGCGCGTCAGGAACAAAGAGGATATCGTGGGAATCAGGGATGGTAAGCAACTCGCGCAATTGTCGTGCCGTCTGCTGCACCAGCTCGGAGGCCTCGTCGCCGGACGGCAATAACTCCGGGATCCGGAGTTTCAACGCCTGCCGCACGTGGTCGCGTACTGAGTGAAACAACTGCGAGGGGCCGGTTTGAACGTTGATCATAGTCCCGAAAGGTACAATTTTCGGGGGCTGACTCGCCCGTTCAGGGCACAGGGTTGCTGCGTGTTTGTTGAAAAATTAGAAAATTATCAAGAGTCCGGCTGAATCTTTATTGTCGTATTTTAGCGGTGAATCCACTCGGATCCGGGACACGTTTGCTGAACCTAACACGAAAACAATGCCGAGTGAAGCTTCTTGCCAAAACCAGGCCTCACCCCGACTAACGTCGGGGCCTCGCCCTAAAAGCAGGATAACAGTGGAAGGTTGCGGCTTGAGGCAGCTCAAAACCTGTCTTTTATGAGGTTCAGAAACACCTCTCCGGATTCGGTGGGTTCTTTATTTTTCAGGGTTCTTTTTTGTCAATACAACACGCGGAACTTGATGGTGTGTTCTACCTTCCGCAGCGCCTTGATCACGTCCTTGTCGTAGGCCTTGTCGATGTCTGTGATCACGTACCCGATCTGTTCGTTTGTCTTCAGGTATTGTCCAACAATGTTGACTCCCGTATCGGCAAGCAACCGGTTTATGCGCGCCAGTACGCCCGGCACGTTAGCGTGGATGTGGATCAGCCGATGCGCATCTTTGAGTGTGGGCAGCGTTAGGTTGGGGAAGTTGACACTGTTCGACGTGCTACCCGTGTTGATATAATCGGCGATCTTGGCCGGTACAAAATAGCCGATGTTCTCCTGCGCCTCGGATGTACTGCCGCCGATATGCGGCGTGAGGATGGTGTTCGGCAGGCCACGAAGCGGCGAGACAAATTCCTCGGCATTGCTGGCCGGCTCTTCGGGGAACACATCTATGGCACAGCCCGCGACTTTTCCCGAAAGTATGTTTTCCCTGAGTGCGGGAATATCAACGACGTGACCGCGACTCAGGTTGAGGAATATTACGCCGTCCTTCATGAGTTGGAACTCACGGGGCCCGATCATGTTCGTGTTCGATGCGCGACCGTCGACATGCAGCGTGATGACGTCCGCCGCTTCGAGCAACTCGTTCATGCTTCGGCATTTCACAGCATTGCCCAATGCGAGTTTCTCCTCGCGGTCGTAATACATCACCTTCATGCCAAGCGCCTCGGCCAGTACGGAAAGCTGCGTACCAATGTTGCCGTATCCGACGATGCCCAATGTTTTTCCTCGTATCTCATAGCTTCCCCTGGCGGATTTATCCCATACGCCCTGATGCATCTTCGTCACCTTGTCGGGAATGTTGCGGATGAGCATGATCATTTCGGCAACAGCAAGTTCTACTACCGATCGGGTATTGCTGAACGGTGCGTTGAACACGGCTACACCTTTCTCCGTTGCTGCTTTGAGATCGATCTGATTTGTTCCGATACAAAACGCGCCGATCACCATGAGGCGTTTCGCATTGTCCAGCACGTTTCGTGTCACCTGGGTCTTCGAACGAATGCCGAGCACCGATACGTCCTGTATACGTTCACGCAATTCATCTTCCGAGAGTGCCGCTCCTTCCGTCTCGACATTAAATCCTTCTTCCCGCAGCCAGGCGACGGCCACAGGATGTACGTTTTCCAGAAGGAGCATTTTGATCCGGTTCTTCGGATATGAAACTTCAGTGGCCAATGGTAATGAGGTTTATCAAGATCCTTAAACCTACAGCGTCTTCACCATGCAAACGGCGTCGTCGCTGCATACGCCCGAAAATTCCGACGATCCCTGAACTTCCGCAGGGACATCCTTCCGGTCGATGTCGACGAATCCTTTCCGTTTGAAAAACAGGCGGGCGGTTTCGGTTAAAAGATAGATGTGGGTGACCTTATTCTCCCGCGCGACGTCAATGAGTTCATCGGTGATCCTCGAGCCCAGTCGGCGTCCGCGTAGCGCGTCCTTTACGGCGAGCGAACGCAAAAGTGCATATTGCCCGCGAAGTTCCAGCGCACCCGTAGCAATCAGCCGGTCCTCTTCATAGTATCCGATGAGGATGTGGCGATCCATTGAAAGATCGTCACAAGGTAAGTTTACCGATCGCAGCAGGTCGCGAAATGCTTCAAAGCTTTCGGCATCGCGGATAGGAGTGCTCTTTACTTCGATTTCCATAAGGCCGTCAATTTGCGCAAGAACGGTTACTGTGACAAGTCGGGACCGCGTTTTCTACAAAACCACCATGTACCCGCAAGAGTGAAATCAGGCCTTCTTCCGACCAACAGCCCGCTGTGCAGCGGCAACGATGGCTTTGGGAGTAAGCCCATATTTCTCCAGGAGTTCAAGCGGTCGTCCGCTCTCCCCAAAGCTGTCGTTGACGGCCACCATTTCGAGGGGCGCCGGATGGAAGCGGCTGAGAACCTGCGCTACCGAACCGCCGAGGCCTCCGTTCATTTGGTGTTCCTCGCAGGTGACGGCACAGCCGGTCTTTCTTACGGATGCCAGGATGGCTTCGACATCCAGCGGTTTTATCGTATGAACATTGATCAACTCGACACTGATGCCCATCTCTGCCAGGGTAGCCTCAGCTTCGATGGCAAGCCATACGAGGTGGCCGCATGCGAATATCGTCACGTCACTGCCAGAAATAAGCGTATCGGCCTTGCCGATGGTGAACGGTTTGTCCGGATCGGTGAAAACCGGCCAGCTTGGCCGCCCGAAACGGAGGTAGGCTGGTCCGACATGGTCACCCAGGGCGATCGTCGCGGCCTTCGTCTGATTGTAGTCACATGGCACGATCACGGTCATGCCCGGCATCATCTTCATCATCCCGATATCTTCGAGGATCTGGTGTGTGGCGCCGTCTTCTCCCAGTGTCAGTCCCGCGTGCGAAGCGCATATCTTCACGTTCTTGTTGGAGTAGGCAATCGACTGGCGAATTTGATCGTAAACGCGTCCGGTGGCAAAATTGGCAAATGTGCCCGTGAACGGAATTTTTCCGACAGTAGCCATTCCTGCAGCAATACCCATCATATTGGCTTCAGCAATGCCCACCTGGAAAAACCGGTCGGGAAACTCTTTCTTGAAATCGCCCATCTTCATGGATCCGAGCAGGTCGGCCGATAGCCCAACCACCCTGGGGTTTTTTCTGCCCAGTTCGAGCAGGCCCGCACCAAAGCCGGACCGTGTATCCTTCTTCTCGGTAAACGTAAATTTTGTCGCCATGGAATCTGCCTGAGACATCGATATTAAGAATTGAATCGCCGCGAAACTCGGAAATTATTTCCGTTTCTTCCAGCACATGACCAAATTACACTGTTGAAATTTGCGCAACGGAACTTTCCTGCCAGCGCTCACTCAAAGACGGAGAGATTCAACGTCTGTCCCTGAGAAAGCTCAAATACTTTGATCCCCGTATACTTGCTGCCACCGGATTCGCGCACCCGGAATGCAACCTTGTATTTTCCTGGCAGCAGGGTAAGGCTGTGCTGGGAGCGATTCGGGTCCAGGTGGCACACCCATTGTTCGGTGCCGTCGTCCATAATCTCAAACACGCTGCCATATCCCTGCGATACCGTGTTGATGTTGACGAGTCCCGGTGCAGGCAACTCGATGGTCTTGGTTTTGTCGGGTTCGATAACGACGTCGAACTGCCTCCGGGGTAGGGTAAGGGTTTCAACGTGGTAGGTTCCTGCCAGGTAGCGGAATGATTCGTTGGCCATCTGCGTATTGATGATGCGGTGATCATTGGGGCTACGTACGACGACCTGGAACCCCGCCCTTCTTCCGTCCTGCCTGACAATTAGGTTTCCCTGGGGGACGGGGATCGATATGATATTGTGCCTTCCGTTGATGATGGTGACGTTGCGACGCACCACCGGGGGTACCGTGTTAACAACGACGGTGTAGGTATTGACCGGATCAATGTTTACGGTGTCGGGACGTCCCTTCGCATCCAGGTAATGAACAAATTCATAAGCGGGTGTGCCAGTCATCCCGTTCAGGAATGACACGTCGATGTTCGTCTCGTCCGGATTTCCATCCTTGTCGAGCAGTTCAACGGACACGCTGGTGGTCGAAAATGTCGTCTGAATGGCTTCGTTCAGTACTCTATTGAAGCTGCTGGAATTTCCGGAGTCGAAATATTGCCCCGCGCACTCCAGTGCCCTTCCGCCTTGCAAGCCGAGTCCGATAATAAAAGGCCGCAGGAATACGCCGCGTCGTTGCAGTTCGATCGACGTCGCACAGGGGTCTCCTTCACACGATTCCACTCCGTCCGTAATCAGGATAAGAATGTTGCGATATCCGGGGCTAACCGGAAAGTCGGTGGCAGCCTGAAGCAAAGAATACGTAATAGGCGTTACGCCTTTAGGTACGATCTCCTTTAGCTTGGCTATGATTTGATCGTGGTTACGTGGCCCAAACGGAACTTCAAGTTTGGTGTCCTGGCAGTTGTTCGACTGGCGCGGATAACGGTGGCCATATACCCGCAAGGCGAGTTCCAGGTTTTCGTTCGCCCGAAGAGAGTCAACGAGACGGGTGAGGATGCGTTTGGCGACGTCGATGCGCGACTCGCCGTTATGCCAGATGCCCATCATCGAACCGGAACCGTCAAGAAGGAACAGGATGCGTGTGCGCTCCGGAACTTTTTGCTGAACCTTGCGCTGCGCCAGCACCGATGCGACGGGGGTGGCGACGATGAATAAGATTACAATAAACCTAAAATAACGCACCTGTAAGCGGGAAAAAGCCTGTTCGAAGTCTAACGAACCTCCTCGCGATTACTTGCTATGATGCAAGAAAAGTGCCGGTATTGCGCTGCCAGGGACTAGTAGTCGCCCAGCGTTTCTTCCAGCTGTGCGAGGGCCTGGGCCAGCTGTTCGTCATTGGGGGCGATACCGTGCCACTTGTGCGAGCCTTCCATGAAGTCGACGCCTTTGCCCATCACCGTTGTCATGACGTTCATGACGGGTTTGCCCCGACGGGTAAGCGCGCGCGCATTTTCCAGGGACTTGATCGTTTCCTGAAGGTCGTTGCCGTCGAACTCCTGGACTTCCCATCCAAAGGCTTCATACTTCTTGCGTAAATCGCGAAGATCCAGCACTTGTTTCGTCGGACCGTCGATCTGCTGACCGTTGTGATCGATAGTAGCGATGAGATTGTCCACCTTATTGTGTACCGCGTAGGCGGCTGCTTCCCAGATCTGACCTTCGTCCTGCTCGCCGTCGCCCATCAGAACGTACACAAGCCGGTCGTCACCATCCATTTTTTTAGCTTGTGCTGCCCCAATGGCAACTGAAAGTCCCTGGCCCAGGGAACCGGAAGCCACTCTCACGCCCGGCAGATGTTCGTGCGTTGCCGGGTGACCCTGTAATCTTGAGTTGATGCGCCGGAAAGTCGACAGTTCGGATACCTCAAAATAACCCGACCGTGCGAGCGTGGCGTACCAGACGGGTGAGATATGGCCGTTGGACAGGAAGAAAAGATCCTCACCGTGTCCTTCCATATTGAATTTCGGGTCGTGCTTCAAAATGTGGAAATAAAGGGCCACAAAGAATTCCGTACATCCGAGAGATCCTCCCGGGTGCCCCGATTGGGCGGCGTGAACCATGCGGACAATATCACGACGGATTTGTGAACAGATTTTTTTCAGTTTGTCGAGATCGGGTTGGGCCATTTGCTAGTGTTTGCGCGAATATAACGGCCCGGTGTGCATGCTCCAAATTTGGCTGGCGCCTATTACCAGTTGCTGACGCAGAAACGGTGGTAAGAGGACATTTGCGTCTGCCTCTGCAACTTATCAAGGCTACTTTCTCTTGCGGGATGCAGTTTTCTTCGCGCTGGCTTTGCGGGCTGTCGATTTCTTCGGCGCGGCGGCGCGGTTCAGAATCTGCGCGGCGTGATCTTTCGTATTGACCTTATCGATTACTTGTTCAATGATGCCCTTTTCGTCGATAACGAACGTCTTGCGGGCGGTGCCCATGTACTTCCGGCCGTACAACGACTTCTCTACCCACGTTCCATATAGATTGTGAACGCTTTTGTCGGGGTCGGAGAGGAGCCTGAAGGGTAGACCTTCCCGTGCAATGAACTTTTGGTGAGATTTTTCGGAATCCGTGCTGATGCCGAGCACTTCATAGCCGGCCCGGGTGAGTGCGCGGTAGTTGTCCCTCAGGTTGCAAGCCTCGGCAGTGCACCCGGGTGTCATGTCGCGTGGATAAAAATACAACACCACCTTTCTGCCGCGCAGCGCGGATAGCTTCACCGGATTGCCGTCCTGGTCTGTTGTAGTGAAGTCGGGCGCCTTGTCACCGGCCTTAAGATCCATTATTGTATCGTTTGTCTGAAGACTTGCGTGTTGCTCGCATTATCGCGTACCGTGAGCACGAGTTCACCCTTCAGTGGGGTGGACTTATCCAGCTTTTCAGACCACAGGGAGCCCGACTTGGCATCGTAATGCATCAACAGCCACTCGCCATTAATAGTGGCCTCGAACGAGTCGATGCCCGAAAGATCGTCGCTTATTCTGAATCGCGCCACGGTGCTGTTGACCGCCACAGGGCGAATCGTGGGTGCAACGCTGTCCGTCAACACGGTGAACTGTCCGAGTTCTCGGGTTTGAAAAGATATCCTGCCGTTCGTGAACGCACCACCAAGGTATGTCTTCCTGTTGCCTTCCACGCGATAAATGCCGATCTGCTTGCTTCGCAGGTAAAATTTCCTCGTCTTCAACGACACCGAGATATTGCTTCGCAAAGGAATATCCTTGTCGCCAATAACATAAATTTCTGCGCTGTCGTCGGGATTGATGTGGTAGGAGGCTCCAAAGTACAAGGTGTCGTACAAGGAATTGGAGGGGAAGGTGATATTAAGGTCGTCACTGTAATACTTGTATTCGACTGAAGGCGGAATCCGAGAACGGAGATTGGTGACGTAAGTCTTGTCGTTCACGACCACTGAGTCGGGAAGCATGTTCCGCAGGTCGACCAGGTATACGATACTGCCGTCGCCGCCATATGCTGGTGGAATCTGGACTACAGAATCGCGCATGGAATCGTGCATATAGAGAAAAGCCTTCTGATCAGGGCCTGGCGCGGGTCGGGACGTAATCATCAACACGTTGCCGAGTATTTCTCCGGTAGGATATGGTCCTGCAGCCGGCAGTGACTTTACTTGTGCGGTAGGAGGCGTCGGGCGAAGTGTCAGGTTAAGCGTGCTTGCGTTAGCGAAAGAGTCCATCATTTTCACCTGGACCTGGATGTCGCCTTTTCCCTGGACGCTGAGCTTTCCCCGTGTCGGGGAAGTTTTGTAATACGGTAGCGTATTGCCATCGTCCACATAGAGTTTATAGAAGCGCTTGCCCGTAGTGTTCAGCGTCTTGTAATTCATCAACGTGTGAATGCGACGCGACTCGCTGATGTCAATCTTTTCAATGGCCTGCCGGAAGAAAGGGCGGTCATTCACCTTTACGTCGATAAAATTGACGCCGCCGTAAAAGGGGTCGCGCGCCCTGAACTTGTCTTTTGCAAGTACTTCGATGCCTATGGTTCCGTGGGCGAGTATTGGCGTGCGAAGCGAATACGTGTTGCCGTTCCGGTAGGCGTAAAATTCAAAGCGTCCGAAGCGATCGTTAATGCGGGCGTCAGGATCCAGGGTGATCAATGCCACCTTTTCCACGACCGGGGGCATATCGTCGACGATCTCATCGAAGCCGAAGTCCAGGGGGTTCAGCGCATCGTTGTTCTTGTCGCGAATGTCGAAGTGCACGTGCGGGCCACCGGAGCTCCCGGTGTTTCCGGAAATCGCGATGAGCTCACCTTGTTCTACCGGGAATTGATTCTTGTTGGGGTGCAGGTCGATGTAAAACGTTTTCCTCCTGTATTGTTCCTTCCGGACATAGTCGGCGAGACGGTCAACGAAGTGGTCCAGGTGCCCGTAGACGGTAGTATTTCCATCGGGATGTGTGATGTATATGACATTGCCGAATCCGACCGGACTCATGCCTATTCTGGACACGTAGCCCGATTTGCTGGCAACGACTGGAAGACCGATCTGATTGTTGGTTCGAATGTCGATTCCTGAGTGGAAGTGCGACGTTCGCAGCTCGCCCATGTTTCCGGCCAGTGAACCCGGGCTGCCGGGGTTAACCGGATACAAATACTTTTCTTCGTGCGTGAACTTCATTTCAGGTTCGCTGTACTGAGCCTGAACACCGGACACACTAATGCTGAAAGCCAGTAACAGGAGGTTACCGGACTTCAAATTCCAAAAGCTTCTCATTTTCAATATACGCCGTCAACAAATTCCCAATGGTAACAGGACCGACTCCTTTAGGGGTTCCTGTGAAAATCAGATCACCAACCCTCAGTGTAAAAAATCTAGACAAGTACGAAATTAAGTAATCAAAGTGAAATAGCATGAGCGACGTGTTCCCTTTCTGCTTCAGCACGCCGTCGACGTTGAGATGGAAAGTAATATTCCTTACGTCCTTAAACTCATGTATCGGTATGAAACGTGCCGATATGGGCGCAGAACCGTCGAACCCTTTGGCGATGTCCCAGGGCAACCCCTTCTCCTTGAGCTTCGATTGAAGATCACGTGCCGTGAAATCGACGCCGATGCCGATCCGGTCATAATACTTGTGCGCAAACTTCTCGACAATGTTCTTGCCATCCTTTGAGACGCGAAGGACAAGCTCGACCTCGTGGTGAACGTCGCTGGAGAAATCGGGATAATAAAACGGGGCATTATTTTTGAGTAGGGCCGTATCGGGCTTGGTAAAGATTACCGGCTCATCCGGGCGCTGGTTGTTCAGTTCCTCGATATGCTCGACGTAGTTCCTACCGACGGCAAATATTCTCATGAGGTTGGGTTTGGGATTGTGCCGGGAATGAGCAAAAATGGCCCGTATTCGTATTTTAGCACAAAATTAGGCGCTATGATCAAAAAAGCCACAATTCTGATTCTAACCGGTGTTATAGTCTATGCATGCGCTACCGTGCCGATAACCGGTCGCCGGCAGCTGGCTATGGTGTCCAACGAGGAGATCCTGCCGCTGGCCAACGAACAATACGAAAAGGTGCTGGATACCAGCAGACTTTCGACAAACAGCCAATATGTTACGATGGTGAGAACTGTGGGCTCCAGGATACAGAAGGCCGTAGAACAATTTATGGCGGAGAAAGGCATGTCAGACCAGCTTGCCGGGTTCAAATGGGAATTCAACGTGATCGATGATCCGAACACGGTAAATGCCTGGTGTATGCCGGGGGGAAAGGTGGCGTTCTACACCGGCATTATGCCAATCTGCCGGGACGAGGCCGGCGTGGCCGTGGTCATGGGTCATGAAGTGGCGCATGCCATTGCCAATCATGGGAGGGAACGCATGAGCCAGGGACTTCTCGCAAACGGACTACTCGGGACAATTGCCGGCGCCATGGGACAAAATCCGTCACTTACTTCGCAGGTATTCATGCAGGCAATCGGCGTAGGTACGCAAATTGGTATGCTTTCCTTTTCGCGCCAACACGAATCAGAAGCAGACCGAATAGGCTTGATCTTTATGGCCATCGCGGGCTATGATCCGCACGAGGCTCCCAAGTTCTGGGAACGCATGACACAATCCGCCGGCGGCGCCGAACCTCCGGAATGGCTTTCTACCCACCCGTCGCACTCCACGCGTATCGCAGATTTGAATAAGGCGATGCCAGAGGCAATGAACTACTATAAACAGTAGTCAATCGGCAGTAGGCAGTAGGCAGTAGTATGCAGTTTGCAGTACAACAGTGATTGCTCGCTAGCGACGCGACTCGTAAGCGTCATTCTCGGTAAAGTTCCGGAAACTCTCCTATGTGAATTTGGGAATGCGTTGGAGTTGGTACATCCCAACTTCACACTGCAAACTTACTGCCTACTGCCAACTGCCAACTGCCTACTAATGGACGACTCCAACGCCAACGGTATTATTCGAGTGCTCATCAATTAAGATGAAGGAGCCATTCGCGGGGTTGGCATGGTAGTGGTCTACAGGTAATCCCTTGGCCGTTTTTACCTGCACCTGGGCGATGCCGTTCATGGCTATGGTGGAGCCTGGCACCTTTTGCAGGGTGGCCGGATCTTCAATGAAGTCTATGGTGGAGATCTTGGCTTTCGTGTAGGCTGTGCCGTGTTGCAGCAGGTAGGACTTGCCCGGCACCATCGGATTGCGGTCGAGCCAGCATATGCGTGAGGTAAACTCACGGCGCAATTCCGGTATCTCGTCGTCACGGACAATCAGATCGCCGCGGCTGATGTCGATGTCGTCTTCAAGCACGAGGGTAACCGACTGACGGGTTTCTGCTGTTTCCAGCAATTCATGAAACCGATCAATTTGCCGGATGACACTTTTCTGACCGGACGGCAGCACGGTTACCTTGTCGCCAACGGAAAATCGTCCGCTGCTGACACGGCCAGCGTACCCGCGGTAGTCGTGATGATCGTTTGTTCTCGGGCGGATAACGTACTGTATGGGAAACCGGGAAGGAAGCTGTGCATCGCTCTTGTGCACGTCCATCGTTTCGAGAATTTCCAGCAGAGGACGGCCCGTGTACCACGGCATTTTGTCCGACTTTTTCGTAAGATTTTCGCCATACAGCGAGCTGATCGGAAGGAAAAAGATTTCCTGGTTGTCGGATTTGATCTTGCTGCTGAACTCAACAAAATCGCGCTCGATTTCCAGGAAGCGCGCTTCGGAATAATCCATAAGGTCCATCTTGTTGACGCAGACGATGACCCTTGGAATATTGAGCAGGTTGGAAATATAGTAATGGCGGTGCGTCTGTTCCAGGATTCCGTTTCGCGCGTCGACCAGGATGATTGAAACATCGGCCTTCGATGCGCCGGTGATCATATTTCGTGTGTACTCAACGTGTCCGGGCGCGTCGGCGATGATGAATTTCCTTTTTGGCGTGTTAAAGTAAATATGCGCCACATCGATGGTAATGCCTTGTTCACGTTCAGCGATAAGGCCGTCCGTGAGTAGCGACAAGTCGAGGAAGCCGATGCCCTTTCGCTGGCTCGCGCGCTGTATCGCCTCCAGTTTGTCCGTCGTAATCGAATTCGTTTCGTACAACAGCCTCCCGATAAGTGTGCTCTTTCCGTCGTCAACACTCCCTGCTGTAGCTATTCTCAGTACTTCCATATTAGTGGTGTTGAATGAGTGAATGAGCGAATGAGTGAATGAGCGAATGGAAAGTTCCCACCATCGTTTTGGGTCGACTATCATTCACTCATTCACTCAATCACTCATCCACTCATTTATTCAAAAGTATCCATTCACTTTCCTCATCTCCATTGCCGCTTCGGCACGTTTGTCGTCGAGGCGTGTGCCACGTTCGGAGATGGTGGTGCCGATGATTTCCTCGATGATTTCCTCGACGGTGGCCGCTGTTGAGCTGAGCGCTGCCGTACAGCTCATGTCACCGACGGTACGGAACCGGACGGTCCGGTTGACGAGGATTTCATCGGGGTCTTTGTAAATGAAGTCGGAATAGGGCCAGAGTATACCATCGCGCTCAATTACCGGTCGCTCATGCGAGAAGTAGATGGACGGGATGGCGAGGTTTTCTTCCTTGATGTAATTCCAGACGTCGAGTTCGGTCCAGTTGGATATAGGAAATACCCTGACGTTTTCGCCCGGATGGATGCGACCGTTAAGATAGTCGAAGAGTTCGGGTCGTTGGTTCTTGGCGTTCCATTGTCCGAAGTCGTCCCGAACGGAAAATATCCGTTCTTTAGCACGGGCCTTCTCCTCGTCACGACGTGCACCACCCATGCAGGCATCGAGGCGATGTTCCTCGATGGTACGGAGCAGGGTAGTAGTCTGTAACATGTTACGGCTCGAGTACTTGCCTGTTTCTTCTACAACGCGATGCGCGTCGATGTCGTCCTGTACATAGCCAACGATAAGCTCGACGCCGGTTTCAGCCACAAGCCTGTCGCGAAACGTTATGGTTTCGGGAAAGTTGTGGCCCGTGTCGATGTGCACCAGAGGAAAAGGTATCTTACCGGGGTAGAAAGCTTTCTGCGCAAGTCTCACCAGGGTAATGGAATCCTTGCCCCCGGAAAAAAGGATTGCGGGACGCTCGAACTGGGCCGCCGTCTCGCGTATAATATAGATCGCCTCGTCCTCGAGATCTTTCGGAAAAACTTTCAAATACTCACTCATCCTTGATCTATTGTTGTTCTGCTGGTTTTGCTTCGTGAAGTCCGCACTCCTTTTGTGTCTGTTCCCACCACCAGCGCCCGGCCCGGATATCTTCACCCGGCTGGATTGCGCGCGTGCAGGGAGCGCATCCGATGCTGGCAAAGCCTTTCGCATGAAGGGCGTTTACAGGGACCTTGTTGGCCGCTATGAACGCCTGCATTTCGTCATACGACCATTTCAGTATCGGGTTGTACTTTACCAGTTGAAGGTCCGGATCCCATTCCACAACCTGGAACGTCTGGCGGTTGGCGGACTGCCCGGCGCGTAAACCGGTCACCCATACCGAAGCCCCCTGGAGAGCCCGCCGCAAAGGTTTCACCTTGCGGATATAGCAGCACTCCTTGCGGTTTTCCACAGACTCATAAAAGCTGTTGAAGCCCTTGGTCCGCACCAACCCTTCCACGTCTCCGGCATCAGGAAAGTACGTTTCGACATTGATCCGATAACGCGCCCGGGTGCGGTCCATCAACTCGTAGGTCTCCTGGAAAAGCCTGCCGGTATCAAGCGTAAAAATAGTGATAGGGAGATTGTTTGTTGCAATCAGGTGGGTAATTACCTGGTCTTCTTCGCCAAATGCTGAAGAAAACTTTATAGCCCCCTGCGGCATGCGCTGGGAGAGCCTTCGGAGCCCCTCTTCAGCGCTGAGGGACGTCAGTTCTTCCTTTAATTCTTCGAAAAGAGCCACAGTTGGCTGGATTCAGTATTATTCCTGATGGGACTTCGCAAATTTAGCAAAATCTATTAAACCTATAAAAATTATAGACTTTAATCACATCGAAAAGGTTCCATTCATTTCCGGAAGGCGCGGAGCTTGATTTCCGTAAGCTTGCGCTTGGTGTCCAGGGAGAAGTCGCCATTCATAATCCAATCGTAATACGCCGGCTCCTCCCGGAGGATAGCGGCCACTTTCTTGTTCCGGTGTTTGCCAAAGTTAAATATTTCTTCCCCCTTGTCGTTGAGGCACATACGCCCTGCCAGATCAACCATGTTGGAAAGTGAAAGCCGGCTTAGTACCTCCATGTCGTTCGATATTTCGCCAATCTTGCGGCCCAAGGTGTCGGTTACTGGCGCGCCATCGTATTTCTCGACCTGAGCTGCCAGGATTTCCATGCTGGCTTCGGCGTCCGCCTCCGCCGTGTGGGAGTCCTGTAACTCTTTATTAAGATAAAACCGATAGGCTGCCGCAAGGGTTCGCTTTTCCATCAGATGAAAAATCTTTTGGGTGTCGATAATCCGCTTCCGGCCATAATCGAACTCCACGCCGGCCCGAAGGAATTCCTCGACGAGCAGGGGTACATCGAACTTAAGGATACTGAACCCCGCCAGGTCGGCTCCCTCGAGGAACCGTGCATATTCCTTAGCGACGTCTTTGAATGTGGGCTTGCCCTGAACGTCTTTGTCGTAGATACCGTGGATGAGCGACGACTCGTGAGGGATGGGTATTGTGGGGTTGATCAGGTTGGACTTCCGGATGATTTCCTGGTTGGGCAGGACCTTGACCATCGCGATCTCAATGATGCGGTCCTGGGTAATGCTCATTCCCGTCGCCTCGAGGTCGAAAAAAACAACGGGTGTCTTCAGGTGCAGACGCATGGGGTCAGTCTTTCAGGGTTGCCGCAAGCTGGTCCATCGACATGCCGCCAAAGGTTCCGGAACTCATGAGCAGCAAGTTCTTGTTGCTCCACGACTGTTGAGAAAGATAGCGTTCCAGTTCCTCGCGATCGGTAAACACTTTCACCGTCTCGGAGTCGAACGCCTTCCGTATGTCGCTCTCCTTAAGCGGTTCAAGACGCTTTGCCTCGACGGTATGCGGATCGAAATACACCAATTTTTGCTGTGCATTCCTTAAAGCTTGTCGGTATTGAGGCAGGTAACTCTTGCTCAGGCTGCTGTAGGTATGAAGTTCGAGACACGCTACAAGTTCACGGTCCGGGTGAAGTTCCCGAACCGCCTTCACCGATGCCTTCACTTTGGAGGGCGCGTGGGCGAAGTCGCGAATGATACACATTGAATTCTTGCTCGTTACGACTTCCAGTCGCCCGGAAGCTCCCTCGAAGGTGGGAATTGCCTGATAGAATTGTTCGTACGTCACTCCGATGCGACGAAGTAGCTCACGGGCACCTCCCAGGTTCAAATAGTTGTGGCTACCAAAGATCCGAATCGGGTAGCGCTCTTTCTCATAGGTAAGGTACGTCACGCCGTTCTCTACAACATGGGGGAGGGCCTTGTAGCCCACTGCAGCTACGTCGGTACGTTCCTTCTTTCCTATCATTACCGCCATAGGATCCTGTTCGCAGTACAGGAGTACGCCGCCCTTGGGCGTCTGGTCGCAGAAGATGTCGAACTGCCGTACGTAGTCTTCTTCCGTGGGAAACACGTTCGCATGATCCCAGGCCACGCCGCTGATCAGTCCGATATGATGCCGGTAGCGAATGAATTTCGGTACGGGGTCGAGGCGCGACGACAGGTATTCATCGCCTTCTATTATAATAATGGGAGCGTCGGATAATCGAACTGTGAGATCAAGTCCTTTTATGCGGGCTCCGATGACATAGTCGAACTTCCGGTTCAGGTAATTGAGGACATGAATGATGATCGCAGTAATGGTTGTCTTTCCGTGACTGCCTGCGATCACGATGCGTTGCTTGTCGCGCGACCGTTCATAAATGAATTCCGGGAATGACCGAATCGGAATGCCGAACTCCTGAGCTTTCAGTAACTCGGGATTGTCGACCTGTGCGTGCATTCCGAGGATCACTTCGTCAATATCCGGCGTAATTTTTTCGGGAAACCAACCTTCTTTCTCAGGTAATAAACCGTTGGTTTTCAGTGCTGAACGTGCTGGCTCGAAAATTTCATCATCGGATCCCGACACGTCATTTCCGGCGTGCTTCAGGGCGATGGCCAGGTTGTGCATTACGCTTCCGCCGACAGCTATGAAATGAATGCGTTTACGTTCTCCCGGCATCTATAAATGACCTCTTCGTGCCCAAAGTAAATGAAAATGTTCGGAATAGACCAAAACCAACGGCCCGTGCGTTTTGACACAGGTTGTCGCATTCATCGACTATACTTGTGCGACAAGAATATAATGGGACGGATCATTTTGTGCAACCGGACACCGACAAACTTTTCAGCAAAAACTTATACACAAAGAATGTGTGGGTCATTTGTGAATAGTTTGTTTATACGAGAAGGCTCGCTTTTCATACGTTTGTTGCCCCTCGGGTTGAAATCCCGGACCATCGAATTGCGAAGAACACCTACAACGACTACGGTATGGAGCAAGGTAGATCTACGCCTCTTAGGTTGAGCAGCAAGTCCACTAAACTCGTCGCTCGCGACATCGCCGAAAGCCTGGGCAAGTTACCCCCGCAGGCGCCGGAGTTGGAGGAGGCGGTACTCGGTGCGCTGATGCTGGAGAAGAATGCGCTGAACCAGGTCATAGAATTTCTCAAAGCGGAACACTTCTACCAGGACGCACATAAGGAATTGTATACCGCCATCGTCGAGCTCTTCAAGGCATCCGAACCGGTCGACATGCGGACGGTGGTCAATCAGCTCCGGAAAAACGGAAAGCTTGAGCTTGTTGGTGGTGCTTACAAGGTCGCCGAATTGACGTCAAAGGTTAGCTCGGCCGCCAACATTGAATACCACGCGCGCGTCATCATCGAAATGGCCATCAAGCGCGAGCTTATTCAGATCGCTTCTCAGATCCACCAGGATGCTTACGAGGATACTACGGACGTTTTCGAACTGCTCGACAAGACGGAACAGAAAATATTCGAAATATCCGACTCCAACCTGAGAAAGAACTACGACACGATGAAGAACCTGATGTACCGCGCCATCCAGGAACTTCAGCAACTCAGAGAGCACCAGGATGGTCTCACCGGCGTGCCCAGTGGGTTTACAGCGCTCGACCGCATGACCTCCGGCTGGCAGAGATCCGACCTCATCATCATCGCCGCCAGGCCGGGCATGGGTAAAACTGCGTTTATTGTCTCCGCGCTACGCAACGCGGCGGTCGACTTCAACATACCGGTAGCGATTTTCTCTCTCGAAATGGCATCGGTACAGCTGGTCAACCGGATGATATCCTCTGAAGCGGAACTGGAAGGCGAGAAGATCAGGAAAGGTAATCTTGCTGAATTTGAGTGGAAACAGCTCGTCCATAAAACCAACAGGCTCTCGGCGGCACCGATCTATATCGACGACACGCCTGCACTATCCATCCTCGAACTGCGGGCAAAATCCCGACGTCTCAAAGCGGAACACAACGTTCAGCTTATTGTCGTCGATTACCTCCAGCTCATGCGGGGTGAGCAGGGTGGCAACCGCGAACAGGAAATCGCATCGATCTCCCGCGCACTGAAAGGAATAGCAAAAGAACTCAACGTCCCTGTGATAGCCCTGTCACAATTGAGTCGCGGCGTCGAGACGCGCGGCGGAGACAAGCGACCGCAGTTGTCCGACCTGCGGGAGTCCGGCTCCATCGAACAGGATGCCGACATCGTAATGTTCCTTTACCGTCCTGAATACTACAAGATCACTGTTGACGAAGAGGGAATGCCCACACAGGGCCTGGGTGAGGTCATCATCGCAAAGCACCGTAACGGTTCGATCGGCACCGTTCGGCTCAAGTTCATCGGCAAGTACACGAAGTTCACCGACTTCGACGAACCCACGCCTGGCGACAACCCCTTCAGCGGAATGATCCGACTGGGAAGCCGGGTGAACACGCCGCCCGATCCCGGACCTGAGCCCCGCGACCCTGATGATACGCCTTTCTAAAGTAAGCGGTTGACCACCTGGTGTCCGTCCATTCACTCGTTTTCTCCAAAACCCGTATACTTGCATAAGAACCACCTGAGACTACCCCTGTTTTGCAACGATGAAAGCCCTCGTACTCAGCGCGCCCGGGAAAATTGAACTTATGGATGTTCCCACGCCGGCGTTGTCGGAAGGTAGGGCGCTGGTGAGACTTCAGTCTGTTACCCTCAATCGGCGCGATCAATGGATCATAGAAGGAAAGTATCCCCACATCCGGTTTGGCGCCATACTGGGCTCGGACGGATGTGGTGTGGTCGAAGCGGTGTACGACGAAATGAATCAACCCTGGGTGGGGAAGGAGGTTGTGATCAATCCCAATGTCAATTGGGGCCCTAACCCGGAAGTTCAATCGGACAAATACACCATCCTGGGTATGCCGGAGAACGGCACCTTCGCCGAGTATATCGCGGTGCCGGTCGACCGACTGCAGCTCAAACCAGCGCATCTCGACCATCGGCAGGCAGCGGCCCTCCCGTTAGGCGGGCTTACTTCCTATCGCGCGTTGTTCAGGAAAGGGGGGTTACGCACCGGACAAAATGTACTCATATCCGGGTTTGGCGGTGGCGTTGCCCAGCTTGCCTTTCAATTCGCCCTCGCGGTCAATGCCAACGTCTACGTGAATACCAGCAGCGAGGCCAAGCTGCAGAAGGCCATCAAGCTGGGGGCAAAGGGAGGCTACAACTACAGGCTTGAAAATACATTTAAGGATCTTTGGAAGACGCGCGGCGGATTCGATCTGATCCTCGACAGTGCGGGCGGAGAACAAGTGAACGCCTTCATCAAAATACTTAAGCCCTCCGGAAAGCTCGTCTTTTACGGCGCCTCCGCTGGACTGCCGAAGGGCATTGATCTCTACCGGATGTTCTGGCGACAACTCTCCCTGATCGGATCGACGATGGGCAACGACGAAGAGTTCGTCCAGATGCTCCAGTTTGTCGCCAAACATAAAATCCGTCCTCAAATCGATTCCATACGGCCCTTCAGCAAGATCATCAGCGCTTTTAACGACATTGGCGCAACCAATAGGGTGGGTAAGATCGTATTGGAGATGTAAACGTTCGTGAATGAATTGCCCAGAATCCGCGGCGAAAGAACAATCCTTCTAAATTGCAGCGCGAATGTCATCCATAATACTCCAGGTCGACAATCTCGTCAAGACCTACGATAACGGCGTGGAAGCCGTGAAGGGCGTGAGTTTCTCTGTTCAGCGCGGTGAAGTGTTCGGCATCCTGGGGCCCAACGGCGCAGGAAAGACTACCACGCTTGAAATGATCGAGGGACTCCGGACGATAACATCCGGTACGGTCTTGCTCGATGGCATCAACGCAGCCGAACATCCGTTCAAAATCAAAGAACGCATTGGCATCCAGTTGCAGTCGTCAGCTTTCTTCCAAAACCTGCGGCTCACAGAACTCATTGAAATGTTCGCTGCCCTATACGGCTGTAAGGTCGATCCATTGTCCTTGTTGGACGATGTGGGACTCAGGGACAGGGCACGTGCGATGGTGAAGCAACTGTCTGGAGGTCAAAAGCAGCGGTTCTCCATCGCGACGACGCTGGTCAACAATCCCGTCCTCGTGTTCCTCGACGAGCCCACGACCGGTCTCGACCCCCAGGCGCGCCGCAACCTTTGGGAACTGATCGGACAGATCCGCGCGAGAGGTACGACGGTAGTGCTCACGACTCACTATATGGACGAGGCGCAATACCTTTGTGACCGCATTGCAATCATGGACGATGGAAGGATTGTTGCGCTCGACTCGCCCGGAGAGCTCATCCGCCAACTCCTTGGCCGCGGTTTCACGCCACATACTGAGGTGCATGCAGCCACGCTTGAAGATGTATTTCTTGATCTGACGGGAAAAACGTTGAGAGACTGATGAAGACACTGAAGTCCTTCGGTGCGATGGTAAAAGCCTCGCTCAAAATGTTCATTCGCAACAAGGGGACGATTGTGTTCAGCTTGTTGCTTCCCATGGTCATGCTTTCGGTCTTCGGCTTCCTGTCGGGAAACTCCGGACCATCAATCCGCATCGCCCTCACCAACCACTCCACGACCGAAATGGCGGTGGAGTTTGAGAAGCAGCTGGTACAAGTCGGTGCGTTTAGCATAGAGACCTTGTCGGAAGAGGAGGCATCGACGGAGCTGGGCAAGGGACATATCGACCTTCACATAATTGTTCCGGAAAACTTCGGCGTGATGGAGGAGGGCAAGCCGGTAGCCGAACAAATCGAAACGCGATACAACAACGGGAAACCGCAGGGCGCACAGATTGCCAACCTCGTCATCAGTCAGATTGTAGACAAGCTGGACAGGAAGTTTACAGGTACCGCCCCTATGCTGGAAGTAAAGACGGCAGGCGTAACCGTGAATAACCTGAATTACTTCGACTTCGTACTGCCGGGCATTCTCGCGATGACCGTCATGCAACTCGGGATCTTCAGCGTAGCGTTCAGTTTTGTCGCGTGGAAGCTGAACGGCGCCCTCAGACGCATTCAGGCGACGCCGATACACCCGTTTCAATTCGTTCTTGCGCAGGCTGTTGTTCGCCTCATTGTGGTTATCACTACTGCCGTCGTGCTGGTAGGGTTTGGTGCCTGGTTTTTCGACTTCCACATGCTCGGGAGCTACGTCGAGTTCGCCCTGGTGTGCATTATAGGCGCGCTGATATTTCTCGGCATCGGCTTTTCCATCGCAGGATGGGCAAGGGAGGAAACCCAGGTGGCTCCGGTAGCCAACCTCGTCCAGCTGCCGATGCTGCTCCTGTCAGGAATATTTTTTCCTTCCGATGTCTTTCCTTCGTGGCTGCAGTCCATAACCGACGTTTTCCCGCTTACGTATGTCGTTGACGCCATGAGAAAGATCGCCAACGAGGGCACTTCATTGTGGCAAATGCCAGGTGACCTGCTCGGCATGGGCGTGTGGATGGCGATCACCTATACCATCGCCGTTAAATTGTTCCGCTGGGAGTAGTTGGAGAAAGATGTAGATGCAGCTGCAGTTGCAGAGGCAATTAGATTACACGCACGTTTAATGTTACGGTACTCTTGCGCCGGCATCTGGATTAACCTGATGCTGTTCTGAAAAGAATGCGATCAAAGCTCCAGGCGCCGGGGCCGGTCATCAGGAACAACAAACCGAACAGGGCGAACATGAACGGATGCTGATCTTCATACCAGAATCTCCCGTTCCCGACGACAAACGTTATGAAACAGAATGTTCCAATGGTAAGCAACGAGCCAACGCGGGTAAAGAGGCCCAGCGTAAGCAAAATGCCTGCAATCAGTTCGGATGCCTTCCCCGCATATACGAGAACTTTTCCCGAAGGTGTCTTGAACAGATCCCAGTCCAAATAACTGTTCATGATTTCAGGCCTGAAAACCTCATGGCCATGGTACACGAGGAGCAGGCCGAAGATGATACGCACCAGGCCGATCGCCTCATTGGAAGGAGAGGATGGAGGGGTGAAAAACTTCATGGGATTGTACGGCAGATCAAACTTAAACACCTAAATCCGTAAGCGCCTAAACACGTCAGAAGCCACGATCATCGGCCGACGGTCCGTAAATGGACGGGACGAGTATGTTGTTCAGGCGCATGTACACGGTAAGCTGGCCCCGGTGATGTACCCAGTGATTCAGTGTAGACCTCACGGTCTCTTGCTTGGGAGAACTAAACACCACCTGGCCATTGCGCTTCAGGTAAAATGCTTTCGCCAGTTCTTCATGGGTAACCCCCTTTAATGCCTTCTTCGCACCCTCAATATTTTCGTCAAAGTGCCTGACCAGGTCCTCCGTGGTCGTAATTTTGTCATGAGGGAACGTGGCAAAGTCGATTTCCGATTGCTCAACGGCGTATGTAATCCACTTGGGAATCTCTGCCACAAGAAGAGACAGGTATCCCAACGTCATTGATTTTTCATGCGGTCTCCATTCAAACAAATTTGAGGGGATTCGCTCCAGGCACTTACGCGTGGCTGGTATTTCAGATTCCAGTTCAGCCAAATACTCCAATCCAAGTTCAACCGTTTCCATAGTGTGGGATTTAATAAGACCGAAAATAACTCATTCCTGCCAGCGGCACCAATCCGCGAGCCACTTCTTGCTACGCATCGCTATGGCGTCATTGCATGTGTGGGAAACTACGGATATAGTCCCTGTATCCACGACGACAACGCGTCCATTGCGAGCGGCGACATAGTTTGCTCGATCACGCCATATTCGGCGGGCGAACCGGTATGCGCCTCCTGGAACAAGTGGTTCAGGCCGGGTAAAACTTCGACGGTACTTCGGCTATTGCCGCCCCGTTTTAGGGCGTTGGTTACGGCCTCTGCATTTGGATCCGGAGGAACTTGTAGATCTTTTTCACCAAATAGTGCCAATACCGGGCACGTAACTTTCTCGAGAACAGGCGCGGGATCATAACGCACAAACGCCTCCATCCACGGACTTGAAAGTGCCGTGGCTTGCATGTTGACAAAGGCATCTTCGTCCATGCCGCTCTGGGCAAGGATGTGTGGATGCTCCTTCAACGCCTTCCGCAGGTAGGCTGCGATTTGGTGACGAAGTGAATCCGGCTCTGCCGTGTTCACGATGAGGTCGAAGATGCCCTCGTTGACTTCCCGTGAGCCCTGAATTAATTCCTCCTTCAAACCCATCGTTCTGCTGATGAGTTCCGACTGCAAAACCAGCAGTTCTTTGCCACGAATTCCAGGGCCGGCCAGCATTGCCACAAACGCCACATCGTTGGATGAGGCGGCGACCATGGGAGCTATGAGGCCGCCCTCACTGTGTCCAACCAGTCCGATGCGCCCCGGGTTGATTTCCTTTCGTGTCTTGAGGAAATCGATCGCCGCCTGGACGTCACGGGCAAAATCCCTTGTCGTCGCAGCAGAAAAATTTCCGGTAGATTTTCCAGTGCCCCGGTCGTCGAATCGCAGTACGGCGATCCCGGCCCGCGTAAGATGATCCGCGAGTATCAGGAAGGGCTTGTGGCCCATGAGCTCTTCATTGCGGTTCTGAGGCCCACTGCCTGATATGAGCACTACGGCCGTAAACGGTTCTCCCTTTGGTGGGAGGGTTAATGTACCGGCAAGCGTGATATCGTCGGCCGTGTTAGGAAAGACCACATCTTCTTCGCTGTAGGGGTAGGGTGGTTTAGGGTCCTGTGGCCGCACCACTATGGGCTTGTTGACAGGCTCCCGGGTAAGATTCAGGGCAAAGGCCCGTCCAGACTGGCGAAACGTGCCGCGTACGATGCTATCACCTTCCATGATCCCGAGGTAGTCGATCGACAGGCTGGTTACGGTCATTGTCAGTGTTCGGTTTTCGAAACGCGTAGTAGTCACCGGAATCCCATACGCGCTCTGATCGGGACTGTCCATCGTAGCGGAGTAAGCATCACCAACCTGGCTGATGTGAAAGACAACCCGCAGTGAAGATCCGGGAATATTCAGAAGCCCATACCAGTCGCCTGTAACTTGCTGCGCTGCGGCGGGCAGGGACAATGCCAAAAGGAGGGAGAGCGCGTAGAGGATAACCTTATTTGTTTGACTTCGATGTTGCATGTTGCTATTGGTAATCCGCAGTACCAACCGGCTCGTCGTCGAGCAGTCGGATTTCCGCGACAACTTTCTCAAGGTTCTCCAGCGACCTGTCAAGCGACTGCTTGACGGCACTCTTGCCTGCCAGACGAAACCACAAGGTTGTAGGAAATTTCCTTGGGATGTAATAGTCGAGCTTTACCTCCGTCCGGTTATCATCAACACCACGCAACGTGTACCACGTCATGTTGCCGGTACTGTCCGTTTCACAAAACTCGACGAAGTCGGACAGCCATTGAAGATATTTACTGGTTAAGGTTACAACATCGCCATTGTCCATCCGGCAAACACAACGCATACCGATCCGGGGAAGCCAGTGTTGTATTTGTTCAACGGTGCGGACGCCGGCTCTCCACCTTGGACGATGGATAAAGTCGCCCGCGGCATGGAAGGCACGGACTATCCACGCGTCATAGACACGTGTTGCCGA